>JAIVJJ010000103.1 GCA_020200095.1 Acidobacteriota bacterium | reverse complement strand
GCATGGGGCGAACCGGTGCGCGGAAAGCACGTGATGGTCGCTTCGCAGCACAAATTAGCTTCCCAAATCGGTGTTGATGTGATGAAAAAAGGCGGTAATGCGGTTGACGCGGCGATTGCCGTTGCGCTCGCTTTAGCCGTTGTTTATCCGGAAGCCGGAAACTTGGGCGGCGGCGGTTTTATGTTGATTCGTTTTGACGATGACAGAACCACCGCGATTGATTACCGCGAAATGGCGCCGCGCGCAGCGACACGCAATATTTTTATAAACGAAAAAGGCGAACTTATAAAAGGCGAAGGCTCTTCGACAATCGGTTATCGCGCGGCGGGCGTTCCGGGAACTCCAGCCGGTCTGGATTTGGCATTTCAAAAATACGGTTCAAAGAAATTATCGTGGGCTCAACTGGTTGAGCCTGCCCGAAAGCTCGCGCAAAACGGTTACGTTTTAAGTTACCGCCTGGCAAATCTCTTTAAATCTTACAAAGAAAATCTCGGAAAATACGAAGAGAGCAAAAAAATCTTTCTCAACGGCGGAAAATTTTACGCCGAAGGCGATGTCTTTAAACAGCCCGAACTATCACAAACGCTCGGAAGAATGCAAAAACAAGGCGCGCGGGAATTTTATGAAGGACAAACTGCCCGACTTATCGCCGCCGATATGAAGGCGAATAACGGTTTGATAACTTTGGAGGATTTGAAAAATTATCAACCGAAAGAAAGAACGCCGATTCGCGGCACTTACCGAGGTTATGAAATTATCTCGATGCCGCCGCCGTCTTCGGGCGGAATTGTTCTGCTGCAAACGCTGAACATTTTGGAAAAATACGATTTGCGCCGAATGAGTTGGGCTTCTTCGGAAAAATATCACATTTTGACCGAAGGTATGCGCCGCGCTTTCGCCGACCGTTCGGAATGGCTGGGCGACCCGGATTTTGCGGATGTTCCGACTGCCGGATTGATTGATAAAAATTACGCTTCTCAAAGACTTAAAACAATTGATTTGAAAAAAGCCTCGAAAAGCTCAGACATTCGAGCCGGAAAAGTAAACGGCAAAGAACCCACTGAAACGACGCATTTTACAGTTGTTGACGCTGACGGAAATGTTGTTACAAACACTTACACAATAAACGATTTATACGGCGCCTAATTTGTTTGGCTTGATTCAAGGCGAAAGAAACCGCGTCGAAGGCGGGAAACGTCCACTTTCTTCGATGACGCCAACAATTGTTCTAAGAAAAGACGGCTCACTGTGGTTTGCGCTCGGCGCGCGCGGCGGTCCGCGCATAATTTCTGCCGTTTTGCAATCAACAATTAATATGATTGACCATGATATGAACATTCAGCAGGCGATTGACGCGCCGCGCGTTCATCATCAATGGCTTCCCGACGAAATTCTTTTTGAGCCTTACGGAATGAGTGCGGACACGCGCAAGATACTGGAAAATTTAGGTCATAAATTTTCCGAAAGACCTACCAATATCGCTCAGGCAACCGGAATTGCAATCGAGGAAAAAACCGGAGTGCGGCTTGGTGCGATTGATTCACGAGGCGACGGCGAAGCAGTCGGTTACTAAAAATCAGCCGAAAAAACAACTTTAAAAAGGCGAAATATGGTAATCTTGTAAAACAGTTTTGAAAGGGAGAATCAAAAAATGAAAAACAAATTAAGAAATTTTTCTTTGTTAATATTGCCTCTTGCGGCAATTTTCGGTGCGGGCTGTCCCGCCTCGACAAATAGCAATGGGACAATTGCTAATACAATTGCTAACACAAATGTAAATGTATCAACCAACGGTAACACTGTTACCGTCGGAAACGTTTCGACGACTGTGACAACCAATACAACTGTCATCGAAAGTAAAGAACCTGACCAATATCAAGCGACCGTTATGTTGAAATTTGAAACTTCAGGCGATCAAAAGGTTGCGACGCAGCCGATAAAAGCCGAAGTTGCCCGCAACGGCGCTGACCGCCGGATGGAATTTGCGATGCCGAACGGTGAAAAATTAGTTTATCTCGAACGCGGCGGAAAACAATTTGTCGTTATGCCGCAGCGCAAACAATACGCCGAATTAACCAAAGAAGCGCTCGGCTTTGAAGTTCGCAGCTTAATGATGCCCGAACAAATCGTTAAACAACTGAATAATTTAAAAGGCATCGAGCGCGTCGAAGAGGGAAAAGTTGACGGGCGCGACGCGATTAAATACCGTTACGCCGCTACGACTGACACCAAATCGCAAGCCGGACAGCTCGAAACCGAATCCTTTATCATCGTTGACAAGGAAACGGGCTTGCCGCTTCGTTCGTTCACTAATTCTGAATCGCAAGGAAGCGTTCAAGGCATCAAAGGCGCGAGTCTCGTAACTGAAATAAATAATATTCGGACAACTGCCGAGCCAAGTCTTTTTGCCGAACCGACGGATTTTGCAAAAGTTCCGCCCGAACAAATTCGCCAGCAAGTTGACCTGTTTTTCAGCGCTGCAACGGCTATTGTCACTCAAATGTTGAAAAGCGCGCAAACGCAGCAAGCCGCGCCTTCTCCCACGGCTTCAGCATACCCAACGGCTTCGCAGACACCATAATAAATTATCTGTTTAGAGTTTAAGAAAAATTTCTTGAACTCTAAACATTTCGGTTACAAAAAAAATGAGCAAATTCTTGATATTTCTATTAGGCGCGAGTTTTAAACCAACAATTTTTCGATACGGTTCTCGGAACAATTTTTCGTGACATGAACGCGCCCGCATTTCCGTTGGGTTCAAATCAAAACCCGCTTCAAAAAGAAAACTGGCAAGCCTCTTTTGCGGCTTTTCAGCAAACGGAAAATGGCTGCGATAGTAAAATTACTCTCAAACAAGAAGGTAGCGGCGTAACGACCGGCGTTCGGCTGGAAAATGGAAAACTTTACGCTCCGCTCGCTTTTAGTGGAAGCAAATATTTGTTGGGGAATTGTATGCAGTTTGCGGGTTGGGCGCAGGCAAATCTGAAACTAAATTTCGATGAAGCGCAACAAACGGTTTTCGGACAAATCGAAGTCGAAACCGTAAACCTAGACGGGGTTTCACCGATTATTGGCGGTATTGTAACACCGTTTGTGCAATCTTCGCTTAATCAGCGCGTCAATCCGATTACGGTTTTGCGCGGGCAGCAGTTGGCTTTAAATTTGCCGATTGCCGCATCAGACGGAACGCTTGCCGCAAAAGTTAAAGACGTTCGTTCGGAAATCAAAGACAACGCGGTAAATCTTTATATAACTTACGATTTTACCGGAATCAAAGGAGTTCAAACAACGCCGCCGACGCAGCAGTAATAGCAGAAGCAAATTATTTGTCTTTTTCCAGCAATTTAGTTGTATGATCGGTAACGCTTGGGCGAATTAAATCATTGGTATCGCGCCAATTGTTTGTAACCGGCGGAACGTAGGGATTATCAAAGGGTGATTGATTGGGCGGTAAAGTATCCGCCTTTTGTTTTTTATTTAATAGTTTCCGCGCAGAACTAAAAATTCCGGTTTTCAAACTTTCTTCACTCGGCTCATTTGACTCGAAAATGCGCGCATAAAGCATTCGCAAAACCCCGCCCCAAAAAGTTAATAATCCCGTTATTATGAAAAAGGCTGGGTTAAAATTTAATGCAGCTGAGATAATTCCAATAATTGGAACTATCATCAGGCAGAGAAACAACAACTGTCCGCCTTGCTTGAGACCTTTCTTTCTTGGCGAAATTCCTTTAATTTCTGAAATGCCCGGAGTTTGAAGCGATAATCCATTGTTATAAATCAACTCTAGAACGCCTGTCAGTAAAAATCCGCAACGCGAACAAAACTTTGTTTCACTTGATACTTGTTCCTGACCGCAACGTGGACAATACATAAATTTTCTCCTGGTTTGAAACATTATTCATCATGTTTTAATAACTTTGTCGTTCCTTCCGTTACGCTTCGGGGCTGAGTCAGTTCGCCTGTGTTCGGCGCTTTCCACATATTTGTCGGAGGAGCGTAACTTTGCGCGGGCTGAGTTTGCTGGGGTGGCAAAGCCGTTTGATTTGCTTGAGAAAGATTTTTTGGATTTATATTCGGTAATTCTTGATTAGTAAAAGTTGGACTTTTAGGCTCTTTCCTCAAAAAGGCAAAAGACGCGATAACCAAAACCAGTCCGCCAATTGTTCCCGTAACCGCGCAGGTAGCTACTAACTCCTCCACACCCACAATAGCCCAAAAAAGAGTCAAAATCATCGAAAAAAGCATAAACCATAACAGCGAAAAGTATAATCCGTTTTTGCGAGTCAACCGCTTTTTATTTTTTTTCGTCTCGGCTGGCAACGGCAGAAATCCGCCGTTTGCAAGAATTTCCGCAACGAGTCCGAGCGGAAGACCGCAACGCGAACAAAATTTTGTCTCTTCGGAAATTTGTTCCTGAATGCAACGCGGGCAAAACATAATTTTTTCTCCAGTTTGTGAAAGATTTTTAATACTTTTTAACCTACGAGCGATTCGGTTAAAAAGTTCTACCCTCAAAGAGCGTTATTCGTCGGAGCGTAAGATTCGACTGTGCTCCAAGTTAAATTTTTGGCAACTTCTCTTCCGAAAATACCTGAAAAACAGCAAAGGCGCGACCTTGGAAATGTTCGGCGCGGGCAAGTGTTTCGATTAAAAGCGCGAAAATTGTTTTTAATGTTTCAGGCGCAGGCAGTTCGCGGCGCAAATCCGCGTCCGAATGAAAAAGCGTAAATCCTTTTTGCCGTGTTTCTTCGACTTCCGCCAGATATTCCAAAATCAAATCGGTTGTCGAAAGCGTTTCAGGCAAAGTCCATTCAAACGGGTCGTCCCAAAGTTTCGCGGTAATTCCGCCAAATGTTTGTTCGACTTTTCCCGCGCTTCGCAAGACAAGTTCACCGCACGAATTTGCCGGAAATAACGCTTGAGTTTTCTTCGGCTGCCAAAAAAGTTTTTCATCAGGAATTTTTTGGACAAGTTCGCACGAATGTGAGTGAAGGTTTGAAAATTCTCGGTCAATTGATTCAATAAAAGTTCTCATAACAAAAAACGGATAGCCGATAATTTGTATTCATTATCAACTATCCATTTTTCGTTTTCCACTTTTTCGTTATCTAAAGCGTCTATCGTCTTCAATTAATCCAAGACCGTAATTTTTTCCATTGTAATTCAAACCGTTTTGGATTCTGCCCTTGACGCCGACTCTTGCGCCTTTTGAAGGAACGCTTTTTTGAGTTACAACCCAGATTGAGCCGGTTCCATCGTGTACTTTGTAGATTCCGCCTCCTCGCCCGATAATCGGAATTGACAAGCCATAACTGTTTTCGACCGTTCCCGCGACTGCTACTTCTTTATCGTAATATTTTGAAGGATTAGATTCGATGTTAGCGATACTCGTGCGTTGCGGACACGCCGTAACAAAAAGCCCAATCATTAAAAATAAACCAAGCAAAATCGCTTTTGTTTCCTTTTTCATTTTGTTCTCCTTTTTTTCTCGAAATTCGGGAAGAGCCGTATTTATAATCTTAGAGATTCATTTGCCGAAAAAAAGTTTGCCATAAATCTCAATTTCTGCGATGCTTTAATCGCTTTTTTAACTTATCTTTTATAAAAAACCAAAATGGCTACGGCAGCAAAACAAGTTCAGACGGAAAGATTTTCATTTGCGTCCAGCATAAGAGAAGACGTTTGGCATCAAAAAGCCAATCCGGAAGCGTTTGAATGGTGGTATTTCGACGCTCTCAGCGAGGACGGACGCGACGCGGTCGTGATTATTTTTCTTGATAATTTTATTTTCTCGCCGCGCTACAACGAGCACAACAGAAAACAAAAAAGGCTTTCCCAAAAACTCAAAAAATTTTTCACAAAATCAAAAGAGCAAGCCGCAAATCTTTTTCCCGCAATAGCTTTCACATACTACCGCGACGGCAAGGTTAAATATCGTGCTATTAACGAATTTCCGTCTGAAGATTTTTCCGCCAGCGAAAATTCACCGTCGTGTCAGATTGGCAGAAATTTTTTTCGTCTCGAAGCCGCGCCATATGGCTCCGGTTATATCCTCTCAATAAACGCCAAACTCCGCAAAAATCGAAATTTGGAAGCTCATTTTGAATGGCTGTCCGTGGAAAGCGATTTTTTGCCCCACAAAACTATCAATCTTAACGATGCGCATATCTGGAATTTAGCCGTTTCACGCGCGGATGTAACTGGCAGAATCAGCGTTTCGGACGACAACGAAAAAAGTCTGGACACCGTTCATTTTCGCGGCACGGGTTACCACGACCATAATTTGGACAATCGCTGGCTTCCCAAAACGGTCTCCGATTGGGAATGGGGACGAGCGCATTTTTCCGACGCGACGGCAATTTTCTACCGTTACAAAGAACGCGGCGAAGATTACTCGACGACAAAACTTCTAATCGTTCAATATGGTAATTTGTGCGAACGAGACGCGGCGTTTGACGCGCAAAATTTCAGGCGCGATAAATTCGGGATAAAATATCCGAAGAGCTTGCAGTTTACCTCCGAGGACAACGTGCGACTATCTGTCAAGCAGATGAAAATTATTGATTCGAGTTTCTTCTACCTTAGGTTTTTGAGTGAAATGATTTTAACTTTATCCGACGGAACAGAGCGCAAAGCCATCGGAATCACCGAATATCTCGCACCGAAAGCTCTCAAATATTTCCTCGATGTTGCCGCCAACAATTGATTTCAAACCGCCGATAAATCCTTGCGAAATGCTTGGGCTGCGAACGACAATTCCGCGCACCACACCCAAGTATCCGATTATTTCTTTCCCCGCCACATCGTTCCCCGTCGTTATTATCATTATTATCTCCTCAAATCAATTTATAACTTTTTTTGGCGCAGAAGATACATCGCCGTGCCGACGAGCATTGATTCGCGCGGCATTGTTTGAAACTTTGGCTGGAGCCGGGCAAAGTCTATTGTTTTTTCGTCGAAATAGGCAACGTCAACTAAATCTACTTCAAATCCGGCGCGTTCAAATGCTTCCATAAATTCGTGGTGACGAAAGCGGTTAGGCGTGCCGCGATTTGAGCCGGCTAAACTCCAGAGCTTTTCGGGAAAGCGCAGAAACGTAAGCGGGTCAGCATAATAAAACCAACTATCGTGAGGTCCGAAATCAACACGATGCAAAGCCACCCCGGTTTCCTCAACCAGTAAACGTTTGTTCATCCTGGCAAAAGCGTTGATGTCTGTGATGTGTTCGCCGACTTGAAATGAGCAAACAATGTCAAATTTGTTTTTGGTTGTCGCAGTTTCAATCGGCTGCGTGATGAGTTCGAGGCGAGAGGTGTAATTTTCTGGAAAATCTTCAGCTTTTATATCCTTTGCCCAAGTGATTTCAGGATAAAATTTTGTCCATTGGTCGGCAATTCCGCCGTACCATTTTTTAGCAATTTCGCCGCTGTAATCACCAAGAAACCTATCAATGACGGCGTAACGTTCCGCGCCGGCGGCGAGCATTGATAAGCCCGATGTAAGAAAATCGCCCGCGCCAATTTCGCAGATACTCTTTCCTTTGATGTCTCCAACATATTTTCTTAGTAGATTTAAGCCTAAAAAGGCGTAACGCTCAAGCTCTTCATCGCTTCCCGTATAATATGCGCCTGCTCTCGGGCGCGTAGCGCGCCATTTCCGAAATGCGGGAGAACTCATTAACAGATTTTTTGATGCTTCTTTAACTAAATCTTTGAAGATATTGATTGAGCCGGTTCTGGTTCGTTCCATCTTAATTAGCGGTGAATTATAAACTATGAGTGGTAAACTATGTGGCAAGGTGCAATCATCTTGCTGAATTTACCACTTATAATTCACAACTCACAGTTCAACACTTATTTACCCATTTATCAATTCGCGTAAAACATACGGAAGAATCCCGCCGTGCTGGTAATAATCAACTTCTATCGGAGTATCAATTCTTAAAGTCAATTGAGTTTCTTCCGTTTCACCGTTGGCGCGATTTATCTGCAAGGTTACATTCTGGCGCGGTTTAACTTCGCCGTTTTCAAGTCCAGTTAAATCGAAAGTTTCCGTGCCGTCAAGATTTAAAGTCTGTGCATTTTCGCCTTCCTTAAATTGCAACGGCAAAACGCCCATTCCCACCAGATTTGAACGGTGAATGCGCTCAAAAGATTCGGCGATAACAGCTTTCACGCCTAAAAGACGAGTTCCTTTTGCTGCCCAATCACGCGAAGAACCCGTGCCGTATTCCTGCCCGGCAAAAACCAGCAAAGGCACGTTTTCGTTACAGTAACGCATTGCCGCGTCATATATGCTCATTTCCTCTTTTACCGGCTGGTAACAGGTAAAACCGCCTTCGACGGGAGCGACCATTAAGTTTTTGGTACGAACATTGGCAAATGTTCCGCGCACCATTACTTCGTGGTTGCCGCGCCGTGAGCCATAAGAGTTAAAGTTTTGCGGTTCGACGCCCTGTTCCTGCAAATAAAGTCCGGCGGGCGAAGTCGGTTTAATCGAACCCGCGGGCGAGATGTGGTCGGTCGTTACCGAATCGCCAAAGATTGCCATCACCCGCGCGCCTCTAATATCGCAAAATTCTCCGGCGTTCATCGAAAAATTTTCAAAATACGGCGGTTCTTGGATATAAGTTGATTCCTTGTCCCATTCATAAACCGCGCCGATCGGTGAGGGAATCTCGTTCCACAAAGGATTTTGTTCGGCAAATTCGCTGTAAAGACGTTTGAAAGTTTCCGGGTCGAAAGCGGATTCGAGAAGTTCGCCGACTTCTTCGGCCGTCGCCCAGATGTCTTTTAAGAAAATATCGTTGCCGTCCTTGTCT
>JAIVJJ010000351.1 GCA_020200095.1 Acidobacteriota bacterium | reverse complement strand
CTTCTGCTGCGCGAAGGCGAAATAGTGCCGCTCACACCGAAGGTTTTCGAGACTCTTTTGCTGCTCGTCAAAAACAACAATCGAATGCTCTCGAAAGACGAAATTATAGAAACCATCTGGGCGGATTCGTTTGTCGAGGAAACAAACTTAACTTCTAATATCTCGCGCCTGCGGAAAATTCTTCACGCGAGCGGTGAGCAGTTTATCGAAACATTTCCAAAGCGTGGCTATCGTTTTCGCGCAGAGGTAGAAGAAATAAAGCTGGAAAGCGAAATTGTTTTGACTCGTCGCATGAGAACGCAAATCCGGCAGATAGTTGAGGAAACGAACGAAGAAGAAATCGCGCCGGAATACGCCACTTATTTAACCAGTGTTCCAAATAATCTTTCCGCGCCGAACTCTGCAATCATCGGGCGCGAAAGGGAAATTGCCGAAATCGAAAATCTGTTGCTGCAACCGAAAACAACGCTGTTGACTTTAACCGGCGTCGGCGGAACGGGCAAAACCCGTCTAGCGCAGGAAATCGCTTTGCGAATGCTGCCGGAATTTTTGGACGGCGCATTTTTCGTCGCGCTCGACGCAATGAGAAACGCGGAATTAGTCGCGCCAACAATCGCGCAAACTCTCGGCGTAAAAGAAGCGAGCGGAAAATCTATTGTTGAAATGCTGAAGAATTTTTTGCAAGCGAAACAAATACTGCTCGTCGCCGACAATTTCGAGCAAGTTGTTTTAGCCGCGCCTTTTTTTACTGAAATTCTCGACAACGCGCCGCTGGTAAAAATTTTAGTAACGAGTCGCGCCATGCTGAAAATTCAAGCCGAGCGCGAGTTTTGCGTGCCGCCGCTTGATTTACCGGATAACGCCGCGCAAACTTCGCTTGAAAATTTAACCGAATTTGAATCGGTCAAACTTTTTCTCGAACGGGCAAAATCAATCAAACCGAATTTCGCGCCGACCAACGAAAACGCTCCGGTTATTGCCGAAATTTGTTTGCGTTTGGAAGGTTTGCCGTTGGCGATAGAGCTTGCCGCCGCGCGAATCAAAATTCTCTCGCCCGAACAGATTTCAGCCAGATTGGAGAATCGTCTGAAACTGCTTACCGGCGGCTCGAAGGATTTACCCGCGCGGCGGCAAACAATGCGCGGCGTAATCGCGTGGAGCTATGATTTGCTGGAAGCGGATGAAAAGATTTTGTTTCGACGTTTAGCTGTTTTCGCGGGCGGTTTTACGATTGAAGCGGTTGAATCAATTTGCTCGCCTGATGAAATTGACACGCTCAATAGTTTAACTTCGCTAATTGAAAACAATCTGGTTAAGCAAACGGAAACGGCAAACGGTGAATCGCGTTTTCGCCTGCTTGAAGTCGTCCGCGAATACGCGCAGGAGATTTTAGCGACGAGCAACGAAGGCGAACTGATACGAAGAAATCACGCGACGTTTTTTCTAAAATTGGCGCAAGCTGCCGAGCCTGAAATTCTGGGAGGGCAAGGCGCAAAATGGCTTGCCTTGATTGAAGAAGAACATAACAACTTCCGCGCCGCATTTTTTTGGGCGGCGGCGAGCGATACGGAAACGGCAGTGAATTTGGCGGGCGCGCTGCGAGATTTCTGGGTTTTACGCAACCAACTGACCGAAGGACGCGAATGGTTTGAAACGGCATTAGAGCGAGCGGGCGGCACACCTGCCGCAGCGCGTTTTAAGCTGTTCAGCGGGCTTGGTCAGGCGGCACGGTTTCAGGGCGACTTCGCCGCGGCGCAAAAAGCATATCAAGAAGGTTTGACGGCGGGCAAAGAGTCAAACGATTTGCGACAAATCGCCGTGGCAAACAGGGGCTTGGCGGCGGTGGTGAAAGGGCAGGGTGATTTCGCGGCGGCGCGAAAATTCTATGAAGAAGCCTTGGCAATCAGCCGCGAGATAGACGAGAAGTTTGGAATAGCCGTTTCGCTCAACGCACTGGGAGATTTAGCGCGGGTCGAAGGTGATTATGCGGCGGCGCGTCCGCTTTTTGAAGAATCTCTGAAAATGTGCCGCGAGCTTGGCAATAAACAAGGAGTTGGCTGCACGTTGAACAATTTGGGAGCAATCGCTTTTGCCTTAGGCGATTATGAAACGGCGCGCTCGCGTTTCGCAGAAGGTTTAAGGATGGCTCAGGAGTTAAGAGAGAAAATTACTCTCTCCTATTCTCTAGACGGTTTTGCCGCTCTTGCCATTAAAAAAGGAAATTATTGATTGTGCGGCGCAACTCGCTGGCGCCGCCGAACATTTACGCGAATCACTCGGCTTTGATACAGAACCCGCCGAACGCCTTTTCCGCGATACTTATCTTGCCGATCTAAATTCCGTATTGACCGAGGAAAATTTTTCTAAATTGTTTCAGCAAGGAAGCAAAATGAAAATCGAAAATGCCGTTGCAATGGCTATTAGCAGCGAACAGCAACAATAATACGTCGTCGGTAAAATTAAAAAAGTTACTCGCTGTAATGTGGCAAAAATCTTAATTTAAAACTCACTTTATTATTTCTCAAATTATCGGCTACAATTAAAAACAAATCTTTCCCGCTGCGTAACAGTTTAATAAACAAAATTCTTAGCGTATAAGAATCAGGAGAAAATTATAATGCCTTTATTTCGATCAGCATCCGTTTTAGCAATTTTACTATTTACCGTTTTTACTTTTGGTCAATCAAAATCAAATCCGTCGGATAAATTCAAACAACTCGAAGAAAATCTGCCGACGCCGAACGAACAAAGAACGGCGAGCGGCGCGCCAGGCGCAAGATATTGGCAGCAACGTGCCGATTATGTGGTTGACGTTGAAATTGACGATGTTAATCAACGTTTAATTGGAAAGGAAACCGTAACTTATAAAAACCTTTCGCCCGATACTTTGAATTATATTTGGCTGCAAATTGACCAGAATATTTTCGCTAAAGACTCGGATGCGCAAACAACACGCACCGCGCCTGACTTTAGAAGCGTTCCTTTAAGTCAGCTTGAACAAACCGTGGCGAGAACTTACGAAGGCAGAGTTAATATCACTTCGGTTCGGGACGCGAAAGGAAATCCGTTAAGAAATACGCTAAATAAAACGATGCTGCGGATTGATTTACCGACGCCGCTTGCCCCGAATGGAACATTTGTTTTTTCGGTTGATTGGAATTACGCGATAAATAATCAACGAATTTTCGGCGGCAGAACCGGCTACGAATACTTTCCGCGCGACGCAAATTACATTTATGAAATCGCCCAGTGGTTTCCCCGAATGGCGGCTTATTACGACGTTTACGGCTGGATTACCAATGAAGAAGCCAAAACCAATGAATCAAGCAAACCAACAGGCAAAAAGACCTGGGTTTTCAAAGGCGATAACGTTCGGGACTTTGCTTTTGCCACATCAAGAAAATTTATTTGGGACGCGCAGGGACACAATGTCGAAGGCAACAAAGTAATGGCGATGTCATTTTATCCGAATGAGGGAAATCCGCTTTGGGAAAAATACTCGACACACGCCATTATTCATACTTTAAATGTCTATTCGCGTTATTCATTCACTTATCCGTATCCGGTGGCGATTTCCGTTAACGGTCCCGTGGGCGGAATGGAATATCCGATGATTTGCTTTAACGGTCCGCGTCCGAACGCGGACGGAACATATTCGGCGCAAACAAAATACGGTTTGATTTCCGTGATTATTCACGAAGTCGGACACAATTATTACCCGATGATTGTAAATTCCGACGAGCGGCAGTGGACTTGGATGGACGAAGGCTTGAATACTTTCGTGCAGTTTCTTGCCGAAAGCGAATGGGAAAAAAATTATCCTTCACGTCGCGGCGAGCCGCAAAACATTACCGATTATATGATTTCGGAAAACCAAGTTCCGATAATGACTAACTCCGAATCGGTTTTGCAGTTCGGCAACAATGCTTACGGAAAACCGGCGACGGCGTTAAATATCTTGCGCGAAACCGTGATGGGACGTGAGCTTTTCGATTTTGCCTTTAAACAGTATTCGCAGCGCTGGAAATTTAAACGCCCAACGCCGGCTGATTTTTTTCGTTCAATGGAAGACGCTTCCGGCACGGATTTGGATTGGTTCTGGCGCGGATGGTTTTACACGACCGACCACGTTGACATTTCGATTGAAAACGTGCGGCTTTACCAGATAAACACGCAGAATCCGAATGTTGAAAAAGAATTATTAAGAAGACAGGAAAACGAGCGTCCGAAAACTCTTTCCCAACAGCGTAACGAATCTTTGCCGAAACGCATTGACCTGTATCCGTCTTTGCGAGATTTTTACAATGACAATGACCAATTCAGAATTACCGACATCGAGCGCAAGGATTATCAAGATTTTGTCGCCTCGCTCGACGACGTGGAAAAATCAATCATCAACGGTGGTTATTATTTTTATATCGTTGATTTAAAAAATGTCGGCGGGCTTGTGATGCCGCTAATCTTTAAGGTCGAGTATATGGACGGAACGAACGAAGAAATTCGCGTTCCGGTAGAGATTTGGCGGTACGATAATTTTAATGTTTCAAAATTAATTGTTGCGAAAAAAGAAGTCAAAGCGATTGTGCTTGACCCGAATCTGGAAACGGCGGACACGGATTTAAATAACAATTTTTTCCCGCGACGAGTCGTTCCGACGCGCTTTCAAGTTTTCAAATCCGGTCAGCGCGGCAATGCACAACCTGTTCCGAATCAACCGCGAACGCCGTAACCGATAAACCCGAACGCGAGTCTAACGGGAAGGTGGAACATTTCCGTTGACGCGGGCAGGCAAGAAATGGCTTTAACGTTGAATTTAACGCTTTTGGAAAATACCGTTACCGGAACAATCGAATCTCTGCGGGGCGCGATGCAAATTTCATCGGGAAGTTTTCGAAACGGTGTTTTGACGGTTAAAACCACTATGCCGATTGCGTTAACTTTTGTCGGTGAAGTAAGTAGAAATACAATGACCGGAAACGTTACCGCGCTGCAGGGAACGACGACTTTTAGTGGTTCAAGGACACCGTAAAAGGAAAGCTTAAGGTGAAACCGTCTTAAGGTTTTTTTTCGAATAAAAATTGTGGGATAATTTTTTAGAGCAATTTTCAAATAAATTGTTTATAATCAATTTGAAACAAACAAACAAACGGCTTTAGAGCTGAAATAAATTAACGAAAAAGGGGAAATAAAATTAGAAAAATGCACAAATCACTACTGATGTTCGCTTTTACGACTGCTTTTCTAACGATAGGCAGTTCTTTCGTTTCGGCGCAGAACGATATGAGCGACAAAATGAATAAAAACGACAAAAAAATGGATTCCAAAATGATGATGCCGAGCGCGTCTGATACAGAATTTGCGAATATGGCTGCGATGGGCGGGCAAGCCGAAATTCAAATGGCGGAACTCGCAATGCAAAAATCAACCAGCAAAGCTGTCAAAAAATATGCATCAAAAATGATGAAAGATCATATGAAAGCGGGCAAAAATTTGGACAAAATTGCCGCGAAGAAAAATATGACGCTTTCGAAAACTCCAAACGAAGAACAAATGCAGATGATGAGTCAATTGCAGCAAGCCTCGGGCACCGAGTTTGACCGGATGTACATACAAATGGCGGGTGTCGAAGCGCATCAAAAAATGAAAACGCTTTTCCAGACGGAAGCAAGCGGCGGTTCGGATAAAGACTTAAAATCCTTTGCCGCAAAAACTTTACCTGTTGTTCAAATGCACCTTCAGATGGCACAGCAAATGGCAAACGGCGGAACGAAAACGAATAATGCTTCGATGAAAGGTATGTAATTACTGTTTCAAAACAGCAAAAATCTAAAAATCGGATTGTTTTTCGGCGAGCAGACAATTAAAATGTTTGCTCGTATCTTTCTCATATTTTTATGAAATTTACGCGCTTTATTATATTTTCGAGCCTCGTATTTTTGCTTTTAATTTCGACCGTGACGGCGCATACTTATCACACCAGTTTGACGCGCATTGATTACAATCAGAAAGAAAAACTCGCCGAAATTTCCATTCAGCTTTTTACGCATGACCTTGTTCCGGTTCTCGAACGACGTTCAAAAAAACGTGTTGACCTTGAAAAAACGCCCGAAATTGACAAAATTATTTTTGAGTATTTAAGCGAAAACTTCGTCTTAAAAGATAAGAGAGCCGAAGCGAAAAAACTCGTCTGGGTCGGAAAGGAAATAAAGACAGACACCGTTTTTGTTTACGTCGAAGTTCCTATGGAAAAAGATTTAGAAGGAATGAGTTTGCAAAACACAATCTTTTTTGAAAGTTTTTCCGAACAAACAAATTTAGTTATCGCTCACTTTAACGAAAAAAAATCGGATTTGCTGTTTAAGCCCGGCGATAAATTTAAGGAAATCTTAAAATCAACGCCGAAAGAAAAAGAAGAGAAAATAGAAAACAATTTTTAGTCTGATTTGAATAAATATTTTCGCCATAAAAGGGTTTTTAGCCCTTTTTATTTTTTGCGCGAATCAGTGATAGTATCGTATCGAAATTATAAATCTAAAAAGATTGAGGAAAAAATGAAAATAGCTTTGAACGGCGCGACGACGATGCGCGCTGACTTGGAAACGGATATAGAAGCGGCTTCCAGAGCAGGTTTCGACCTTATTGAAATTTGGGCGGCGAAGTTGCGCGAGTTTTTGAAAACGAAAACGGTCAGCGATTTAAAACTAATGCTCGAAGAAAATAAATTAGAACCATACTCGTTAAATTCCATCGAACACATTACATTTCGCAATAAAAAAGATTACGTGCGAATCAAAGCCGAAACGGAAGAATTTTCCAAAATTGCAGCTGAAATCAATTGTCCTTATGTCGTAGTCGTGCCGGGAAAACTGCCCGAAAATGCGACGAAAGATGAAATAATGGAAGAATCGGTAAAAGTGTTGAATGAACTTGCCGATATTGCCGAAAAACACAATGTCGGCTTAGCATTTGAGTTTTTGGGACAAACCGATTGTTCGGTGCAAACGCTGGATTTTTGCAAAGAAATTGTCGAAAAAGTTAACCGAAAAAATGTCGGTCTGGTCATAGATACGTTTCATTTTTACGCGGGAAATTCTAGTTTTGAAGCGATTGAAACGCTCGATCCGCAAAAACTTTTTATCTTTCACATCAACGATGCGGAAAATCTGTCGAAAGAAAAACTCACCGACGCGCATCGTCTTTATCCGGGAATGGGAATTTTACCGATTAAAGAAATTAAGGAAAAATTCGATAAAATCGGTTATGACCGGATGGTTTCGATCGAGATTTTTCGCCCCGAATACTGGAACGAAGACCCGTTTGAAGTGGCGAAAAAAGCAAAAGCAGCGACGGAGAAAGTGTTAGGCTTAACGTCCAAAAGCAAAATTGCGTAAGAAAGTTTTCACCACAGTGGCACAAAGATTTTTAGAAGCCATCTCAAAAATAGTTTGATAAACTTCACGGATGGCACGACGCGAAGAATTAACCGATGAACAATGGGCTTTGATTGCTCCGTTATTTGAAAAAACAGATGAAATCCAGACGCGC
>JAIVJJ010000009.1 GCA_020200095.1 Acidobacteriota bacterium | reverse complement strand
AAAGCGAGAAAGTTAAATAAAAGACTGGCATCGCAAATCCGACGGCGAGAATCGAAGCGCCTGCCGACGAAAGAATGTTCAAAACCTGGAATTCGGGTGGATACGAAGCGTAACGGCGCGGCATTCCTAAATATCCGAGAATAAATTGCGGGAAGAACAAAAGATTAAATCCGATAAAGGTTACTATCGCCGCAATCTTGCTCCAAAATTCCGAATACTCTCTGCCCGTCATTTTTGACCAGTACAGATGTATGCCACCGAGATACGCCATTACCTGACCGCCAACCATAATGTAATGAAAATGCGCGACGACAAAATATGTATCGCTCATATGAATATCGAGTCCCGCCGCGCCTAGGAAAAGTCCGGTTAAACCGCCGACAAGAAACAATCCTAAAAATCCCAGAGCGTAAATCATCGGCGTGTCCCAGCGAATCGAGCCTTTGTAAAGCGTCGCCGTCCAGTTAAATGTTTTGACGGCGGAAGGAATCGCCACGACCAATGTTATAAAGGAAAAAACCAGTCCTGCGTAAATTGATTGTCCGCTGACAAAAAGGTGATGTCCCCAAACCAGAAAGCCGATAACCGCAATCGCAATAGAAGAAAATGCGACGAACTCATATCCGAAAATTCGTTTGCGCGAAAAGTTTGCTATTAGTTCACTAATGACACCCATCCCGGGTAGAATCATAATGTAAACAGCCGGATGCGAATAAAACCAGAAAAGATGTTGGAACAAAATCGGGTCACCACCGATTGCCGGATCGAAAATTCCGACTTTAGCAAGTCTTTCCAACGCGAGAAGCAAAAGCGTAATAGCAATAACCGGCGTTCCAAGAATCATCACCAAACTTGTTGCATACATTGACCAGACGAAAAGCGGCATCCGAAACCAGGTCATTCCGGGCGCACGCATCGTGTGAACCGTAACGATGAAATTTAGTCCGGTTAAAATCGAGGAAAATCCAATAATAAACGCGCCCAAACCCGTGGCAACGACATACGAATTTGAAAATGTTGTCGAATACGGCGCGTAGAAAGTCCAGCCCGTGTCAACGCCGCCCTGCATCAAAGCCCAAACCGCAATGCCCGCGCCAGCCATATAAAGATACCAGCTTAAAAGATTTATTCGCGGAAACGCGAGGTCTTTCGCACCAATCATCAAAGGAATCAGAAAATTTCCTAAAGTCGCCGGAATTGACGGAATCAAAAATAGGAAAACCATTATGATGCCGTGCGCCGTGAAAACGTGATTGTAGCCGGACGAGGTTAAAACGTCGGTCTGCGGTGTTAGCAATTCGAGGCGAATGAGTGAGGCGAATATACCGCCGACCATAAAAAAGAACGAAACGCTTATCAAATATAAAATAGCGATGCGCTTATGATCTCTAGTCAAAAGCCACGATTTCAGACTGTAACCGTTATTTAAATAATTTGTTGTCCGCCTAAGCGCGCGGCTGTCGTCGTAATTATCAACATTTATTCCGTCTAATTGCATAACTTTTTTACCACCTTTCTCTCTTCGATATGCCTTATGGTTGTCTTCTCGTCGGCTCGGACAAATTTGTCGGCGCGTTCGGATTACTACCCTGCGTGTTTGCGCTTTCGCCGCGGTCGGCGCGGCGCGGATTTACCGTATTGGTCGAATTTGTAATGCCGTTCGGCGTGTTGCCAGTTGTCGAACTGCTGCTTGCTGCGCCGCTGCCGATTGTTCCGCCGCCTGATTGCTGATTTGCCGCGCCACCGCTTGTGTTTCCGCTCAAAGATTTTATGTATGCGACCAAAGAAATAAGTTGTTCTTCGGTAACTTGTCCTTTGAAAGTCGGCATAATCGGCTGATAGCCTTCGACGATTTGAGTTTGCGGATTCAGGATTGAATTGCGAACGTACTCGTCGTTGAACGGAACCGTTTGTCCGGTTGTTAATTTCTGGTCTTTACCGAAAAGGTTATTCAGCGTCGGACCTCTGCCCTGATTGTTCGCTTGATGGCACGACGTACAACCGAGTTTGGTTTCAAACAAATCCTTTCCGGCTTCGACCGGCGTTTGACCGGAAACGCTTCCCGACAGCCAATTATCATAATCTCGCTGTTCCATTACGTAAACATATCCGCCCATTCCCGAATGGTTCAAGCCGCAGTATTCGGCACAGAACAGATGATATTTTCCCGGCTTCGTCGGCTCAAACCACAAAGTTGTGTAGCGTCCGGGAACAACGTCCATTTTTGTCCGAAAAGCGGGAATAAAAACATCGTGAATAACGTCTTCGGTTGTCATCGTCAATTTCACTTTTCTTCCGACCGGAACGTGCAGTTCGTTGATTTCGCGCTGACCCGAACCGTGCTGAAACTTCCACATCCATTGTTTTCCGACGACGTAGATTTCCATCGCGTCTGTTGGTGGACGATACAAATTATAAAAAACATACGCGCCAGCAACAAATATCGTCATTGCAATAACAAACGGAATAATTGTCCAAGTTAATTCCAGAGGCATCGAGCCGTGAATATCCGCGCCTTTGCCGAACCTTTCCGTTTCACGGTATCTGACGGCGAAATAAAAAATAAAAATAGCGCTGCCGACTCCGAAAAACACAGTTACGGCAATAATGTAAAAATACAGCGCGTCAACCTGCCACGCAAAACTCGAAGCCTGTTCAGGAAATAATGGAATCCACGAATTTTCTTGCATAAACTTTCTTAAAAGGGGTTAGGTGTTAGGAAATAGGTGTTAGCCACAACCTAAACCCTATCACCTAACTCCTACCTTATTTCTTCGCCAAAAAATAAAAAACATTCCACCGAGTCCAAGCAAAGTCAAAACGCCGCCCACGCGCATCACGTTCAAAATCGCAAAGCCGTATTTTCCGGTCGCCGGGTCGTAGTGGTAGCAATACAACAAAAGCGTGTCTACCGGATTGGCGATTTTGTTCTGCCCGGATTCTAAAAGTCCGAGCTTTAAATCTTTCGGCGCGTAATCAATACCGTAAAAATAACGCGATAACTTGCCTTCCTGTGTCGCCATCATCACGCCACCCGCGTGGGCGAACTGGTTAGTTTTCTCGTCGAATTCGTAATTAAAACCGACCGCCTGCGTTACTTTGTCAATCGAATCTTGCGTTCCCGTTAGAAAATGCCAGCCGTTTTCGCTTCCCTTTCGATTGTATCTTCCGAGATAGCTTTCCTTTTTGTTTTTCGCTAAATCCGGCTTATCATTTTCACGCGCGTCAAAACTGATTGCTACAACGTCGAAATCCTTCCCCACATCAAGCGAAACACCTTTCAAACCTCCGGTCAACCCATTTAAAACTTCGTTGCAGAGCATCGGACATTCGTAATAAACGAGAGCTAAAATGATTGGCTTGCCTTTGCCGAAATAATCGCCGAATTTTACAACGTTGCCGTTTTCATCTTTTAACTCGGTATCAAGCGGCAACTGCGCGTTTAGCTTTTGGTCAATACCGACCTTTTGCAGCGCGGGCGGCAAGCCGTTGCTGGTCGTCACGCTCGGATCGTAAACCTTCGGCGAGTAAAGCGGTGAATTGTAATGCTCCGCTTTTTGCGCCTGAACATTTGCCGTCAGCAAAACAAACAAACCGAACAAGCCAAACAAAAGTTTCAGTTTCAAAACTGCTGAAATGCCTGAACTCTTTTTCATAAAATTCCTTTAACTATCGGTAAAATTTCGGAGGTGAAGTTTTAATTTATCCTTCATCCTTTCGCCTTTACCCTATTAAATATCATCTTCTCACGTCCGTTGAGGTTCTGCCGGAACTCGATTGCGAAACAATCGAGCGCGACTGATTCAAAACTTTTTCTCCTTCTTCGCCGTTAATTGCCACGCCGTTGTTTGCCTTAGCGTTTTCTTCCAAAAATTTTCTTTTCGCTTCTTCAATCGGCAAAGTAATGACCATTCCCGTATGCGGGTCTTTTTGTCCTTCGGTTTCAAGTTTTTTCCACTCGTCTTCCAATTGCCGATATTCTGCTTGCGGTGCCTTCAGTTCGAGATTGACGCGACCTCGCTCACCGTCAATGCCGAAACCGGGCGCCGTTTGCAGACGCGGTTCGGGTGGCAGACGCTCCTGCTCGTTCATCATCAACGGGTTTTGCGTATCCTTCGTTTCTTTGGCTTGTGTCTCCATGGCGTTTTGCAAAACCCACATTAATCCAAAACTAACGACAATCAAAAGAAACAATCCGATCGTAAAATAAATGATTCCGCGCAGCCCGATAATGTTCGTTTCATAGGTCTTATCGTAATTTACAAAAGATTTTTCGTGTTTTGTCTGTCCCATAAGTTTTTTAGTGGTGAACGATGAACGGTGAGTGGTGAGTTGTGTTTGTTCACCGATTATCACTCACCGTTCACACTTACCTAATGTCCTTTTCCGTGATTTATCGCATTTTCCAAATACGGGTCGTTTATTGGAACGAGCGGGCGTTTTTTTAATTCGCCGAAAAACGCCCACAGCCAGATGCCGCCAACCGCGAACGGCGCAACTAAATCCATCCAGCTAAAACTGCTGAGAAAATCCAATTCTTTTCCGTGCGTTCCAATGCGTGGGCTTGGACCAATCATATAATACATATCAAGCAATCGGAGCAATAAAATAAAAACTGCCAGAATCGCCAGCCATTTCGCGTTGCGTTTAATGTCGCGGTTCAGCAGAACGAGAAACGGAAACGCGAAATGAAACAATAATAAAAGCAGTCCGATGGCGCCCCACGCTCCGTCCATTCGGGTGATATACCATTTTGTTTCTTCGGGCAGATTTCCCGACCAGATAATCAAATACTGTGAAAAGTTGAAATACGCCCAAACCATTACGAGCGCGAGCATCAGTTTTCCAATGTCGTGAAAATGACGCTTGCCCAACACGCGGTTCATCGGTTTTTTATCAACCAGAAACGCCAGAATCGTTACAACAAAACAAAAAGCGCTCAAACCCCAACCCGCGACATAAAGAAATCCCCACATGGTCGAATACCAATGCGGGTCGAGCGTCATCACCCAATCAATCGCGGCGAAACTGACCACTAAAATAAAAAAAGCCAATGCCGGACCGGAAAATTTCGACGCATCAGCCGAAAGTTTTGCTGCTTCGTCGTAGGTTGCCGCTCCGTCTTGCCGTCCGGACCAACGGTTGAGCAAAACCGTCATCACGCCCCACAAAACAAAATACAAAACAGCGCGGAAAATCCACCAGCCGACATTCAAATAAGGCTGGCGATGTTGAATAATCGGGTCGTCCGACAAATGTGACCATTCATACAGCGAAGTTGCGCCGATGGCGAGCGGAACAAACAAAAGCGCAATAACCGGCAGAGTGCGCGAACCGGCTTCGAGAATGCGCCGGGAAATAACGCCCCACGCGCCGCCCGTTACATACTGCAAAATCAAAATGCCCAAACAACCGATACCTATACCGCCCCAAAATATAAAACCCAGAAGCCAAGACCGCAACGCCTGTTCACGATATTCGGGGAAGATCAAAGCAATCACTAAAATAATGACTGAAGCAATCCCGCCGATGCCGAGTGAAATAGTTCGCCAACCATTTACCTGTTCGGGTGCTTGAAAATCCTGAGCATCAAATTTTGAAATCATCATTTATCTCGCGCCCCCTTGTCTGTTGGCGTTCGGCAATGTCGGTGTTGCTGTTACAGCTGTATTTGCCGTTGTGTTTGTTGTGTTATCCGAATTGCTCGAAGTCATTTTTATGTTTCCGTTCGGGTTTTGACTGATTTGCAAAGTTCGAATATACGCGACAATTGCCCAGCGGTCGGCGACCGGAACTTGCGATGCGTAACTGTTCATTTTGCCCCAGCCGTTCGTTATTACGTCGTAAAAATGTCCGACCGGCGCATTTCGCAAACGGTCATCGTTATAAGTCGGCGGCTTTGGAAAGCCGCGCCGGACAATCATTCCGTCTCCATTTCCGACCGGACCGTGACAAACAATGCAAAAAACCTTGTATCTTTCTTCACCACGATTAATCAATTCTTCGGTTACCGGAACGGGAAATTCTTCAATCGCGTCGGGAAAGCTAGCCACCAGCGTATTGCCCGAAGCATCAGTCATCGTCTGCACCGGAGCAGCAGACGCGCCACCGGCAGTTTCTTTTTTGCCCGTATAAAACGCTTTATCTTCCCGAAGATTTCCGCGCGAGACCGTTCCTTCCGGCAAATCGCGCATCGCCTTACCGTCTTTGAAAAAATCGCTCTTCTTCTGCGCTGTATAACGCGGTTGGTCTTGCATATCGTAACGGCAACCCAAAGCCAGTAAGCAGTAAGCGGCAAGCAGCAAGCAGTAAGTAGATTTTCTTACTGACCACCGACCAGTTACCACCGACCACTTTTCACTATTCCTCGACATCAAAGACCTCCTGCGCATTCAGGTTTTGCATAAAATTTCTCGTTTCGTCGTAATCAAATTTTGCGTCTTTCGTTTCAATCAGCAAAAAGAATTTTTCTCTCGATGCCAAAGCAAAACGCGGCACGTTAAAAACCGGATGATACGGCTGCGGCAAACCGTTAAGCGCAAGCATTCCTAAAACCGCCGTGAACGCCGCGAGTAAAATCGTCAATTCATACGACGGCGGAATAAATGACGGCAAGCTGAAAAACGGGCGACCGCCCACAATAATCGGGTAATCATAGACGTGAACAAAATACTGCAATCCCAAGCCAGTTAAAAGACCTATAATGCCGCCGCCTAAAACCAAAAACGGCAAGATGCTTCGTTTGATACCAAGCGCTTCGTCAATTTCGTGTAGGGGAAACGGCGAAAAAGCGTCAGTTTTTTTGTATCCGGCATCACGCACTTTTCGCGCCGCTTCGACCAATTGTGTCGGCGTGTCAAACTCCGCTAACAATCCGTAAATTTTGTTGTCCATAAATTTTATTCGGCTCTGCAATCAACTGCCTTTGTTGACAATCGGCTTGACACGGGTGAGTTGCCCTTATGTTTCAATTGCGGACAAATGCCGTTGATTGCAAAATCAATTTACAAAATTCTACGCCCTGTCCTCCGTTCCCTGTATCTCATTTACCTTTTCAGTATGACTAAACGGCTCGTGCGCGTGCTCAACCTGCGCCTCAGGCAGAAGTGTTCTAACCTCAAAAATTGAAATAATCGGTAAAAACCGGACAAACAAATAAATCAATGTAAAAAAGAAACCAATCGTGCCAATAAACATTGACCAATCAAAAACTGTCGGCGAATACATCGCCCACGAAGACGGTAGAAAATCGCGGTGTAGACTGGTAACGATAATCACGAAACGCTCAAGCCACATTCCGACACTGACGACAATTGAAATCAAAAATAACCAAAATTCACTTTCGCGGAAACGCTTGAACCAGAGAAGCTGAATTGATAAACCATTACACAAGATAAGAAGCCAGTATGACCACCAATACGGACCATTCCAGATACGGTTTTTAATCATAAAAACTTCATATTGGTTTGCACTATACCAGCCGAAAAACGCTTCCATCGCATAACCGTAACAAACAATCAATCCGGTTGCCAACATTACTTTACCCATCAAAACAAGATGCCTATGGGTAATAAAATCCTGCATTTTATACCAGTTCCGAAGCGGAATGCAAAGAATCAAAACCATTGCGAACCCAGCAAAAATCGCCCCAGCAACGAAATAAGGCGGAAAAATTGTCGCGTGCCAGCCGGGAAGCTGCGCCACTGAGAAGTCGAGGCTAACGATTGAGTGAACCGAAAGAACGAGCGGCGTGGAAAGCCCTGCTAAAAGCAAATAGGCGATTTCATACCGATGCCAATGCCGCGCCGAACCACGCCAGCCCATCGAAAGCAAACCGTAAACAAGACGAAAGTATTTGTTTTTCGCGCGGTCGCGCAAAGTAGCTAAATCAGGAATCAAACCGACATACCAGAACAAAAGCGAAACTGTCGCATAAGTGGAAACCGCAAAAACGTCCCACATTAAAGGACTGCGAAATTGGGGCCACATTCCCATTGTATTCGGATAAGGAAACAACCAGTAGGCAAGCCACGGACGCCCTGTATGAAGAAGCGGAAAAAGTCCGGCGCAAGCCACCGCAAACAGCGTCATCGCTTCAGCGAAACGGTTAATTGATGTTCGCCATTTTTGATTTAATAGCAAAAGAATGGCGGAAATCAACGTGCCTGCGTGTCCAATGCCAATCCACCAAACGAAATTGATAATATCAAACGCCCAACCGACCGGGACATTGTTTCCCCAAATACCGATACCGGTTACGACCAGATAAACAATTGTGAACAAAAGCATTTGAGCGATAAGAAACGCAATTCCAAACCCGATAAACCAATGAAAAGGCGTTTTCTTATTTAACGTTACGTCGCCGATTTTATCCGAAACGGAAGCAAGCGTATGCTCGCCTTCAACCATCGGCGGAAAAAGTCTTCTTTCGATATTTTTCGTTTCCTGCATAGCTTTTCACTCAAACCGTTAATGTTCAGATTTTGGCGGTTCTCCCGTTGTAACGTCTTTGTCCTTTTCGAGATTGCTTTCTTTCACAATCGGTTTAACATAATCAGGCATTTCCTTATTTTGATTTTTCAAACTCGCCAGATACGTCGTGCGTGGCTGCGTGTTTAAATCGTTAAGCAAAATATAATTTCGATGGTCTTTTTTGAGTTTAGAAACCAAACTGTTTTCGTCATTCAAATCGCCAAAGACAATCGCGTCCGCCGGACAAACCGCTTGACACGCTGTTACTATTTCGCCGTCTTTAATCGGGCGTCCTTGTTTTTCGGCTTCAATTCGCGCTGACGCGATACGCTGTGTGCAATAAGTGCATTTTTCCATCACGCCACGGCTGCGAATTGTAACTTCGGGGTTGCGCATCAACTTATATTGCGGCGTATCCCAATCTTGATAAAGCAGGAAATTAAAGCGCCGGACTTTATACGGACAGTTGTTGGAACAATAGCGCGTGCCGACGCAGCGGTTGTAAACCATATCGTTCAAACCTTCCGCGCTGTGAACCGTCGCGTGAACCGGACAAACCGGCTCGCACGGTGCTTGTTCACATTGCTGGCATAGCATCGGCTGAAAATGCGGACCCTTCGGATTATTCAAATCATTGCCGCTATAATACGTATCAATTCGCATCCAGTGCATTTCGCGGCTGCGTTCAACTTGCTCTTTTCCGACAACAGGAATGTTGTTTTCCGATTGGCAAGCGATGACGCAAGCGTTACAGCCGACGCAATTATTGAGGTCAACGGTCATCCCCCATTTGTTGCCGAGATATTCAAATTTCGGATACATCGAAAGGTCGTAATGATTTTCCTGATGACCGTTCTTAATTTCGTTCTCTAAATTATTAACATCCCAGACGCGCAAAATGTCGCGTCCTTCCATATTGAAATGCGTCTGCGTCGAAGCAATCGTCTTTTGCGCCCCGGTTTTATTTATGTTTCCCGTTCCGAACGTCATCGCATCAGACCTTAGAACATCATAAGCGTTATAACCTAAACCCGTGCCGATTCGTCCAGCTTTCGCGCGTCCATAACCCAGGTAAATCGTAATTACATCGTCGGGCTGACCGGGGGCAATCCACATCGGAACATCTTTTATTTCCGCTCCTTGATAATTCAGCGTAACCAAATCGGAAAATAAATTTCCGCCCTTCGTATTGATAAAACTCGTGCCTTCCCGCCCGCCAGTGTATTCGTTGTCATCTCTACCCTGATTAATTCCCAAGCGTCCTGCCGTATTCGGACTAATCAAAGCCACATTGTCCCAGGTAATTTTTGTCAAAGGATTCGGTAATTCTTGTAGCCAGCCATTGTTGGCGAAACGTCCGTCATAAATACTTGGGTCAGGCAAAATCGAAATCTCAAGACCCCCGTTATTTGCGACAGGCGCGACAGGTTGATTTATAAAGCCCGTATTTACCGAAACGGATTTGGCGGTTGCGGTTGAATTCGGAACAAAACCGTCGTGAATAACTTTCCGCCACATATCATCGAAGTTTCCCGATGTCGCAGCAGCAGTCGTCGTAGTTTGCTGATTTCGTTGGGTAGAATTGCCGCCCGTTTGCGTTTGTGCGGAAGAATTGTTAGTGCCCTGCCCGGAAGTTGAATTTTGCGATGTGGCTGTCGTTGACATCGCGCCCAGTGGGCTGTTCGGCGGGGTGGCTTGCGGTCTCGCGTTTTGCCCAGCGTTTCCGGTTGTTTGAGTTGTTGGCGGTCTATTTCCGGCTGCGCCGCTTGAAGTTGCATTTGCCACCATCGCGCTTAGATTCGAAGCGCTGGCAAAACCCTGATTTTGCCAGAATTCTTTAACTATGTCGTAATCTTTTTTGTCAAAATTTTCTCTAAAAAAAAGCTGCGCGAGTTCGTGAACGCTGTGGCTTTCATAAATTGGTTGAATCAGCGGCTGAACAATCGTTACTGTCCCGTCATAGGCTCTGGTGTCGCCCCACGCCTCCAGAAAATGTTTTTCGGAAACATGCCAATGGCAAAGCTCAGCGGTTTCGTCAACATACATTCCCAAATGAACGCGAAGCGGAATTTTATTCATTCTGTCCGCATTCAGTTTCAAATCGGCAGGGGTGTTGTAAACCGGATTTCCACCCAGAACGACCAGCAGTTTCACCGCACCGCCATCAACTTCCCCTATCAATTGGCGCAAACCGTCAATTTGCGATACATCTGCATTTGGGTGAAATGGCTCGGTGTATATTACGGTTGTTCCGACATTGCCGAGCGCACCGTTCATCGCGTGTGCCAAGGCGTGAATCATCGGCGGTTGGTTATCGCCCGCGACAACAATTGATTTACCTCTACTCGCAAGTAAATCCTTGGTCATCGCGCCGATCCATTGCACAATTTCCGACGTCAGTCCCGCACCTGTCGAAGCTGCGCCCGCAACACCTAACCCTACCGCAATCGCTTTTGCAATTTCGGTCATTTGACTCGGTTTGACGGTAAGGCGATGGTCGGATTTCGCTCCGGTCAAAGTCATTGTCGTTTCAACCGTGTAAAGCCGATTGATTTGTTTTTGCTCTTCGCTGTAATTGCGTTTTTTTATGTAATCTTTGGTGTAGCGAACGTTGAAATCTGAAAAAATATCTTTGTCGAGAGACAAAACGCGGTCGGCTTGGTCAAATTTGTAAACCGTATGAACCGGCGAACCGAAAGCCATCTTCGCGCCTGCCATTGCGTTGTCGTGGTTGATAGGTTCGTATTGATAAATTCGCGCGTTCGGAAGTTCGGTAAGTATTTGTTTGAATTGCGCGATGAGCGTCGGCGATGTCATCGTTTCGGTCAGAAAACGAACGCCCGCGCCGCCGTCCGCTCGATTTTGGTCAATCGCGCCGCGAATTTGCGACATAAAATCCTGCCACGATGTCGGATTTCCCCGATAGAGAACTTGCTGCGAACGGTCAGGGTCATACATACCCAAAAGCGCGGCTTGCGCTAAAGCGTCGGTTGCGCCGAGACTTCCCGGATGTTCGGGATTACCTTCGATTTTAGTCGGGCGACCTTCGTTTGATTTCGCTAAAAGACCTGTTGCAACTCCACCGAGCGTCATCGCCGTTGCATAAAACAGCGGTTTACCCGGAATGATTTCTTCGGGCTGCGTAACGTAAGGCACAATCTTTTCCGCCGGTTGAATAACGCATCCGGTCAAACCTGCAAACGCAAGCGACGCGCCCATCACTTTGATAAAATTGCGGCGACTCAAACCGTCTTCCCACTCTTCGGCGTGCGTCGGATATTCCTGTTTGACGAATTCTTCAAACTCCGGGGCGTCAGCAAATTCCTCGACACTCCGCCAATATTCCTTTCCGCTTTTTTCAAGAATTTTATCTCGTAGTAATGCAAAGTTTGTTTTGCTGTCTTTGCTCGACATTTTATTTTTGATTCCTCAACTTTTTGCAAATGTCAGATATTACGAGGTTAGATATTAGTAAAAGTTTTTGCTCATATCTGACATCTAATCTTTATCTATGACAGGTTGAACAACTTGTCAGCATTTGACTGCTGCGAATTTTATAATCCGCTTTTAACTGATTTCTTTCGTCCATTGTTAAATCAGCGTCATTCCATTCCATATTATAAATTTCCGATTTCGGACGAATATATTTTTCCGGCTCGCGATGGCACGACAGACACCATTCCATCTGCAAAGTATTTTCCTGATAAACAGCGGGCATATTGTCAATTTGCCCGTGGCAGGTCGAGCAACCGACACCTTTCGCAACGTGAATGCTGTGATTAAAATAAGCGTATTCGGGAAGGTCGTGAACCCGTTCCCATTCAATCGGCTTATTTTCCCGAAAACTTGCGCGAACCGGTTCGAGATACGGACTGTCATTCCAGATTTGGCTGTGGCAGTTCATACAAGTTTGTGTCGGCGGAATTCCCGCCGAATACGAAGTTTCAACCGCCGTGTGACAGTAACGACAATCAATGCCGTCGTCGCCAACATGGTGCTTATGGCTAAACTGTACCGGCTGCTGTTTTTCTATATGCCGTCCGGTCAGGTATGAGGAACGGGCAACTTGCGTATAGACATAAAATGCCAGACCTGCCAGAAATATAGATACTAAAATGCTTATCCGGGCAATATTGTTCGCTGAACGATGAAATACCTGTGCCATTCGTTATCCCTTATTCCAAAAATTTATAGTTCGCCGAGTCTCAGATTCGCCGAAAATCTAAGTTTATAAGATAAACTGAATTTTGTGATTAAGACCTGTTGTAAAAATCTATCTTTACGATTTTACAGAATCTTACAATTTCCGCAAATTCTACTATAAAGATAATTTCATTGCCGACTTTGTGCAAGTTTTCACTAAATAAGTTTTACTGATAAAACAAATTAAATTTTAATCCATATTAAAATCAGGAATCGTTCGAAAGCAGCGCAGCACCGACAGCAGCGGCATTCTCGCCAAGTTCTCCTTCGATGATGCGGGTTGATTCAAACGATGGCGGGAATGAAAGTTCTTTCGCCCTGCTAACAATCGCATCAAGGACAAGATGTTTGGCTTGCATAATCTCACCGCCGACGACAATTTTTTCGATATTGAGCAAATTTATAACGCTAGCGATTGCCATTCCGACATACGCGCCAGTTCTTTGAAGCATCATTTGAGCAAAATCGTCTTCCCTTTGGGCTGCTTGAACAACATCCGCTAATTTTATTTCTTCTTCCGGTAACCTGCTCAAAGAAGACGTATGGTCTTGGTGAAAGCGGTTGCGCGTTCGTCGGACAATATTGCCGGACGAAACGACATCTTCAAGTTTCATTCCATCAGAATTAACAGCAATATGACCGAATTCGCCGGCAAAACCCGAGGCGCCGCGCCAAATTTTGCCGTCAAGAATTAACGCTCCACCGACGCCCGTTCCGAGCGTTACATAAAAAATATCGCGGCTGCCGCGACCGGCGCCGAGCAGAAACTCACCGTAAGCGGCAGCATTGGCGTCATTTTCAACCGTGACTTGCAAATTTGCGGCAGCTTCGATTTCGCTCAAAAAATCAACTTGTTCGTGTTCGGGAATGTAGGTTGAAAAAGCGACGCGCCCTGTTTGCCGGTGAACCAGTCCCGGCACGGCAATTCCTAATTTTTCAAAATCGCCGAACCTTGATTTTGCTTGGTTGATAAAATTTATAAGTTGAGGAATGGTTTTCTGCGCGTCATTAATTGAAATTTTGAAAGCGTCAGCCAAATTTTTATTTTTATCTAAACAGACGGCTTTGAAACTCGAATCGGAAACTTCAACACCGATGAGTTTTCCGTTTTGATTATTGCTCTCGCTCATCCCTTTAAAGTTGCAAAATCCTCTTTTATAACAAGTCAGTCAGGAAACTACCGAAATTTTAGAACGCTCTGCTTAAAACTGTCAAATAAAGGCGTTAAATATAAAGTTAAATATAAAATGGCAAATCGCAGAATCGTAAAATCGTTTGACTGAAAATAATTTGAAAGTTATCTTTGATAGTTGCGTTTGATAATCCAGCCCAAGCAGTTTATGGAACACATATCCGATTTAATAGCCGAATACGGTATTTATGCAGTTTTCGCCCTTTGCACGGTTGAAGGCGATATTACACTGCTTCTGTCGGGCGTAATGGCGCACAGCAATTTTTTCGGAAACTACAGTTTTTGGAAAGTTTTCCTTGCCGGAACATTTGGCGGCGTGGTCGGCGACAATGTCGGTTATTTTATCGGGCGCGCGTTTCGGACAACTATCAAGAATTACCGTTATTATGAAATGGCGCGTCCGCGCATCGAGCGCCTTATTGATAAATTCGGCGGTTTCGCCATTGTCATTTCAAAATATATTTACGGCATACGGGCGGCGATGAGCGTGTTTTACGGCATCGGCAGAATGCCTTACGGACGATTTTTAGTTCTCGACATTATCAGCTGTGCAATCTGGGCTTTTTTGCTAGCGAGCGTCGGATATTTTTTTAGCGGCGCGATTACAAGCATTATCGGCGATTTCAAAAGAATCGGCATCGCGCTTTTCTTTATCGTGCTGGTCGGCATAATTATTTTTTACGTCGTCGAGCGTTATTATCTTTCCGAAAAAGTTGAAGAAGTCAGACCCGAAACGATTCATAGAATCGAGGAAAAAATTCATGTTATCGAAGAAAAAGCGCAGGAAAAACTGCAAGACATCAGCGAAAAACTTCATTTGACGAATGCGCCCAACCGCGAAGAAGAGAGAGAGAAGAAAAGAAAAAAAGAAAAGGAGCGAAAATCCGTCAGCAGCTAGCAATTTGCAAAATTGAAGCAGGCGACAACTAGGTTAAAATTTATGATAATCGAATCTTCCGCTCCGACAAGAGTTGATTTAGCAGGTGGAACAATTGACATTCCGCCGCTTTTTTTATTTCACGAAGGCGCGGCAACCGTTAATTTCGCTATTGATCTAATGGCGCGATGCCGAATCGAAACACGCAATGACGATAAAATTTTTCTTGAATCAATTGACCGCGGCGTAACATTTGAATCTTCGCTCGACAAAATAAATGAATTAGCTTACGAGCCGTGTCTCGAATTGCTTGCCAAACTCGTCTATTTTTTCAAGCCGGAAACTGGATTTAATATGATTACCGATTCAGAAGCGCCTGCCGGCGCGGGTCTGGCTGGTTCTTCGACGCTCAACATTGCTTGCATCGGCGCGTTGAATAAATTGGTAGGCAATCGCTACGCGCCGGAAGAATTCATTCCGATAGCCGCTAACATAGAATGCCGCGTTATAAAAGTTCCGACCGGTTTTCAGGATTATTACTCGGCGCAATACGGCAGCGTCGCGGCAATTCATTTTCGCCCCGACGGTATCGAACGCGAAGCATTAAATGTTGATACGCAAATTCTCGAAAACCGCATCGTCGTGCTTTACACCGGCGAGCCGCGAAATTCCGGCACAAACAATTGGGAAATCACGAAACGCCATATTGACGGCGATAATGAAACTTTTGACATTTTTGAAGGTATTAGAAATACATCTTTGAATTTACGCGAAGCGATTCTGAAAAATGATTGGAACACCGTCGGAGAAATTTTGAAGGTCGCGCATCCGCAGCGCAAGCGTCTCAGCCCGAATATCACTACGCCGTTTATGGATTTATTAATTGAAAAGGCTGTTGAAAACGGCGCGATTGCCGCGAAAGTCTGCGGCGCGGGCGGTGGCGGCTGCATCGCTTTTTTCTGCGAAGAAAACCGCAAAGCCGACGTTGAAATGGCTTTAGCGGCAGAACCGGATGTTGAAATTTTAAGCTGGAATATCAGCGACAACGGTTTAATCGTAAAGGAAAGTTAATTGCCGAAAAATTATTACCAAAGATACGCTCACCGGCATTTAATTGAGCCGCAAAGTGATAAGCAATGAGCAAACTTAAAAATCTGCTCACTATGAATCTTTTTCAGAAGCAATTCTCATCAAATCACCAAAAGCCGTTTCAATGCCTTTGCACCGCGAAAACGTTTATATTTGTCCAGTCGGCAACGCGCTTGATGCGAATGTTGCCGCATATCGAAACCAGAAATGAATCAAACAGGTAGCGCGATTCGCAATTCTGTTCTTTGAAAAGCGAAGCGAACTGATCAAAGGTCAAAGCGTTCAAATCCGAAAGATGATGCTGAAGGCAGCGATTCAGTGGTGAGAACGCAAGAGCATTCTTCTGATCAATCCGAGTTCTGCCAAGACAAGCGGCTTTTCTCAAAGTTGCCGCCGAAATAAAGCATCGCAAATGACATCCGAATCTGAAACCTTGGCGCGAACATCTTCCTGGCGTCCGCGCGAGTTGAGCAAATCGTCAATAAACCAGTATCTTGCAAGAGTGCTTTGGCACATTCACCCGTCCTCTTTTTTAAGTTTTTGTTTGGCGATAAAATTCTAAAAGAGGACTTTTCTATGTTCAAATATCGCTTGCTTTATACCTACTTAGGTTAATTACTCAATGATTTTTTTGCTTTCTCTGCAAGAAAATATATGTAATTTTCGGTAATTACTATATAATATCTCTGCGAAGCACACTATTTCTAATCACAAGTTTTATTCAGTCTTGATAGGAGATAGGACTTACGCAGTTGAGCGATCATTTGATAAAAATAAAGAATGAATCCGCCGAAAGTAACCGACGAGGATTACATTAACTTTATCATTGCTACGCCGCGCGATGTTACAGCAACCGAAGCC
>JAIVJJ010000350.1 GCA_020200095.1 Acidobacteriota bacterium | reverse complement strand
ATGTTCTTTCCTGAAACATTCGGGGTTATGAAGCGTTGGCGCGTCATTACAGAAGGCGAAACGAGTTTAAGTTTTTATGCGAAAAGCTAATTCAATTATCAGCCAACAGTTATCGATTTAATAAAGTATTTTGAACAATTGATAACTCGAAACTGATAACTGTTGACTGATAAGATGCGTATTATTGCAGGCGAATACCGCGGACGAATTTTAAAAAGTCCTGCCGATTACAAAACTCGCCCGACCTCCGACCGCTTGCGCGAATCCCTTTTTAGTATTTTAAGTTCGGGAATTTCGGAAGAAACACAATTTCTGGATTTGTGCGCCGGAAGCGGAGCGGTAGGCATCGAAGCAATTTCACGCGGCGCCGAATTTGTTTCGTTTGTTGATAAATCACGACGGGTTTGCGCTTTAATCGAAAAAAATTTAGATCTTTTGCAAATTCCCGAAACAAAAACCGAAATATTGTGTACTTCGGCGGAAAAATTTGTCTCCAAAGAGCAAACAAAATCCTGGGATTTTATTTTTTATGATCCGCCGTATCAATCAAATTATGCGATAGTTTTGTTCAACATAGGCGAAATAAATCCGGGTTTGCTAAAAGCCGGCGGAATTTTAATAGCTCAACATCACTTTAAAAATCTTCTGCCTGATGAGGTTGGCGAACTTCGTCGTTGGCGCACATTAAAACAAAGCGAGACCCAATTGAGTTTTTATGAAAGAAAATAATTTTATGAAGCAATGCCATCTTGTCGAAATAGTATTGCTATGCAATACCAATCATTTATTAAATTCGACGCTGAAGGGTATCCAACAATTAGTGAATGCGCTGCGCTTATTGACGACAAAATGCCGTCTCTCTAGTCCTTAAAATGAAAATAGTTATCTGGCTTATTCTGTGCCTAATTTGGGGAACAACATGGTTTTTTATCAAAATTGGGCTTGAAGACCTTCCGCCGATAAGCTTCGCAGCCGCACGATTTATTCTTGCCGTCATAATTTTAGCTTTTATAATTTTTCTGCAAAAAATTCCTTTGCCGGTAACAAAGCGCGAATGGAAATTACTGGCGCTAACTGGCATCTTACAATTCTCCGTTAATTACAGCCTGGTATTTTGGAGCGAGCAGTATATTTCATCCGGTCTAGCAGCTGTTTTGCAGGCGATGATAACTGTTTTTGGACTTGCATTAGCCTGGTTTCATTTGCCGGATGAACGAATTACTTGGCTAAAAATTTTCGCGGTTTTAATCGGTTTAGCCGGAGTTGCGACTATTTTTATTGAGCAGTTGCAGGTAAATAGTTTTATGGCTTTTGCCGGATGCGTTGCAATTGTTTTCGGCGCGTATGCCGCGGCGCACGCCTCAATTTTAATAAAAACTTACGGTGGGAAAATTCATCCAGCAAGTTTGGTTTTCGGTCAAATGATTTGTGGACTTTTACCCGTAATTCTGTACGCGCTGATAAAAGAAGGCAATCCGCTGACTTTTAATTGGACTTTGCAAGCGATTATATCAGTTCTTTATTTAACAATTTTCGGAACGATTGCGGCATTCTGGCTTTATTACTGGCTTTTAAGTAGAATCGAATCAACCAAAGCGATGATGATTTCGCTCGTTACGCCTTTGATCGCCGTCATTATCGGAGGAATTTTTCTAGGCGAAAATTTACCGCCGCAGACGCTTTTGGGTGGGGTTTTAATTTTGGCAAGTATCGGTTTGATTGTTTTTAGAAAGAACTTAAAACCAAAAACCGAAACAAAAACAAATAGAAACAGATTCGAAGCCGATGAAGTAACTAATCACCGACCGCTGATCACAAAAAACTAAAGAATGTTTTTTAAATTTACAACCGCCGGAGAATCACATGGGAAAGCACTTGTCGCTATTATTGAAGGTCTGCCCGCGGATTTGGAAATTGATTTGGAAAAAATAAATTTCGAGCTTTGGCGCAGGCAGCAAGGTTATGGTCGGGGCGGACGGCAAAAAATCGAGAAGGACGAAATCAGGATTCTTTCAGGCATTAGGCACGGCAAAACGCTTGGATCTCCAATTTGTTTAATCATTGAAAACCGCGATTTTGTTCATTGGCAGGAAGTAATGTCGAGCGAAAAACTCGATGCCGAGCCGAAAAATTCAAGAATTGTAAAACGACCGCGCCCCGGACACGCCGATCTTGCCGGCGGTCAAAAATTTCAAACCCGAGATTTGCGCGATATTTTAGAAAGAGCTTCGGCAAGGGAAACTGCCGCGCGGGTAGCCTGCGGAGCTTTTGCCAAACAGCTTTTAGGCAGTTTCGGCATTGACATCAAAAGCCACGTTATCAAACTTGGATCTGTCCCTCAAAAACCTTTAATAAAAACCTGGGAAGAAATTTCTGAGATTGGCGAAAAATCGCCTCTTCACTGTGTAGATAAAGAAATTGAAAATCAAATGGTTGAATTGATTGACAATGCCAAAGCCGAAGGCGACACTTTGGGCGGAATTTTTGAAGTTGTTGCGAAAAATGTCATTGTCGGTTTAGGCTCGCATACGTCCTGGACGGAAAAACTTGACGGTCGTATTGCCAAAGCATTTATGTCAATTCCTGCAGTGAAAGCCATTGAAATCGGAACTGGTGTGGAAAATGCTGGAAAATTCGGCTCAGAAGTTCACGATGAAATTGTTTACTTGGAAAACGCTTTTGAACGAACGACAAATCGCGCCGGTGGACTCGAAGGCGGAATCACTAATGGTGAAGAAATTCGTGTGCGCGGTTATATGAAACCAATTTCCACTTTAAGAAAATCTTTGAAATCGGTGGATATAGAAACAAAACAGGAAGATTTGGCGGCGTTTGAACGCTCGGATATAACTGCCGTTCCAGCTGCAGGCATCATAGGCGAAGCGATGCTGGCGATTGTTTTAGCTAATTCGATGCGGGAAAAATTCGGGGGCGACAGTATGGGCGAAATGCAGGCAAATTTTGAAAGTTACCGGAAGAACATTGAAAGCTACTAAATCTTTTCTTAACTTATTTACCAATATCTCTCCGATACTGCATTCCATTCCAAGAAATTTCGCCGACAGCTTTGTAAGCTCTTTTTAGAGACTCGCTTAGATTTTCTCCGGTTGCCGTTATGCCTAAAACTCTTCCGCCTTTGGTAATAAAATTTGAATTTGCATCTTTTGCTGTTCCCGCGTGAAAAATTTGGACATTTTCAATCGCTTCCGCTTTCTCCAAACCTTTAATAATATCGCCCGTTTGCGCCTTTTTCGGATACCCTTTAGCGGCTAACACAATGCAGGATGAATTTCCTTCCTCCCATTCAATTTTAAGATTTGAAAGATTTTGCGAGTAAATTGCTTCGCAAATATCAACTAAATCAGTTTCAAGCCTTATTAAAATTACCTGGGTTTCCGGGTCACCAAATCGCACGTTGTATTCCAAAGCTTTTGCTCCAGTTTCAGTCATCATCAACCCTATAAATAAAATCCCGCGAAAGGGAAAGCCTTCTTTTTCAGCTCCGTTTAGAGTTGGCTTTATAATTGTTTCGATTATTGCTCGGGTTTGTTCTTCGCTCAGAAGATTTCTATCCGTTATTGTTCCCATTCCTCCAGTATTTGCGCCTTTGTCATTTTCGCCGATGCGTTTGTGGTCGCGGACAGACGGCATTAAAGCAAAATTTTTACCGTCGGCAAACATTAATAAGGAAACTTCTCTGCCGTACAAGCATTCTTCCAAAACAATTTTTTGCGCTGCCTTTTTTCCGACAAAATTTTCAAGTTCCTCAATCGCTTGCACGGCTTTGATATGATTTTCGGCGACAATCACACCTTTTCCAGCCGCCAGACCATCGGCTTTTATAACCAGAGGGGTCTTTTTATCGCCGAATTTTCCGCTTTTTAAAATGTCTTTAGCATCTCCTACAGAGTTTGCCGTTTTATACTCGGCTGTCGGAATCTTATGCCGAGCCATAAAATCTTTTGCAAAACCTTTGCTTGCTTCAAGTTGCGCAGCTTGTTGGTTTGCACCGATAATTTTCAAGCCGCGATTTTCAAATTCGTCAACGACGCCGAGTGCGAGCGGAATTTCGCCGCCCACGAATGTTAAATCAATTTTGTTTTCCGAGGCAAAATCGACAAGTTTTTTTATTTCATCGGGTTTAATATTTATGCAATCGGCAATCTGGGCAATTCCCACATTTCCCTCGGCGCAAAAGATTTTTTCGACTTTTTCGCTTTGCTTAAATTTCCACACCAGAGCGTGTTCCCGCCCGCCCGCGCCGATTACAAGAATTTTCATATTGAATAATTG
>JAIVJJ010000233.1 GCA_020200095.1 Acidobacteriota bacterium | reverse complement strand
GTCAGGAACAAATGCAAGGCACGCTTGAAAGCGTTCTTCTGACGCCGATAAACGTTCCGACCGTCATTGTTTCAAGCTCGGCTTGGTCATACGTCGAAGCGACATTTAATTCGTTTCTGTATCTTTTTTTCGGCTGGCTTTTCTTCAACGTCCAATACAAAGGCAATTTTTTTCTCGCGCTTGTATTTCTCGTTCTGACGACCGCAGTTTTGGCATGCATCGGAATTTTGTCAGCAAGTTTTACAATGTCTTTCAAACGCGGCGACCCGTTTGCAATTTTATTGGGCGCAGGAACAGCGCTTTTTTCGGGCGTCTTTTTCCCGAAAGAAATGCTGCAGGAATCTTTAGGCGAAACCAGCGGTAAAGCGCTTTCCTACATAAATCCTTCGACGCACGGACTCGATGGAATTCGAGCCGTTTTGATTCAAGGCAAAACTTTAAGCCAAGTCGAAACACCGCTCGTCACGCTTTTGATTTTTCTTGCCGTTTTGCTCCCCTTTTCACTTTGGGTTTTTAATCGTGCGATTAAACGCGCCAAACGAGAAGGCAGTTTGATTCAATATTGAAAACTGTTTGAAGATTCGGAAAACTATGCAATTTTTTAAATTTGAACCCAGCTTTCGGGCTAAAAATTTTTATTTTGAGCGATATAAAGCGCCTCTTATAAAAGGCGCTTCCGTTATTGTCGGCGAGTTTGAATTGGCGTTTCTTCTTGAGCGTTAATTTGCGCCCCAAAAACCGTTATCGTTCATTCTAACATGATGAAATAAGCAATGCTTCGTTCAAGCAAAACCTTCTTACCCGTTTGAATTGTTTATGGAACGAAAGCATTAGGAGCGGGTTTGTCATTTGGCGAACCAAAAGCAACGCCTGTGAATCCGGCTTGGCTTCTCTGTAAATACCAGATGCCGTCTCTGAACACAGCTATATCCGCCTTACCATCACCGTCATAATCAGCCGGCACGGGTTTATCTGTTTCCAATCCGAACTGAACACCTGTGAAT
>JAIVJJ010000232.1 GCA_020200095.1 Acidobacteriota bacterium | reverse complement strand
GCGTAACGCCGATGAGATAGCCGAAAATGATGATTAAATCTAAGGTTTGCATTTATTTTTCATTAACAAATTCCAGGATTTTTTCGATTACTTTCGGATTGAGCCAGAAACCGGCATCATTGACGAGTCTTAGCAAATAAGATTTGACTTCGACAATCAAGCCTTCTTCTTTTGCCTTAATCAAAACGCCTAAAATGCCCGTCACCTTTATACCGTAATTTTCTGCGAATCGCCGACCTTTTGTTTCGTCCATCAACAGGTAATCGGCTTTTAGCTCAACTGCAAGAGCAATCGCTTCAGCCTCGCCGCTATCTAAATCTTTCGCCAGAATGTTTCTCAAATGCGTATCGGAAAGCGTCGCGGTTTCTATCCAATCTTGCTTCGTCAGAAATTCTTTATGGCTTTCGATTTTACAAATTTCCGCAAAAACTTCGGCGGGAATAATAATTTTGTGGAAAAGTCGGCAAAGTAAATCCGCCTCGTCGATTTGCAACAAGTTGGAAATCGGTGAAGTATCGCTGACAACAATCATTCGTTATAATTCGATTCCAAGATTTTTCGCGTCCCGCAAAACATCTTCTTCTTCGATGTGAATATAAACGTCTCGCTTAACCAATTCCTTTTGGAAAGAAATTTGGTCTAAATCCGCCAATCTTTTGGCTTGTCCAAGCGTTAAACGTTTTTTTTCGTAAAGATAAACGGCAATCTCCGTCGCCAACTCTTGCGGCGTCATCTTTACGCTTTGCAAAAATTCTCTCGGAACTACGAAATCCGTCGCGGTATTCATACCCGAATTGTAGATGCAAAGAACTTCAAATTCAACCAATTTGTTCAATATACCAGATGCCGAACACCGTGACGCCGATGAGATAGCCGAAAATAATGATTAAATCTAAGGTTTGCATTTTATTTGATTAATTCAATTGCTTTCTCGACGATAAAATTAGTTTTCTCCAAAGCATTTTTCGCCGTTTCTCGATTCGCATTTGCCTTGAACATTACAAGCGC
>JAIVJJ010000231.1 GCA_020200095.1 Acidobacteriota bacterium | reverse complement strand
AATGTTGCCCAGTAGTTTGTTAGAATGCGCTCCTGCATCGGTGCGATTTAGTTTTGTTATTGTTCCGCGAATGTCAGCCTTACTTTGATTTTGCGCGTTGGTTGCATAAGTGCCGGAAAACCAAATCAGCAGAACGAGAAACAATTCTTTTAATATTAGAAGCCATCTCAAAAATAGTTTCTTAACAAAATGATCATACAGCCTAATAAAACAAAGCCTAAATAATTATCAGAATGATATTCGTAACGCACTATAATCCGACGAAAGTTTTGCAGCCACGCAAACAAGCGTTCAATCTTCCAGCGTCGTTTGTAACGCCTGAGCTTTCTACCGTCTTGTGTTTTCGCGCGTGTGCGGTTTGCTTTGTGCGGCGCGATCAGTTCAATATCGAGTTTTTTCAACTCTTTATCCAACGGGTCGGAATCATACGCTTTGTCGCCGATTATTTTTGGCGGTCGCTCGTCGATAAAGCGTTCGGTAAGAGTCCGCTCAACGAATCGGACTTCGTGCGGCGAAGCAGATTCCGTGTAAATGGCGATAGGAAGACCAGCGCCGTCTGCCACTGCCAGCAGTTTCCTACCCTTGCCCCGCTTGGTCTTTCCCACTTTGAAGCCCCTTTTTTAGCGGACACGAATGTTCCGTCAATAAAGGTTTCCGATAAATCCAACTTGCCCCGCTCCAGTAAATCTTGGGCTAATGTTTCCAAGACTCGTTTGAGTCTGCCGTCTTTAACCCATTCTTGGAAGCGACGATGGCAGGTCTGGTATGGCGGAAATCTTTCAGGCAAATCCTGCCAGCGCGCGCCCGAACGCAAAATCCACAGCACGCCGTTTAAGACTTCCCGCGCAGAACGCGGTGGTCTGCCTCGCGTCTGGATTTCATCTGTTTTTTCAAATAACCGGGCAATCAACGCCCATTGTTCATCGGTTAATTCTTCACGTCGTGCCATCCGTGAAGTTTATCAAACTATTTTTGAGATGGCTTCTAATAAATTTAGAACAGTCTTTAAC
>JAIVJJ010000464.1 GCA_020200095.1 Acidobacteriota bacterium | reverse complement strand
ACCAAATAACGATGGACGAAGGACAAAAACCAAAAACCAAAAACCAAAAACCAAAAACCAAAAACCAAAAACCAAAGACTATTAAATTAAATTTCACAACCGCCCGCGGCATTATTTTGTTGAATGTTAATCCGAACGAAGTTCCGTCGGATTTGCGCGAAAGACCGTTGACGGAAGCGGCGAAGGCGATTGTGCGGAGCGGCGATTCTTTGCTGATGGAAGCGATTCGGCGGGCGAGTCCAAAATACTTTGGCGAATACGCTAAAACTCTGCCGCCGAGAAAGTCTTTTCCGATTTTAAGCGAAAGTAAGAATTCTCAAAACGCGGCAAGCTCGCCAATCAAACGAGTTCTCGCACGAGTTACCGACATTAACAATCGCGCCGTTGCTGATTTGAAACGAGAAGATTTTGAAGTTTTCGAATCAAATGAAACGCGCGAAATTTTATCAGTCGAACAGACGAGTGCGCCGTTTAATTTAGTTCTTCTGCTTGACGTTTCGGGAAGCGTGGACAATTACGTTGATTTTATTCGCAAGTCGGCGAGAAATTTTGTCAACACGGTCAGCCCAAACGATAAAATCGCCATCATAATTTTTAATGAAGATGTCAAAACTCTCTCGACTTTCTCAATTGACAAAGGCAAACTTTCAAAGAGCTTAGACACTTTTGATGCGGGCGGCGGCACGGCTTTTTACGACGCTCTGGCTTACGCTTTAGCGGAAACTCTGCGACCGCTCAAAGGCGAACGGACGGCGATTGTCGTTCTCTCGGACGGCGACGACAACCGTTCGTTTTTAGCCTTTGATTCGCTGCTCGGCTCGATCCAAGAAAGCGGCGCGTTGATTTATCCGCTCTACGTTCCGTCAGGTTTAATTGCGGCTTCTGCCAATAATCAAGCGAGTTCTTCGGTTGACCCGCTGCGTTCGCGGTATATGGGTTTGACGACGAAAGCCGACCAGGAAGGCGCGAAATTAGCGCAAATTTCGGGCGGCGTTTATTACCCGATAACGC
>JAIVJJ010000102.1 GCA_020200095.1 Acidobacteriota bacterium | reverse complement strand
CGCATTCCCAGAAATTCCGGCGGGCGCGTGTAATGCGGACAATCCAGCAAATTGTTTGAAAACGAATCGTTTGCGGCTGACGTTTCGCTTCCCAGAGCGTTCGGCAAAAGCCTTACGATTGCATCAACCAAAACTATCGCTGCCGGTTCGCCGCCCGATAAAACATAATCGCCGATGGAAATTTCATCTGTGACGAGCGCATCATTTACTCGTTCGTCAACGCCTTCGTAACGTCCGCAAATCAAAATAATGTGTTTGGCTTCGGCGGCAAATTCACCGGCAACCGATTGCTTAAAAACTCGTCCCTGCGGCGAAAGCAAGATAACTTTTGTTCCCTGCGGATAATTTTCTCTTTCGCTCGTTCCGATTAAATTTTCAATCGCGGCAAAAATCGGCTCGCACTTTAAAACCATTCCGTCGCCGCCGCCGAAAGGTCGGTCGTCAACCATTCGGTGTTTGTCATTTGTAAACTCGCGTAAATCGTGAATGTTTATTTCAACGATTCCAGCGAGTTTCGCGCGGCGGATTATTCCAAAATCAAAGACCTCGCGGAAAAATTCGGGAAAAATGGTTAAAACGTCTATCTTCATTTTGGATTTCGAATTTTAGATTTCAGATTTCATTTAATCCAAAATCGCAAATCCAAAATCTAAAATTCGAGCAAACCTTCCGGCACGTCAATTTTTATCAACTTGTTTTCAACGTCAACTTCAACGCAAATGCTTTCTGCAAATGGAATCAGACACTCTTTTTCTGCACCTTCAACGACTAAAATTTCCGTACCGCCCGTTCGCAAAACTTCTTTGACTTTACCGATTTTTTCGCCTTCAACCGTTTCAACGGCGCAACCTTCCAATTCCCAATCGAAAAATTCGCCTTCTTCAAGCTCAACTGCTTCGCTTTCCGGAATGCAAATCTCGCAATCTCTCAAAGTTTCGGCTTTTTCAATTGAATCAAAATCCTTAAACTTTAAAACAACGCGATTTTTTTGAAACCAGTAATTTTCGATTTTTAGTACCGAAATTTCGCCGTTCGACTTAACCGCGAAAACTTTTTTCAAACCGTCAAACCTTTCGGGAAAGTCCGTCAGAATATCGGCGACAAGTTCGCCCCGCAAACCACGAGTTTTAGCTGTTTTCGCAATTGCTACTAACTCTTCGTTCATAACGAAGTTTTAGAATCTTCAACTACATCCAAAGCGAAACGCTTACCGTGTTTTTGTCCAGCGTAGAAAAGCAGGCTGCGAATGGCTTTTATCGTGCGACCTTCGCGCCCGATAAGTTTTCCCATATCACTTCCGGCGACGCGAACTTTTATCACGCTCGCTCTGTCGCCAGTTTCTTCCGACACTTCGACCGCGTCTTTGTCATCAACCAAAGCGTTGATAATTTTTTCAATCGCTTCTTTCATAATCTTTGAAAACCGCAACGAGAAGAAAAAATTTAATTTGAGCGAATTATCCGGCAGCGGGCTGATTCTCTTCAGTCGGCGCTTCTTCTGTTACGGCAGCTTCGGATGTTTCGACTGTTGCGGCATTTTCCGCTTCGGCTTTTGCAGCTTCCGCTCTTTCCAACTCAGCCTTTTCCGCAGCGATTCTGTCTGCCTCTGCTTTCTTTGCATCAGCCTCAGCTTTTTTCGCGTCGGCTTTTGCTTTTTTGTCGGCTTCGGCTTTCGATGTCCTCGCCTCTAACGCAGCAGCTTTTTCTTCTTCCGTTTGTTCGGGATTGTGTTTAATCAAACTCGCTACGGTTTCAGACGGCTGCGCTCCGACCGAAATCCAATACTGAACGCGGTCGTGTTTTAAATCAACCGTCGCCGGATCGGTCATCGGATTGTAAGTTCCAACATTTTCCAAGTATTTTCCGTCGCGTTTCGAGCGTTTTTCCTTTACCACAACGCGATAAAAAGGTTTTTTCTTCGCGCCGATTCTCATTAAACTAATTGCTAACATAATTTTTAGTGGTAAGTGGTAAGTGGTAAGTGGTAAGTGAAAAGCTGAAAACTTACCACTTGCCGTTTAGCACTTAGCACTATCTTTTCTTTTTGTGTCTTTTCTTTTTCTTTAATCTTTTACTTAATGAATCTTTTGTGCCTTCGTAATCATTGTCAAAATCTTCCGCGCCGCCATTGCCGCCGAACATTCCACCTAAACCGCCCGGCATTCCGCCCCCGAGAAGTCCGCCGAGACCGCCGCCTAAGCCGCCCATCATCTTTTTACCAAGCCCGCCGAAAAGTCCGCCGCGATTCATCTGCTGCATCATTTTCTTCATTTGCTCGTATTGCCGCAAAAGCTGATTAACTTCGGCAATAGTCGAACCTGAACCGTTAGCGACGCGCGTTTTACGGCTCGCGTCAAGAATTTTATGATTTCTGCGCTCTGATTTCGTCATCGAATCAATGATGGCTTCTGTTCGCTTCATTTGTCCTTCGACTTGTTCACTTTGCTCGTCGGAAATTTGCAAGCCACCCATAAGTTGTTCGGGCATCATCTTCATTAATTTCGACATCGAGCCGAGTTTTTTAAATTGTCCTAATTGATTGCGAAAATCTTCGAGCGTAAACTGATTGCTCGTCATTTTCTCGAGCTGCTTTTGCGCTTCATCCTCGTCAATTTTCCCCTGAACTTCTTCGATAAGCGTTAGAACATCGCCCATTCCGAGAATTCTCTGAGCGATTCTATCTGGATAAAACGGCTCAATCGCATCGTATTTTTCGCCGACGCCGACGAATTTTACGGGCTGACCAATGACTTGTTTAATCGAAAGAGCCGCGCCGCCGCGAGCGTCGCCGTCCATTTTTGTCAAAACGACGCCGGTAATTCCGACTCGTTTATGAAATTCTTCGGCAGAGCGAACCGCGTCTTGCCCGGTCATCGCGTCGGCGACGAACAAAACTTCGACGGGTTTCGTTTCAGCTTTGATTTGTTCGAGTTCGACCATCAAGTCGTCGTCAATATGCAAGCGTCCGGCAGTGTCAATGAGCAAAGTGTCAAAGCCCGAATCCTGCGCGTATTTCATTGCACCGCGCACGAGCGTCATCGGGTCATTCGTTTCTTTGTCCTGATAAATCGCCTGCCCAACGGCGTTAGCAACAACTTTCAATTGTTCACGTGCGGCGGGACGATAAACGTCAACAGATACAAGTAAAGGTTTTCTTTCTTGATTTTTTGCCAGCCAATTGGAAATCTTTCCCGTCGAAGTTGTTTTACCCGAACCTTGCAAACCGACAATCATCACGACATTCGGAATCGCCCGCGTGAAAACTAATCTTGAAGAAGTTCCGCCAAACAGCTCAACCAATTCGTCATAAACAATTTTGACAACTTGCTCGTGCGGCTTTAAATCCTGCCAAACTGCCTGACCTTCCGCTTTGGCGCGAACCGAGTCAACAAAATCTTTCGCAACTTTGTAATTTACGTCCGCCTCAAGCAAAGCCATCCGAATCTCGCGCAGAGCGGCGTCAACATGCTCAGGCGTGAGTTTACCTTGACCACGCAGGTTTTTCAGCGATTTCTTTAATTTATCAGATAGTGACTCGAACATATAGATAGACTTTTGGCTATTGAGCCGAAACTATAAATACTAATTGGTGAAAGGGAAAGTGTCAAGAATTGAGCCGTTAACTTAAATTTTTGGCAAAATTTTTTCAATTGCTTCGATTACATTCTCAACCGTAATTTTTTTAATAGATTCGGACTTATCAAATTCTTCGCCAGAATAAACTATTTCATTCGCCGCATTCGTCCAAGGTCGCCAGTGATGAATGTTTGACGAGCCGAAAATAACAACCGTTGGCGTTTCGACAGCCGCGGCGATGTGCGCGATTCCACTATCGTTGCCGATAAAAATTTTTGCTTTTGACGCTAAAGCCGTAATTTCCGGTAAAGTTAAATCGTCAAAAATCTGAATCGGAACGTGCGAGTTTTGTTTAAGATTTTCTAAAACCTCTCGTTCTTTCGGCATTGCAATCGCCACCGAATTCAAACTTTTTTCTTTCAGAAACTCGGCAATCCGCGCGAAACTTTCCGTCGCCCATTGTTTCGATGCAAAAGCTGCTGTTGGATGAATTAGAGCGAATGCGGATTGGTTGAAAAAAAAGTTCGCGTCTTTAACTCTTTGTACTTTTGCGTTAAATTTTTCTTCTAATGATTTCAATGCTCGCTCGTTAATGACCAAACGGCTTTTCAGTTTATCAGAAACGGGAACCCCGACAAACCCTAAAAGCGCAAGTTGCTGTTCGGCAGAATGCGTCTGTTCTTGTTGCCAAAAATCCGAAGATGAAGAAAGCAGATGATTGTATAGAAAATTATATTGATAATTTTTATAGCCGACGCGATGCTT
>JAIVJJ010000230.1 GCA_020200095.1 Acidobacteriota bacterium | reverse complement strand
TCTCCAAACAATGTTGATCTTTTTTGAAAACTACATCATCTAAATCAAACCAACAATCGTGTATTGAATCATTAAGCACTTCTAATTCTTCAAGGGTTTTAACATTATAGTTTTGCAACATAATTATTTATGTAGGACTTTCTCAAATTAGCTAAAAGCAATTGCCGGATTTCTAAGCTGCTGTTTCAAATAATCCGACAATAACCCATGTTTCAACTGATAAACAGTCTGCGCGGTTTTATCAGCCAGTTCTTTGAAAACTAACCACACCAACAACGCCGAGGCGATATGATTTCTCTGCGAACGATTCAAGCGGCACTGACAATACTCAATGCCTGTAATTTGTTTGGCTTCACGATGAAATTGCTCGATTTTCCACCTTTGACTGCTCGCCTTTTGAGCCTCCGAGGCGTCTGATTGAGTCATATCGTTGGTCACGATATAATCCGTTCGGTTGGTAGAAACCGTTACCCGGAACAATTTCAAATGCGTGTCGGCAGCAAACTTTTTGACTTTCACAGTTTTGCCCGAAAGCAATTCTTCGGCTGTCCACGAAAGCGTTTCGATTGCCTGATACGCCCTTTTGCCGCCCGAGTCATCAACTTGTCGATTTTTCTTCAATGGACAATAGAAAACCTTATCTTCTTTGATCAGTCGGGTCATCAAGCCAACGGTCGCATACCAGGAGTCCATCAAACAGAAATGAAACTCGACCGCTCGCGCCTGGAGCATATGGAGCATTCCCGAAACGTGGTCGAGTTTCGATTTGCCGTCGCGCTCGCGATCAAAGATGCGGTAATCAAGAACCCAAAAGCGGTCAATCTCCGGGTTGTAATAAACGCAGGTCACTAAACCGATGCCTTTGATGACCGAATGTTCATTGCCCGAATATTGGCGGCGCACGCCCTCGATGGCGAACGAATAGGATTTGTCCAAAACCGTGTCGTCGAAGATGATCGCCCCTGCCGGAGAATAAACTATCTGCTCTCTGACTTTTTCCCACAAAAGGCGCGGCGTTAATC
>JAIVJJ010000229.1 GCA_020200095.1 Acidobacteriota bacterium | reverse complement strand
AATTAAAGTTGCACACAAGGTTTTCTTATTGCTCATTCGTTTATTAACAAGCTGTTACGTTAATTGAAATGCCGCAAATGGACGCTTTACTCATTAGTTAACCTGAGTCCTGAGTAGAAATTAAACATAAGAAATTAGCTTTGCAAAACACAATTTGTAATCTAACATCTTAAGTTTTAGGGTGTTCCACAATCCGTGCCAACTCCTTGAATAAACTCGCGTGGCAAATCTCTCCGACAATGAACTGAATATCCCTTCGACTCTTTCCCGAATTGTCGAATGCAGTATTTTCAATCTTTGACTCGTTATATCCGCTCTGGTCAAAAACAACACTCCTTCTTCTTCATACATTTCCAGTTGAAACGTCTTTCCCCGATAACCTAAATCGGCAATTGCCAAACTGCCTTCCGCCATTAAACTCGCCAACCTTCTCGCTCCCGCACGGTCGTCATAACTGGTCGGTAACAACACCGCTCCGACGATTTGCCCGCTTCTAGTTGATAAAACGTGCAACTTGAAGCCGAAAAACCAGCCTTTTGTGCCTTTCCCAAAATAAGCTCCGGCATCTCTCAATAAATTTACTCGCCCGTGGCGGATTTCTTGACACATCGGAATGGGAAATGAATCTATCAGATAAATCTCATCTAAATCTGTCATCTTCAATGGAATACTGTCTAAAATTGCCCCCATTTGAAAACTCAAGTGATGCCACCCAAGCCAGCCATTGTTTGTAACTTGGCAAGTTAGGAAAAGCCTGTGAATCATTAGCTTTCACCAATAAAAAAGTGCGTTTGAGCGTGGCACATCCAAAATAACTCTGCATCATCGCCACCGCGATTATTTCAGCGTCAGTGCATTTGGGTTGGTTGTTTGATTTTCTCCACTTGCCGCCGTTTTTCTCGCTTTTTAAGCCATCATCCGCCAAACAATAGACTAAAATCAGTTGTTCTTTTATACTTCTCATTGTGTAATCTCCTTATTTTGAGCAGGTTTTTCTCTAAAATTATTCTACTCATTTTTTGG
>JAIVJJ010000228.1 GCA_020200095.1 Acidobacteriota bacterium | reverse complement strand
GGACTTTCGCAGCTCGGACGACAGGCGACCAACCCGCAATTTCAAAATCCGACGAACAACGATGTCCGCGCCAGTTACGGTTTCACGCTCGGTCGGCATAGTTTGAAGACGGGTTATGAATATCTCGCGGTCAACACGGAAGTGCAGGACACGAATCCGCTTTTAGGACTCGATACATACAGCGGACAATTCAGTCGTCCCGTCGGCGCGGCTGCCAATCCTGCGGCGTATAATCTCGCCGACTTTTTCTTCGGCTTGCGAAATCAATACGAATTGGCAAATTTGACGATTGCCCAAATGCGCCAGCGTTTTCATTTCGCTTACATTCAAGATGATTTCAAGGTCAATCAAAAACTGACGCTCAATCTCGGACTTCGTTACGAATTCGGCACGCCGTATTACGAAAAGGACAATCGGTTGTCGAACTACGACCCGACGACAAACTCGATTCTTCTGGCAAAAGACGGCTCGCTTTATGACCGCGCTCTGGTTGACCCGGATTACAACAATTTCGGACCACGGCTTGGATTTGCTTACAACATTTTCGACAAAACGGTGATTCGTGGCGGATACGGAGTGGGTTATAACTATCTAAATCGACTTGGCAGCGCAGACATTTTGGGAACGAACTTTCCGATTATCACCCGCGCCGCCGTCGCACAAAACGCTCCCGACCCGACGCTCAATCCGCTTTGTGTCGGAAACACTTTTGCCGCTAATTGCTTCCGCACAACTCAGCAAGGTTATCCAACCGGCGGTTTGCCGAACAACGTCACGCTCTACGTTCCGCGCGACAACAAAACGGCGAGCATTCAAAACTGGCAGCTCTCGATTCAGCGCGAGCTCTTTGCAAATATGGTTCTCGACGTTGCGTATGTCGGCAACCGCGCGAAAAATTTAGTTATTCTTTCCGATTTCAATCAAGCGCGTCCGGTGACTGCCGCCGAGCTTCTTCTGCCTGCCGCTCAACGTCCTTCGCTGCAAGCGCGTCGTCCGATTCAAGGCTTCGGAACAATCTCTGCGG
>JAIVJJ010000349.1 GCA_020200095.1 Acidobacteriota bacterium | reverse complement strand
ATTGATTGGTCGGTTAATTCATCCTGGGCAAAAATCGGTTCGCCTTCGGGAAGATGTCTAACGATTTGTTTTAATAAATTATCAATCGCTTCGCCCTTGAGCGCGGAAATCGGCACGATTTCCTCGAATTCGTATTCTTTTGAATAGTATTCGATAAGCGGCAAAATCTCTTTTTTATCCTTGATTTTATCAATTTTATTGAGAACCAAAATGGCGGGTTTTTCGGATTGTTTGATCAAATCCAAAACAAATTTGTCGCCGTTTCCGGTTGAGACCGAAGCGTCACGCAAAAGCACGACGACATCAACTGAAAGAATTGCGTCGTGAACCGCCGCCATCATTCGCCGGTTTAAAAGATAGCCGGGTTTGTGAACGCCGGGCGTATCAACGAAAACGATTTGACCGTTTTCTAAAGTTACAATTCCTTTGATTTTGTGCCGCGTGGTTTGCGGCTTGTTGGAAACGGCGGCAATTTTTTCGCCGACCAGATGATTTAAGAGCGTCGATTTTCCGGCATTCGGACGACCAATCAGAGCGACGTAACCGCTTTGGAAATTTTCGGAATTCATTAAGTAAAGTTAGCAGAAAAAAGTGGAAACGTGAAAAAGTGAAAATGTGAAAAAGTTTGAAGCGGGAAAAAATAGCAAGGCAAAAAGTTAAAAGCAGAAATATAGAAAATCAAAGGCGGAAAACTAAAAGTAATAATGAAAAGTGAAAACGCGAAAATGCACAACAAATTTTTTTACTCTTTCACTTTTTCACTTTGCTACTGTTCTTTCACTAACCTTTCCCGCGCTGCAATGACTTCTTTATACGCATTGCTGGTCGCGTCTCCGAATTTCAAAGCGGTTTCGTAGAGTTTGATAGCGTATCCGTCGTCACCGGAATATTCGTAAAGCCGCGCCAGCGCAACATAAGTTAAAAAAAGCAAAGTCGAGTCGGTTTTGGTTGTGGCGGAGCGAATGACGTTTTCGTATGCGACTTTCGCGTCAAGAAGGCGGCGATTGCGCGTTTCCGTATCCGTTATGCTTTCGGCGGAAAGGCTCGCCACGCGACCGAGCGCGTAATAAATGCGCGATTCGGAAGAATTTGCTTCGAGCAGTTTTTTCAATTCGGTTTCGGCTTGCGCGTAATTTTTGGTTTGTGTAATTTTATCAATATCGAGCAATTTTTTCGTAACCGGATTTTCGACGATTATTTCTTCCGTGTTCGCATTTTTTCGACGCCCTTCACGTGCGGCAAGCGAGCGTCTTCGTGCATCGGCAAATTGAGCCAGGCGATTTGTTTCCTTCGTTGTATTCAAAGACAAAATCATATCGCGCAGCGAGCTGGCAATATCAAAACCTGCGTCTTCCGAGCCTTTTAACTGCTCGGCGAAATAAAACGCCAGAACCGCGCCTTTTTCGTAAGCTTCAGAGAGCTGCAAAGCGGTTTCGTCCGCAAGAGATTTTTTGAATGCTTCGAGTTCAGCGGAAACCGCTTTTTTCTCTTCAACGGTTTTCATTCGGTCAATTTTGTTTCGGGCTTGCGCGGTGCCAACGCGGGTTTTTCTAAACTCAATTTCTTTAGCATCAGCCGCCGCAACTAAAGAACGCAAAACCGCCAGAAAAACGTCGGGCGAAATGTCAGGATTACTTTTGCGGCGTTCGTCGAGTAAACCTCTAATACCTTCGCGGAAAGTCGAAATTTCTTTCGCGTTTTTCAAAACCAACGGATCAAGCACAAACTGCAAAAATGCGCGACGCGTTTCCGACGCGCTTAAATCGGTTTCCGGCGGCACGATTGCATAATAATCGTCGCCGATATTGAGAAAATTTATAGTTCCCTTTGCAGCCAGCATTTCCGGCACGATAAAAAAGCGACGCGCACGTTCGCGTATTTCAATTTTTTCAAGCGGTTTTTTTTTGTCTTTCGTTGGCGACGATGCGGTTTTAATTTTTTCGATATAAGTTAATTGCGGTTTGGTGTGCAGATATTCAAGCAGTTCGCTGACCATTTCAACGGTTGAAGGTCGCAACTGCTCGCCCGCCTTTTGATAATCCTTCACATATTCGTCAAATTTCGCGCTCAATGCTCGACGGTAAAATTCACGGACAAGCGGAGCAAAATCTAAAACTTCGAGCAAATCTCCCGGTAAATCCGTCGTGCGCGTTGGGTCTGTCAAATCCGGTACCGGACTTAATGTGTAAGCCATTGAGATAAACGGCGTGAGCGTTTCGGCATTTGTCGTATTTGGGTGTCGGCGTTTGTACTGGTCAATAAAAATTTTTATTTTCCGGCGGAGTTCCGGGTCTGTATCTTTTAAGTCCGCTTGAAGTTTTTGACGAAATTTCGCGCCGTCCGCTGTCAAAGTGGTTTCCATTCCCGCTGCTTCGAGTGTCGCCAAAACAGCTATTAAACGCTTGTCAGGCTCAATTCTGGCAAAGGACACAAAACAAGCAAAGAAATTAAAAGGGGAATCAGCAAGATAAATTTCCTTTCGTGTTTTGCGCCTTTGCTGTAAATAAAGATGATTTTTTCCCGGTCAGAGATGCTTTACCAAAAGCAAAAACAAAAGGATAAAGGACAAACAAAATTCATCCTTTATCCTTTGTTAAATTAAACTTTTCGGTTTACTTATAACTATTCAGCGCATCGCTTTCGCTATCGAAAACATCGAAAACAGTCAACAGTTTCGTAATTGCTAGAAGGTCTTGGATTTTCTGAGTTAAATTCAAAAGTTTTAGTGTTCCTTCTTCTTTGTTGACGGCGGTAAAGCTCGAGACAAGCTCGCCGATACCGCTTGAATCAATGTATCCGACGCCGCCCAAATTCAAAAGAAGTTTCTTTTTGCCTTCGCCCAAAAGACGACGAATCGCGGTGCGCAGCGCGACGCTGCCTTCGCCGAGCGTTACCTTGCCGCTCATATCAAGAATTGTTATGTCGCCTGCCTGGCGTTCCGAAATATTAAGTTCAGCCATTTTTATCTCCTCTGTTTTGTTTTTAAATAATTCCAAAAAGTTTGATTGCCGATTTTAGACTAATCTTGTTTAAAAAGCCAAATGAAACAACCGTTTTACTGCCTTTTCAGCATTTTTACAATCATACCGCCGCCGGCGTGATTGAACCATTCAACCCGATCCATAAACGTTCGCATAAATAAAATGCCGCGCCCGTTCTCTTTCAAAAGATTTTCGGGATTGGTCGGATCGGGAATTTCCTCAACGTTGAAACCTTCGCCGAAATCTCTAACGGTAATTTCAAAACCCTCGCTTGAATTTTTAAAGGCAATTTCAACCTTCTTTGTTTCGTCTTCTTTGTTTCCGTGTTTTACGGCATTGGCGACTGCTTCGCGCATAGCCATATCAATTGCAGAGCGCGCATCTTCGCTGAAACCAGATTGCAGGGCAAAATTTTCCGCTTCAGAAGCAGCTTTTTCTACCGAGTCAATTCGGCTTGGAAATTTGAATTCTTTTGTTTCTTCACTCACAAATTTTCTTTTGATGTAAGTTATCGGTTTGTTGCGGTTCGTGTCAAGAAAGACTCACGCAATTTCAGGATTTTTTACCACTGCGATAAACGGCAAATTTCGGTAGCGTTCTGCCGCGTCCAAACCGAAACCGACAACAAATTTATTCGGAACTTGAAAACCGCAGTAGTCAATTTTAAGTTCTTTATTAATTCGCGGTTCAGGTTTATCAAGAAGCGTAGCGAGTTTGACCGAGTTTGCGCCGCGCGATTGGAGATTTGTCAAAAGATAAGACAGCGTTAAACCTGTATCAACAATATCTTCGACGACGATTAAATCTTTGCCCTCGACCGCAACGTCCAAATCTTTGATTATTCGCACTTCGCCGGAAGACTTTTGCGCTTTTCCGTAACTTGAAACCGCCATAAACTCAACCCATACTTTCAAATCAATCGCCCGCGCTAAATCCGACATAAAAACGAACGCGCCTTTCAAAACACCAATTAAAATCGGTTCTTTGCCCACATAATCGCACGAGATTTCCGCGCCGAGTTCTTTAATTCGCGCTGTAATTTCTTCGGCTGAAAGCAAGACTTCTAAATTCGTATTTGCAAATTCGGTTGACATAATTTTCCGGTTTGATTGAAACGGTTTTTGGCAATACTATTTGAGCAAGCGCAAAAGGTCAAACTTGACGACAGGAAATTCAAAAAGGATGGGCAAAATGAACCGGCTTGAAAAGGAATTTTATCCTTTAAATCGTGTTCATCCTGTTATAATTGCTTTATGGCTGAAAACAAAGAAACCCGTGAGCGCGTCCGCGCTTTGGTCAAGGAAGTTTTAGCGAATGTTCCGCTCGAAGAAGAACAGAAACCAGCGGAAAATCTGCCGAAGCGCGTTGTCGTTAATTCCTTAAAAGAGGAAATCGGCAAGGAATTTGACCGCGACGAATCGGCAAAAAGTTTGATAACCGAAGACGATTTGCGCGGGCTTGATTCCGGCGCGAGGCTTCGGGTTGCTGATAATGCGAAATTTACGCCGCTTGCCAGCGATATTGTTCAAGAAAAAGCTATTAATTTAATAAAAAAATCTTCGCGCCGCTCAACAACCAAAGTCAAAACCGTCGCCGTCGGCGCAGACCACGGCGGTTTTCAATTCAAAGAACAACTCAAAGATTTTCTCTCCGAACTAGGTTTGCAAATCCGCGATTTTGGCACAAATTCTGAAGATGCGGTTGATTACCCAGATTTTGCGCATGCTGTTGCCAAAGCCGTCAGCGAAAAACAGGTTGATGTCGGAATTATTGTTGACGGTGCGGGAATCGGCAGTGCGATAACGGCAAATAAATTGCCGAATGTCCGTGCGGCGGCTTGTTACAACCCTGCGCTTGCAAAAAATTCTCGTCAGCATAACGGCGCAAATGTTTTAACTTTGGGAAGCGGGCAAAACACTTTCGCCGAAATAAAAGAAATTGTCGAGGTGTGGCTGGCAGCTGATTTGACCGAAGAGCGACATAAAAAACGGGTTGCGAAAATCGAAGCGATTGAGCGACAATACAAAAGTTAAAAAGAAAAATGGCTAACTTATCCAACGGAAATTACGAAAATCTTGTCGAGCAAATCACGGATTTGGTTTTAGCGCAAATTGACGGCACAGACAATTACTGTCCGTCTTTTTGCAGTGCTGACGTACAAAGAATTGTTGACGCGGGCGCATCGCGCATCGGAATTGTTTTAGGCGAAACGGCGACTGCGCACGATTGGGCGAGTTTGATTGACCACACGCTTTTAAAGCCTGAAGCGAGCGAAAGAGATATTAAAAAACTTTGCGACGAAGCCGCGCAATACGGATTTGCGTCGGTTTGCGTTAATCCGACCTGGGTAAAAAAGGCGGGCGAATTTTTGCGCGGGACAAACGTTCCTGTCTGCACAGTGATTGGTTTTCCTTTGGGCGCGACAATTTCAGATGTGAAGGCTTACGAAACGCGGCGCGCAATTTTCAACGGCGCACGCGAAGTTGATATGGTTATCAACATTGGCGCGTTAAAATCGGGCGACGATTGCACGGTCGAAGACGACATTCGCACCGTCACGGAAGCCGCACACGAAAACGGAATTTTGTGCAAAGTTATTATTGAAACCGCGCTTTTAACCGATGAAGAAAAAGTCCGCGCGTGTCTCGCGTCGAAAAATGCGGGCGCGGATTTTGTGAAAACCTCAACCGGATTCGCCAAAGGCGGCGCGACGGTTAACGACGTTGCTTTAATGCGGCGCGTTGTCGGGAAAGATTTAGGCGTCAAGGCTTCGGGAGGCGTGAAAGGAATCGAAGACGCGAAAGCGATGGTCGAAGCGGGCGCAACACGCATCGGCGCAAGCGTCGGCGTGAAAATCGCGCAGGAAGCGAGCGACGTTAAATCGAATATTGTGGTGGAAAGTTATTAATCAATAGCTACGTTAAACTTTTTGTTGACCAATCAAAAAATTAAACAAGCTGATTCAAATAGAAATTATTTTTATTCTGTGACATCACTAATTAAACGACGCAAACATCGCGCCATCGAGTCCGATTTTCTCTTTCAAGATGGCTTGCGCGATAAATAGTTTGACAAAAAGGCGCACGTCTTCCCGGCGAAATTGGTCAATCAAACCGCGTGTTCTTCCCAAATCGGCTTGCGCCAGCATTTTTAATTCTTTGCCGTAACGGAAAAGGCTTGACCTGGCTGAACCGAAACCGTTTGCCATCAAGATTTCACCGTTGCGGAAAATCTGATTTTGTTTGTTGTATTTCGCTAAGATTGCGCTGGCGTTAATCAGTTCGTTGGCTTGTTCGACGACGGGCGAAAGCATTGTAAAAGCGCGCGTCGGGTCAATAGCCGCGTAACCGGCAATGACTTTGATCAGACCTTCAGTTTCGTCTTTGTCTTCGGGAAAATCCTTGACCATTTGTTTGGCGTCGTCCATCAATTTCAGCGCGGCTTCCTTGCTTTCTTTTGTATTCAAACGATGTGAAACGACAGCTAAATTAACAATTTGTTCGACTTTTGAATTGCCGCTTGGCATTCTATCAATAATCTTTCGGGCTTCGTCAATTTTTCCAGCTTTTAGTTGCTGCGCCGCTAAATTTGAATCAATATTGGCAATGGCGTCATTGCGTTCCTTACTTTCCGGCAGATTTTGCAGCAAAGAACGCGTCTTTTCACCTTCGCCGTTTGAAATTGACCGAAAAGCGGCTTGACGATAAAGCATTCCGCGCATTCTCGGCTCGGCTTTCACGGCGTCGGCAAGTATAGCTTCAGGCGTCGCGTTCAGGTTGTTCATCGAAGGCGGCAACTCGGCAATGCTCGCGCCTTGCGGCATCTGTTTTTTCAGTTC
>JAIVJJ010000101.1 GCA_020200095.1 Acidobacteriota bacterium | reverse complement strand
GTCATATTCGCTAAACCTGCACGCGTATCGTTTTCGACATTCGCGCCGCTTTTGATAAGTAGCGAAACGGTTACGAGCGGAACATTTTTTCGTTCAACAACGACAACTTTCAAACCGTTCGGAAGGGATTTTTCCTGAACTGATGGGATTTTCACCGAGCGCGGTGCAGACGCTGGAGGCGGATTTTCCTGAGCAACGGATGAAGAAAAGAAAATCGTCATACAGACACAGAGACATAGATAAAATTTAAATAAATTTGAATTTTCCATTTTCCATTTTCCATTTTCCATTACTTTGTTTCTCCCTCGTTTTCGTAATAAATCACTACGCGGTTGTTATCCTTAAAATACTGTTTCATCACACGCTGCACGTCGGCGGCAGTGACAGCTTGCAGTTCGTTTATCTCATCATTCACAGCCTTTGCCGCACCTTTTAAAATAACTGCCTGCCCGATAGCAAATGCTTTTCCTTGATTCGTTTCCAGGCTGCGAATCGCATTGGCGACAATTGTATTTTTCGCCTTTTCCAACTCCTTTGCGGAAACCGGCGCGTCCTGCATCTTTTTGAGTTCTGCGAGCAAGGATTTTTCCGCCATTTCTGGAGTTTTGCCGCTTGCCAGTGTTGCCGTGAAATACATCAAACCTTTGTCAACGTGTTCGTCAACGCTAAAGTCAGCTTCCTGCGCGATTTGTTGTTTATAGACGAGTTCTTGATACAAGCGCGAGCTTTCGCCGTTTGATAAAATCGCTTCCGCAATTTTCAAAGCCGCAATGTCTTTGCTTTTCGCGTTCGGAGCGAGATATGTAATTGCAACTGCCGGAAGCGGAACGTTGGGAGCTTTAACCGTTTGGCGTTTTTCCGCCCTGCGCTCCGGTTCGATTTCGGATACGCGCGGAATTTTTTCGCTGCGCTTCGAAATTCTGCCGAAATACTTGTCAACCCAAGTGTCGAGTTGGTTTTGGTCAAAATCGCCGACGACAATCAACGTTGCATTGTCGGGGCGATAAAAGGTTTTATAAAATTTCTGTACATCTTCGAGCGTTGCTGCTTGGAGGTCTTCGATTGTGCCGATTGTGGTGCGTTTATATGGGTGGACGTTGAACGAAAGCTTTTGAATCGCTTCATAAAATTGACCATAAGGCTGCGCCAAAACGCTCTGGCGAAACTCTTCTTGAACGACGGCGCGTTCAGATTTGAAATTCGCTTCGTCAACATTCAAATTTACCATTCGCTCGGCTTCCGCCCACAAAAGTGTTTCAAGATAATTCGACGGAATGTTTTCAAAATAATTCGTTACGTCGTCCGAAGTCGAAGCGTTATTATTTCCGCCGACATCTTCGGTTAATCGGTCCATTTGCTCGCTTTTCAAATTCTTCGTGCTTTTGAACATTAGATGCTCAAAAAGATGCGCAAAGCCGTTGCGTCCTTCCGGATCGTTTTTAGAACCGACATCGAACCAAACCTGCACGGTAACTGAAGGACTTGAATTATCCTGAAGGCTAACTACTTTCAAGCCGTTCATTAAAGCTCGCTCTTTGATTTTTAGCGGCGCAACTTTTGCTTGGGCAAATGCCGTTTGACTCATGAATAAGGCGAAAGCAAACATAAACAAAATTGCCAAAGTTTTTCGCATATTTTTCCTTTTTATATTTTTATTTATTTTAGGTTGCCAAACGTTAACAAGTTTTTAGATGCCGAAAAGAAAAAGCCCGATGCAATTGTTTTCTTGCGCCGAGCCGTTCAAAAATTTACCGCGGATGTATTTTTATAATCTTTGCAATTCCAGTGCATAGCGAAAAACTTTACCGAAGTCTTTAAAGTTTGCTATTTCCCTCTCGTATTTCAGCCCTACTTTTTCCGCGACGCGAATTGAAGCCGTATTTTGCGGATTAATAAAGGCGACGACGCGGTTGAAATTAAACTTTTCAAAACCCAATTCAATTAGCATTGCCGCGGCTTCGGTCGCAAGCCCTTTTCCCCAATAATCAGTGGCAAGCAAGTAAGCAATTTCAAGGTCTTTCGCGCCTTCGATTTCTTGATATAGTAATCCGCAACGCCCGATTAATTGATTATTTTCCTTCAAAATCGTCGCCCACAAACCAAAGCCGTATTTTTCATAATAATTTTCAATATGCCTTTGAATCTGCTCGCGTTCAAACTCTAACGAACCAGACATTTTTCCCATAAACCTCATTGTTTGCGGATCATTGTAAATCCGATGCAAATCCTCCGCATCATCTACTGTGATTTGTCTAAGAATTAATCTTTTAGTTTCGCCAATTTGCATAATCTATTGATTATATTCGTAAAAACCTTTGCCCGTCTTGCGTCCAAGCCAGCCTGCGTCAACCATTTTAATTAACAACGGACACGGACGATATTTCGGGTCGCCCAAACCTTCGTGCATTACATTTAAGATTGCCAGACAAACATCCAAACCGATAAAATCAGCCAGCGTCAAAGGTCCCATCGGATGATTCATTCCGAGTTTCATAATTCCGTCAATGCTTTCTTTTGTTGCCACACCTTCATACAAAGTAAAAATTGCCTCGTTTATCATCGGCAGTAAAATTCGGTTTGCGACAAAGCCCGGAAAATCCTGACAGTCGAGCGGCGTTTTGCCCATTTTTTCCGACATTTCTTTAACCTGCGCGTATGTTTCGTCGGACGTGGCAATACCGCGAATGACTTCGACAAGTTTCATCAGCGGAACCGGGTTCATAAAATGCATTCCGATAACTTTGTCGGCGCGTTTTGTTGTCGCCGCGATTTTTGTAATCGAAATCGAAGATGTGTTGGAAGCTAAAATCGTGTCGTTTGAAGTAATTTCATCAATCTTTTGAAAGATTTGTTTTTTAACGTCAAAATTCTCAGTCGCTGCTTCGACAACGATAAAACAATCCTTTAAATCATCAAAATTAGTTGTTGTTTTTATGCGACCGAGAATTTCTTGTTTCTGTTCCGCCATCATCGTTTCTTTTTTCACGAAACGGTCGAGACTTTTTTCAATCGTCGCTAAACCTTTTTTTACAAAAGCCTCTTCGATGTCGCACATAACAACTTGATAACCCGCATTCGCGGCGGTTTGAGCGATACCGTTGCCCATCGTTCCAGCACCGATGACGCCAAAAATTTCATTCATTAAAAATCAGACTCCTTAATAATTTCAAATAAAACCTTGCAAAATCAGCTTATATTCTTTCGACCGCCATCGCCACCGAATTTCCGCCGCCGAGACATAACGCGGCAACTCCTTTTTTGGCGTCTCTGCGTTTCATTTCATAAAGAAGCGTAGTTAAAATGCGACCGCCGGAATTTCCGATAGCGTGTCCGAGCGCAACTGCGCCGCCGTTGACATTAACTTTTTCCATCATCAAACCGAGCTCTTTCATCATGCCTAAAGCCTGAACGGAAAACGCTTCGTTAAGTTCAAAAAGGTCAACTTCTTCCATCGTCCAACCGGCTTTTTCCAAAACATTTTTTACGCCTTGAACGGGCGCCATCATAATATATTTCGGCTCAATGCCCGAAGTCGCGTAAGCGACGACACGCGCCAGCGGTTCAACTCCGAGTTCACGCGCTTTTTCGAGCGACGTAACAACTACGGCTGATGCGCCGTCATTTACGCCCGGCGCATTTCCAGCCGTAACCGTTCCGCCGTCTTTTTTGAACGCCGGTTTTAATTTGCCGAGTGTTTCAACCGAAGTATCTTCTCGAACGCCTTCGTCGTGGTCGAACAAAATCGGCTCGCCTTTTTTCTGCGGAATTTCAATCGGCACGATTTCGTCCTTAAAATATCCGGCTTTTCTGGCTTCCGCAGCTTTCCGATGTGAATTGTAAGCGTATTCATCCTGCGTTTCACGGGTAATTTGATATTTTTCCGAAACGACTTCGCCTGTGTTTCCCATATGCCAATTTTCAAACGGACACCAAAGTCCGTCGTGAACCATCAAATCAACAACCTGCTGATTTCCCATTCGGAAACCATCTCGCGCATTTGGCAAAGCATACGGAACATTCGACATTGATTCCATCCCGCCCGCGACGACAAAATCAGCATCACCTAATTTAACGGCTTGCGCCGCCAGAGCAACCGCGCGAAGCCCCGAACCGCAAACCATATTCACCGTCAAAGCCGAAACCTCCGGCGGCAAGTCCGCTTTCATCGCCGCTTGTCGTGCCGGTGCTTGTCCGAGTCCGGCTTGCACGACGCAACCCATTATAACTTCGTCAATTTCCTGCGGATTTACGCCCGCGCGTTTGACTGCTTCCTTAATGGCAATACTGCCTAGTTCAGTCGCCGAAAAATTTTTCAAACTTCCTTGAAACTTCCCCGTCGGCGTTCTTGCCGCACTTATAATTACTGCGTCTTTTGTATCTGACATTTATATTCCCTCTTTGATAA
>JAIVJJ010000100.1 GCA_020200095.1 Acidobacteriota bacterium | reverse complement strand
CATTAAGCGGTTCTAAATAAATTACAGCTTGATAGGAATCTCTTTCGCCTTCGGGAAATATATTAAAATCAGAATAGCCTTCCGATTTCATTTTTTTTATTAACGCTACGTGTTCAGTTTGCAAAATAACCTTGTTATATCCAATGCCAAGCACGCCTGCATAATTTTGTTCCAAGTTTAGGCTGCCAACATAATTGGCGAAACTTTTACGGTTTAACTCTTCCGATGATTCAATAAATCCGCGTGCTCCCTTTAGCAAGGCGATATACACATTTATTTTGTTATCAATTGATGATTGAACACGCCCGATCTCATTCGAGAATCTAATTAAATCTTTTGTTCTAGAGCTTTGATAAAAATTGTAGGTAACACCAACGGTCAGAAGTATAGAGACCGCTAAAATCAAATAAGGAAATTTGAGAATTTTCGATTTTTCACTACTGTTTATACTGTCTGCAAAATTTAACACAACCTTAAAACTCGTTAATGTTTAATTTTTCCTTCGGGCAAAAACGCAATGTCCGTCATACGTATACAGGTAGCAAGAGTCGTGCCGCTAATAATTTTTAGTTTTATTTAATTTAGTCCTTATTAATAAACTGTGATCATTTCTTTGACATATAAATGTAAACACTAAACAAATCAACAGTTTGTATGAATTTTTTACAACGATGTTCTAAATTGTTGCATATCAATCTGAATTTATTTTTCTAAAAATTAAAGAGAACTATAATTGTTTGAGTCGTGTGAGTTAAATTATCTGGCATTAATTTTGCTGTAATTTGATGATTGAGGTTTTTACGAATTTGCAGAAATAGCAGGAGATAAATTATGTCAGAAGAAAACAATACCGGAAATAATTTGATTTGGGCAATTACTACTTTAATTATTGTTGCGATTATCGCAGGCGCTTTGTATTACAGCGGATTTCTTGGCGGAACTAAAAAGTCGACAGAGAAAATTGATATCAATGTAACGACGCCCGGAACTAGGTAACCGTTTGAGTATAATTGGTATCCTTCAGATAAAAAGGCGTTCTTCTTTTTATGGAGCGCCTTTTTTATAACCTAGACTATAAATTATATTTTTTCTTCTAACTTGTGTCGCTTTATCATTCCGTAGAGTCTTGGGCGATAAAGACCTAAAAGATTTGCCGCTGCTTGTTTGTTTCCGTTCGTCCGTTTGAGTGCAGCTAAAACGACGCTGTTTTCAAGTGAATTAAATATATCCTTCTGTTCTGTTCCATCTTGCGGTTCTTGCAATTTTTCAACTATAAATTTTCCAACTTCTTCAAACAAAGCATCACCTGATAAATTTGTTTGATTTAACAAACTATTTCCATTTTTTTCAAAAACGTATTTGTTGTTTATATCTGATTGATTGCCTTCCGAATCTTCCTTTTTGGAAATATCGGCGAAAGATACGGCACTGTCAAAATTTTTCGGGATATTCAGTTCATTAATTTTGCAGCCCTTACTAAGTAAAACGGCTCTCTCAACGTTATGTTGAAGTTCGCGTACGTTTCCACGCCAATTGTAATTAAGCATCTGGTCATATGCCCGTTCGGTAAATTCACAATCGCCGCGTTTGTATTTTCCGGCGTATATCTTTAAAAAATGTTCGGCAAGCATCGGCACGTCTTCCATTCTTTCGCGCAATGGAGGTATTTTAATTTCAATTGTGTTTATCCGGTAATACAAATCCTCGCGCAAACTTCCATCTTTAATAGCATCAAAAGGATCTCGATTAGTTGAAGAAACAAGTCGAAAATCTACTTCCTGCGGCTTTTCGCTGCCGACGCGGTAATAAACTCTTTCCTGCAAAACACGAAGAAGCTTCGGTTGCAATTCAGCCGGCATCTCGCCAATTTCGTCCAACAGAAGACTGCCGCCGTTTGCTTGCCCGAGAAAACCGGCTTTATCCGAAGTCGCTCCTGTAAAAGCGCCCTTTGTATGACCGAAAAGCTGTGATTCAATTAATTCCTTCGGCAACGCCGAGCAGTTTAATTTTACGAAAGGCTTTTTAGAACGGTGACTTTTGTAATGAATAGCGTTGGCAATAACTTCCTTTCCCGTTCCTGATTCACCAAGAATAAAAATATTTGCATCAGATTCTGCAACGCTTTCGATTACTTCAAAAATATCCTGCATTGCCCTGCTCGCGCCGATAACGCCTTGGTACGAAATTCGATTTGAAAGTTTTCCGCGAAGCTCCCGAATTTCTGCTGTTTGCTGTTTTCGCTCGACGGCTTTCTCAATTAAAACAAGGAGTTCTTCAAATTCTACCGGTTTTTCGACATAATAAAACGCGCCTGCCTTAGTAGCTTCGATTGCTTTTTCAGTCGAACCATAACCGGTAACCATTATAATCTCAGTATCAGGCGAGATTTCCTTGCATCGGCTAACCATTTCTATTCCGTTAAAATCCGGCAAATTCAAATCAGTCAAGATAATGTCAAACTCTTTACCTTCAACCGAATCCAAACCCTTTTTGCCGCTGTCCACCGTCGTAACTTCGAACCCTTCCTCTTCTAATTGGAATTTCATTAACTCCAAAGTAGAAATATCATCATCAATTAATAATGCTTTGTATGCCATACTATAAACAAACTTCAAGTTAACTTATATAAAACGAAGGTTATAAAAATTGATTTGATTGTATCAAATTTAGATGGATAAAATAAGTTGAAATTTAGAAATTACTTGAGTCTAAAATAAAAAGAAAAAGGTAAGTCCCCTTTTACTTACCTTTTCTAAATTCACTCTCCCCGGTATCTTTTATATACTTAATTAATCAACTTTATACTTTTATTATATTTTACTTTCCTGTTCAGTTACCGCAAGGTTTGTGCCAATCTACTTAAGTTTTGTTATTTGTGTTACTTAAATAATAGTAGTTTTATTGCTCTGATGAAAATTGCTTTTTTGCAATGTTTCAATACATAGCTAGATTTTTCCAATTTTTGACAATATAAGTAACAACAATTGTTGAATTTCAGCCTGTTTAAATTCTTGTACTAATTTCATACTTACCAAATATTTTCTGTTGCCGAGAAAAATTGCTCTCTGTTAAACCATTTTAGCTATTAGGTTTATAAATTTGGCACAATAATTGAAACAGCCTTTGATAGGTTACCAAATTGTTAAATTTTTTGTAAGGAGAAGGAAAGATTATGTTGGAAACAATCATTTTAATTCTAGTGGTTTTATGGTTACTAGGTTTCATAGGCGGCTTTGGCGGTAGTTTGATTCATTTACTTTTAATTATTGCCTTAGTTGTTCTTGTTGTTCGACTTGTAACAGGCAGAAAAGTCGTCTAACTTATTAAATTAATTGACCGGCAATAAATTGGGTAAGTTTAGGCTTTTTCTTGTCAGACCTCGCTTCCGATTTCGGAAGTCGAGGTTTTTTAGGTATATAAGTTTTTCATTAAAACTATATTTAATTTGTTACCAATATAATGTAAAGAATAAAATTCAAAACAGACTTAAAAAACAATTTCGAAATAGGATCTTAAGTGGTGAAACGAAATGGAATTTGTATCCGACATCAAAACTCTCGACATTTTTGAAAATGTTTTTGCCTTTTACGGAACTCTTACGGCTGAAGGATTTGTCCTGAACTTAGAAGGGAAAATATTTGAGCAAACCAGTACTGACCCGCAATTTCTAATTGGTCAAAAATTTTCCGAAACCGTTTATTGGCAATCGTCCGAACATACTCCGAATATATTAGAACAATCTATCAGCAAAGCAGCAAAGGGTGAAAGATCTAAAACATTGTTGGATTTTAGAGTTAATTCTCAAGAAAAAGTAGTCATTGAGTTATTTTTACATCCTCTGCCCGAAACCAAATACAACCCGAAACAAATCTTTTTCTGCGCTCAAGATGTAACCGAACGTGAAAAGAAAATTGAGCATTACAAAACGCGCAACGAGCATTTACTTTTAGCTGCCGAAAGTGCCGAAATCGGTTTGTGGTTTTGGGAATTAACAGAAGATAAAATCTTTTCAACGCCGAAATGTAATGAGTTATTGGAAATTCCGATAGACAATGTTATTACGATTGAATCGTTATTGCACATTGTTCATCCCGAAGACCTCGCCTTGGTCGAAGCCGCGCTTAGAGATTCACAATTAAACGGAAAGGAATTTCACGCAGAATATCGCGTGATTTATTCGGACGGCAGCATTCATTGGATTTCTGCACGAGGTAAAACTTATCTTGACGATGAAGGAAATCCCAAAAATATGATGGGTGTCGTGCGGAAGGTAACCGATCAACGCCATCTTGGGTTGGGCAAAAATTTTACTAACAAGGGAAGTAGATGAAGAAACCAGAAGAAGCGCGCTCGTAACTATTGAAAAAAGCGCTCGTTCACAGGCTAAATTGATTGAAGATTTGATTGATTCGGCACGAGTCGCTTCCGGCAAGCTACGCCTTGAACTTCGTCCGATAAATCTTTTTGAAATTATTGAAACTGTCTACAATTTGCAAAGACCGACAGCTGAAGCAAAGAAAATTACGCTTAGGTTCTCAGCTGACAAGGAAAACATCCAAGTTTTTGGCGACCCGATGCGCTTGCAGCAGGTTTTTACAAACTTACTTTCAAATGCGCTGAAATTTACTAACGAAGGCGGTAGTGTTCAAATTAGTGTTCAAACCGACGCTGATTTGGTAAAGATTGCTTTCAGAGATAATGGACAGGGAATCAGTTCAGACCTTCTACCTTCTATATTCGGTCAGTTTCAACAGGGCGATGAAACTACCTCGCGCAAGGGCAGCGGATTAGGTCTCGGTTTATCAATCGTCAAAATTTTGATTAAAAAACATAAAGGTCAAGTTCTCGCCGAAAGCGGAGGAATAGGGCAGGGCTCAACATTTACGGTAACCTTACCCGTATACAGTCAAGAAACGGACATTCCCGCGGAAATTGAAAAATCCAATTCGCAAGAAAATAAACTTTTAGATGGCATAAAAATTTTAGTAGTTGAAGACGATCAAGATTCACGCGAAGTCCTTCAGCTTTTCCTCGAACAAAACGGCGCAATCGTAAAAAGCGCAGACTCGGCGAATAAAGCGATAAGCTTACTACGTGAGGCTCAACCCGATTTGCCAAACATTATTGTTTCGGATTTGGCTATGCCGGACATTGACGGATATTCGTTGATTAAACAGATAAGAAGCCTTCCTAAAGAAAAGGGCAGTAAAATTCCGGCTCTGGCATTAAGTGCCTTTGCTTCAAATGAAAATAAACGAAAAGCTCTTGCTTCCGGTTTTCAAAAATACCACACTAAACCGTTTGAACCGGACGGAATTATTGAAGATATTCGTGAGTTGGTGGATAAATAAAAACTTTAGAGTTTAAGAATCGAGAGGACGAAAATTTTGCATTTTTTTCGTCCTCTTTGTTTTAAGTTCAGCTTTTCAAACGGCTTGCTTTTTTAACCAAATCTAAAAATTCGTTTCGGTAATTTTTCAAATCGCTTCCAAGCGAACTTTCGGCAAGATTATTCACATTTCTAAAATTCGCGCTGCCTTTATAACGCGAATTTCGAAGCAGCAAACCGAATTCCGCAACCGACGCGGCGAATTTCAAATTGTCAGAAGCGTTTTCGATTAAATTTCCTCTGTCCAATAAGCCCTGCGTCAAAAGTTTGCTTTCCGTTTCATTCGGTTCTTTGTAGCGAAGTTTGACAGTTAAAATCTCATCCTCAAAGTCGGATTCGCTCGGCTCAGTTTTCGAGTATTTTAATTCAATGCCGTCGTTTTCAACTTTTTGTCCGGCAGGAACAATTTCGTAAAGCGCCGTTACCGAATGACCCGCGCCAATTTCTCCAGCGTCTTTTTTATCGTTGTTAAAATCTCGATTTGCCAGAAGACGATTTTCATAACCAATTAAACGATAGCCCGCAACTAAAGCTGGATTAAATTCGACTTGAATTTTCACGTCCTTTGCAATCGTGTAAAGCGTTCCCGCTACTTGTTCGCCTAATGCTTTTCTGGCTTCCTCCTGCGAATCAATATAAGCATAATTGCCGTTACCTTTGTCGGCAATTTTTTCCATCATCGAATCATTTGTGTTGTCCGTGCCAAAGCCTAAAACCGAAAGAAAAATTCCGCTTCGACGTTTCGCTTCAATCAATTTTACAAGCTCTTCGTCGCCGGTCAACCCGACATTAAAATCACCGTCGGTTGCCAGAATAACGCGATTATTTCCGCCTTCGATAAAATTATCGAGCGCGACTCGGTAAGCAAGCTGAATCCCCTGCCCGCCGTTGGTCGAGCCGCCGGCTTCGAGATTGTTGAGCGCATTCAAAATCTCACCGCGATTGTTGGTCGAATCTAAAACCAAACCGCTTGAGCCGGCATAAACGACAATCGCTACGCGGTCTTTCGCCGTCAATTGATTAACCAAAATCTGCAAAGCGTTTTTCAAAAGCGGAAGTTTGCGCGAGTCGTTCATCGAACCGGAAACGTCCACCAGAAAAACCAGATTCGATGGCGGCACATCGTCAAGCGAAACCTTTTTGCCCTGTAAACCAATTGAAACGAGTTTGTGCTTTGCATTCCAAGGCGCGGTCGCAGCTTCCGTATTTACGGAAAACGGCGCGTTTCCAATCGGTTGCGGATAATCGTATTCAAAATAATTGATGAGTTCTTCGATCCTCACAGCATCTTTCGGCGGCAAACTTCCCTCATTCAAATAACGGCGAACATTCGCGTAAGAAGCCGTGTCAACATCAATCGAAAAAGTCGAAAGCGGAGCGCGTGCGGTTTCGACAAACGGATTTTCGTCAATCTCGGCGTATTTTTCAGCGCCTGCGGCTTCGCTTTCAAAGTCTCCTCTCATTCTCTGATTCTCCGCCATTCCGGACGAAGTATTCATTGAAGCCGCGTTAGAAGTTGAACTGTAATTAGGTTGAGATGTTTTGTCGTAACCGATGTTTGTATTACTTGCCTGACTGCAAGCTGAAAATAAGAGCGAAATAATAAAAATAAAAACTGACGACCGACGACTGACAACTGATAAGTGTTTCATAAATTCCTCCAAAAAAAATGCAAGTCTGCTTTTTGTTAAACTTCGTAACTTCCCAAAGAACGAAGTCGGAAAACAGACTTGCAATTTTTATTGTTTTTCTATGAAACTTTTTCAGTAAATAATTTTACTTGCCGAAATCAATTGAAACCGCTGTCGCTCGGCTCGCGTCAAATTCCGGCTGAAAGTTTTTATTGTAGCGTTTGGAAGTTGGAACAAAATCCGCGATTACATATAAATTTTCGTCGGAATCAAGATTGTTCGGCGACAAACGAGAATTTGTAAATTTCAATTCTCCATCTCTCGAACCCGCAACATACTGTTCGGAATAAATATACCGGGTTTCCTCATCGTCTTTAATAAAAAAGTGCAAAGCAATCGGTAAATCCGCTTCTGCAGTCGCTAACTTCCAGCTAAATTGTTTTGTTTTCAAATTAAAAACCGCTTGCTCAATTATTGGCGAACCAAAATTTGACTCCTTCAATTGTCGCTTCGTCCTCCAACAAGACGTTTTTGAAGAATACGTTTGCGAATATGTCGGCGCAGAGACCTCTTTAACGCGCACAACGTTAAACATTGCGTACACGAAAGCCGTAGCGCCAACAATAAAACTAAAAAGTGCGAAACCTAAAATGTGTTTTTTCATATTTTTACTTCTCCCTTGTTTTCAAACACTAGAACGATAATAACCGATTAGCTTGCAAACTTTCAAGAATTTTAAGCATTCGGAATCCAAACTTTGGTTTGTTTAATATAAATCATAATAAAAGCGCGAACTCTTAAACTATGTTTCATGGAAAAGAACAGGTTTTAAACTGTTAAATAAACAAGATAAAAAAGAGGCAAATAGAGATTTTATTATCT
>JAIVJJ010000099.1 GCA_020200095.1 Acidobacteriota bacterium | reverse complement strand
CTCCTTTGTTTTCACCACTAAATTTACCAAAATTCTTGCAGCTTTAACAATTATTTCCTCTATTTATTAAATTCGACAATTAAGCTTGATTTTGAGACAGTATTATTTTGTTACAGATTTAAAGTAATTTTAAAATTATGAATCAAATTACTGAACAAGCCGTTTTAGACGCATTAAAAAATATTGTTGACCCGGATTTAAAAAAGGATATTGTTACGCTCGGTTTTGTCAAGGACTTAAAAATCGAAGGCGGCGATGTTTCGTTTCGACTTGTTTTGACAACACCGGCGTGTCCGGTGCGCGATGCTTTTGAAGAAGAAGCCACAAAAATTGTGAGCAGTCTTGAAGGTGTCGAAGACGTAAAAGTTACGATGGATGCCGAAGTACCGAAAGGTCGCGGAATTTCCGGAAATATGGCTTTGCCAAATGTAAAAAACATTATTGCAGTTTCATCGGGAAAAGGCGGCGTCGGAAAATCAACCGTAGCTGTAAACCTTGCCGTTTCGCTGGCTCTCGACGGTGCGAAAGTTGGTTTAATGGATGCTGATGTTTACGGTCCGAATGTTCCTTTAATGCTCGGCGTCGCGCAACAGCAGCCCCAAGTTTCAATGAATAAGATTATTCCGATTGAGGTATATGGGATAAAGATGATTTCAATGGCGGTGCTTGCTCCACCTGACAAACCGATGATTTTGCGCGGTCCGATGCTTCATGGAATCGTGCGTCAGTTCTTAAGCGATGTAAATTGGGGTGAGCTTGATTATTTAATCGTTGATATGCCGCCTGGAACAGGCGACGTGCAATTGTCTCTGGCGCAACTTGTTCCCGTACAGGGCGCAGTTCTTGTAACGACTCCGCAGATTGTTTCGCTTGCGGACGTCCGCCGCGCTTTGAAAATGTTCGATACGGTTGCCGTGCCGATTTTGGGTATTATCGAAAATATGAGCTATTTTATCGCCCCCGACACGCAAAACCGGTATGACATTTTCGGCAAAGGCGGCGGCAGCGAATTTGCGGACGAAATGGGCGTGCCGTTTTTAGGCGAAGTTCCGCTCGGCATCGAAGTCCGCGAAGCTGGCGATAAAGGAACGCCGGTTGTCGTTTCGAATCCGGATTCGCCGCAGTCAAAAGCGTTTCGCATTGTTGCGGAAGAAGTCGCCCGGCAAGTTTCTATTGAAGCGATGAAACCGGAACTTGTGATTATGTCGAGGGCGAAGTGAAAACAATTTTAGAGATGCGCTTACATAGATAGTTTGAAGTATTTATGTAAGCGCGTTTTTAACTTGCTCTTCCTTGCAATAAATTTTTAACTTGTGCTTTATAAAATGAGCGTGTAAAATTGAAATTAATGTAAAGATTTAGCTTTTCTGTTAAATCAATTGAAATTATTCGTAAGGAGATTATAAAAAATGGCAGCAGTAGCGGCGCCGTCAGTTGAAATAAATTTAAGTTCAAACGCGGCGGTAGAAATCAAAAAATTTTTGTCGGGCGAAGAAGATTTGCCGGAAACCGCCGGTCTTCGCGTACGAGTTGTACCGGGCGGCTGTTCGGGTTTTCAGTATAGCTTGAATATCGAAGAAGAATCTCGTCAAGGTGATTTTATCGTTGACCAGCACGGTGTTCGTCTTTTCGTTGATATGTTCAGCGCTCAATACTTAAACGGCGTAACAGTTGATTATACGTCGAATATGATGGGTTCTGGCTTTACATTTGAAAATCCGAATGCTACGGGCGGTTGCGGATGTGGAACTTCTTTTTCCGCATAATTACAATTTAACTTTTTGGTAAATTTTCAAAGGCTTGAAGATTTTCTTTTGAGCCTTTGCTATTTTGTGAAGGCATTGTTTGATCGCGCTTTTAAAATCATCCAATTAGAGACATCGCTTTTTTTCTAAATCATCAAAATAATACATGCCAAATCATATCGCGTTCGGATTAAAATGTTTTTGCGATTTGCATTTTCTTTTCTTTTAGGTAAAAATCTTTTCGTCTTAGTTAAAACCAATACAACAATCCAATTTTTAATTTAATAAGTTTTTCGGAAAAACGTATCTGTTTTAACTATTTTTTTAAAAGGTGGAAAATTTTCCACCAAACCTCAAAATTCTCCAACCAAAAAATTAAACGATTAGGAGTAATCCTTGATGAATTTTTGTAAGTCTTTGTGTATTTTATTGTTTTTTGTTTTATTTTGCTTTGGTGTTATCGGAAATGTTTTCTCGCAGGAACGCGAGAGAATAGTTAAAATTAAACCAAACAATCAATCAGACAATCAAATCACAAACCCGCCCGAGAAAACTCAAGCCCGAACCTTACACAGACAAATCCCTACATCAGCCAACAAACTTATCATTGTTCAAAATCAACTGCCGCTCGTTAAAAAGATCGTCTCTTCAAGACCGATAAATGTGATTCCAAATCAATCCATTAGTAAATACTTTTACAGTGCGGTTTTTAGCCAAAGATTACTGCAAGCGATTCAAGCCAGAGTTGGAACACCTTACAGATACGGCTCAACGGGACCTAATTCTTACGATTGTTCGGGTTTGGTATGGAGCGTTTTCCATGACGCCGGTTTTTACTATGAACGTTCAAGCGCAAGAAATCTTTGGCAAAATTCCGAAGCGGTTGGTGGAGATGACCGATACAGATTCGGAACGCTCGTCTTTTTTAATGGACTCGGACACATCGGAATTGTCGTGGACGATAAAGGTTTTTATCACGCTTCAACCAGCAAGGGCGTGACTTATTCAACTTTTGACGGTTACTGGGGAAAAAGAATTGTCGGTTTTCGCCGTCTCTCTTTAGCAAAGAACTAAATTCTCTCTGGTTTTTTCACATTAAACCACAAAACCCGGGCGAGTTTGATGTTCTTTAACTTCCCACACAACGGCTATTTTATTTATCGCCACGTAGGCAACTCTTTCGTGCTCATCGCGCAAATGAAGAACGGCATCTTTAATTTCAATAATATCACCGCGAACAATCGCGGTTGAGCCGAAAGCAATATCAACTTTTTTTCCCATTAATTGTTTCAAAAATTCTTCCATTTATTCCTCCGCATAACTTTTTTTCTATAAACGATTTTGAAAAGCTGCCATCCTACCCGCGATTGTCCAACGACTAACTGTTTTTTCAGCTTTTCCATTGTCTTTTACAGTAGAATTTTGATTGTTACTAAAAGCTAAAGCCGAAGCAATTAATGCTAAATCTCGCGTTCCTTCATCAATATCCCTTTTCCTTTTACGTTCGTTAAAACGGGTGATAAATCCGGTATCAAGATTTCCAGCAATAAATTCTTCGTCTTCGACAATTTCTCGGAAAAAAGCGAGAGTTGTTTTTATTCCTCCAACTTCATATTCCTGCAAAGCGCGGCGTAAACGGTCAATCGCTTCACTTCGATCTCTACCATAAACAGCTAATTTGGAAATCATCGGGTCGTAATAAATAGAAATTTCCGAGCCTTCGTAAATTCCGCCGTCGTCGCGCACGCCGTTTCCCTGCGGAACTCGAAGGCGCGTAATTTTTCCCGGCGACGGCAAAAAATTATTTTCCGGGTCTTCGGCATAAACGCGGCATTCAATCGCGTGTTTGTCCCAACTGATTTCTTCTTGCGCGAACGACAGTTTTTCGCCCCAAGCGACTCGAATTTGCTCGCGCACCAGGTCAATTCCGGTTACAAGTTCGGTTACCGGATGCTCGACTTGCAGGCGTGTATTCATTTCCAAAAAATAAAAAGATTTATCAAGGTCGGAAACTAGAAATTCAACCGTCCCCGCGCCTACATAATCAACCGCTTTCGCAACTTTTATCGCGCTTTCTCCCATTCTTTGACGCAAATCCGAATCGTTGATCGGTGACGGGCATTCTTCGATAACCTTCTGATGCCTTCGCTGAATCGAACATTCACGCTCCCCGAGATGAACAAAATTTCCGTGTTTGTCGGAAAAAACTTGAATTTCGATATGACGCGGTCGCACAATTGCTTTTTCGATATAGATTGACGAATCGCCAAAAGAAGAAAGAGCTTCAGATTGAGCAGTCTCCAACGCGATTTTTAAATCTTCTTCACCTTCGACAAAACGCATTCCCTTTCCGCCGCCGCCAGCAGCCGCTTTAAGCATCAAGGGAAAACCAATTTCTCTGGCAGTTTTTAGAGCATCTTCAGCCGATTGCAACGGTTCGGTTGTTCCTGGAACAACCGGCACGTCAGCCTTGATTGCAATTTTTCTCGCGCTGATTTTCCCGCCCATTGCTTCCATCGCCTCGGGCGAAGGTCCGATAAATGAGATTCCTTCCTTTGTTACTTGTCTGACAAATTCCGCATTTTCCGATAAAAAACCGTAGCCCGGATGAATTGCTTCAGCGCCGGATTTTTTTGCAACTTCAATAATTTTTTCACCGCGCAAATAGCTTTCGTTGGATGGCGACGCGCCGATAAAATATGCTTCATCCGCCATCCGAACGTGAAGCGCGTCTTTATCGACTTCGGAATAAACGGCAACAGATTTTATTTTCATATCGCGGCACGCACGTATCACTCTGACGGCAATTTCTCCGCGATTGGCAATTAAAATTTTTTTGAACATAAAATTAGTGGTTAACCGTAAGTGATTAGTGAAGAATTAAAAGACAGTAACTTATCACTATCCATTATTTAATCCATTATTAAAGGAGGTTTGTTATATTTAGCGCGTAATTCGTTTACCGCCGATAAAACCATCGGGCGTTGTATAAGTTTCGCTTCCAAGGGGCGTTTGCCAGGAATATCCATCATCATTAGTCCGAGAAGAATTGTCGGAACGCCTGGTCCGGGCGTGAAAATCATAATAACTCCGGCAATTATCAATAGAAAACCTACTGTATTTTTTATAATGAACGCCGCCCATCGAAGCGAAAAGTGTTCGTCTCGATTTATTTCTTTGACATACGTTGAACTGAAGTAATCCGCCGGAATTTTTATCATTCCGATAACGATTAATCCGTAACTAGCAATTATCGAAATGACCGTAAAAGATAATACCAAAGCAATTCTGCCCCACGTTAATGTCTCCCAAAACCGTGCAAACCATTCCAAAATTCCTGAAAAAAAATCCATAAATCACTTTGAAGAGGGTGAAATTTTACAAATGTTTATTCACTTTCACCCGCTTCAATTTTTTGCAGTTCCTTCCAAATGTAAAACATTCGGTGGATAAATGTCCAAAATGAGCCGATCGCTAATACCCAAAGCACCTGCGGCATTCGATTAGCGAAAAATGAAGTTGAATTCTGAAATGAAGAAAGCGCTCCTATAACGAGCAAAACGATTCTTTCGGGACGCTGCAAAAATCCGACGTTTGCCTTGATACCAATGCTTTCCGAACGCGCCGTCGTGTAGCTGACCATTACTGACCCAATCATTCCGACGCCCGCCACAATTACGTTCAAAAGCGAATGTTCGGGCGTGTTGCTCGCGTAAAAAACGATAATTCCTAAAAAAGAAACCATATCGGAAAGTCGGTCGAGCGAAGAATCCAGAAAACCGCCGAAGCGTGTAACTCTGCCGGTCAGGCGTGCGACATTGCCGTCGAGCATATCAAACAAATTGGCGACGATAAGCACGATTCCCGCCCAGAAAAATTCGCCCATTCCGAATAACACGCCGCAGCCGACGTTTATGGTTACGCCGATAACTGTTAAAATGTTTGGGTTTACGCCGCCAAAAGCTAGCCAGCGCACGATGGCGTCAATGACTCGTTTTGCTCCGCGTCCAATACTTGCTCCAAACATATAAATCCTTATTTGCTAATGTCTACTAACATTACAGGGTTTGTCTGTTGAATATTTCCAAAGCATTCTATCATTCAAAAACACTCCGTAAAAACAGTTAATAACCACATTTTTAGATTCGGGCATTTGCAAGATGTCAAAATAACTCGATGAATTGCCTTTTCTTATTACGTAATTCATTTGAAAAAACTGATAACAGAAGCATTAATTGTCAGATTTTGTATAAAATTTTACTCATCAATCTGTTTTGAAACAGTATTTATCGAGCAAGTTATAAAAATATTTGCCTTAAGTTCGATAGCGAACACAGTCGTTCGGGGAAAGGTGTTTTAATCTTACTCACAGCTATAAAAGTGGTTAGTAAATTTTATTTGTAAATTATTACAATTAGTTGCAAATAAATGTTGACAAAACAAAGTAATTGTCGTATTTTTTGTTTCTGAGTATGATATTTTGTGATACTATATTCTGCTTTTATCAGTTTTCACTGGAAAGCTAATTTTCTGAATGCTCTTTCAAGGAGCGATTTTAATGCGCAGATAAATGCCTAAAACGCGCTTTCTGCACTGTTACAACAAATCAACTGGCTCATGCCTTGATTGAGCCACTACCAAAAGCGAAACTTGACCGGACGGAATTGGCAGACAAAGATACTTGTCGACTTTCCATCAGAAAACAGGTTTCAACAAACGGCTGCCGATTCAAG
>JAIVJJ010000008.1 GCA_020200095.1 Acidobacteriota bacterium | reverse complement strand
GTTATTGCTAAATTGTTTGCCTTTCATTCAAATCAAAAGGAACTAAAAGCTTTAGTAATCGAATTTCTTTCGTTTTTAGATGAACAGGAAGCAAAAGCCACACTTGAACAGTTGTTTATCGAAACTTCGCCGACAGAAAAAGATTTTTCGGTTAAAAATCAGGAGAAATATTTGTGGAACAAACAAGCACGCGAAACGATGCTCGCCAAACAAATTCCGTTTCATTTGCAAGCAACGACCGCGACGATGAACTCACGAAGAAAAGATTAGAATTTCTTCTTCAAGCAAATGCTGCTACTGCTCGCGAAAAGGCAATTTTTCGTTCGAAGCAGGAAATGATGGAATCCGCTTTAATGAAAAATCCCGTTTCGATTGAAAATTCGTTTGCATATTTTGGACTTCTGCTCGGTATCTTTCCGCCAGCCGCAATGTTCACCAGATTTTTAATTGATGCGAGAATATTTCAAAGCGAAGATTTATGGATTCTCGGCATTATTTTTATAGTAAATTTAATTTCGGCGATGGTCGGGTATTTCTCCGGCAAATTAATCGGAAAAATCGTCAGCGAACTCGAGAAAGTTTCTTGGCATAAAATGCTCTTGGCATTGCCGTTTGTCGGCGCTTGCTGGGGAATAATCGTGGGCGGCGCAGGCGGAATTATTATTTTTATAATCGGAGCGTTTGTCGGCGCTTTTCTCGGCGCCCTCGTGGGAAGTGTGGCTTTACCGGCTTTTACTATTTTTCATCGCTTATTAAAACGCGGCGATAACATTGACCGGAGACATTTTCTTCCATTTGCTTTTGGCGTAACTTTCATCATATCAGCTTTTTTTCTGGGCTTGTAATACAACCGGAAATATAAAATTCAATTAAATTTTTGAATTAAGGTATTTCGCGCAAAATTTTAATTTCTTTAACTTTTTTTTACCATTTGACATACAGGATTTAACATTTAGCCGATGCTGGTTCTGCTTCATCTATTCGCGCTTTTGCTACTGGTTTTGCTCGGCTTTTATGTTTTCGTGGCAAATCCGCGAAATCGCGCCCATCAAACTTTTGCTGCTTTTATTGCTTTTCTCACCTTATGGACAGTCAAAGATTTAGTCTTCTGGAATTTTCAAATTCAAGATTTACCTTCTGGCTGGTGGGCTTCGGCAAGTTTTATCATTGCTCTTTTAATGCAATGTGCTTTGGTAATCTTCGCGTGGGTTTTTCCTGAAGATTTGCCAATATCTAGGAAACGATTTACCGTTCTTTTTGCTCCGAGTTTAATTTTGATTCCCACGGCGATTTTCGGTCTTTTATGGCGCAAAGTCGGTTTTGAAAACGGAAATTTTATTATTGAACTTGCTCCGCTCGCGTACGCTTTTGTAGTTTATGTTTATTTTGTTTTCGGCTATGGTGCTGCGACTCTTTTTCGTAAGTATCGCCAATATCGCGGGACGCAAAAAGGTCAGCAAGTCGGTGCAATTCTCTGGGCTTTGGCTATTACCGGCATTTTGAAAACTCTAGCAAATATTGTTTTGCCTTTTTTCGGAATTTACGAATTTTTGCCGTTTAGTTCAATTTTTGCTTTGCCTGGCGTTTTAATTTACGCTTATGCAATTTCTAATTTCAAACTTTTCTCATTTCAAATCTCACTAAACCAATTTCGTCTTTTTCCAATCACATACAAAATCGCTTTAAGCATTGCTTCGGTTGCTATTATTAGTTTTTTAATTTTTCAAATTCCTATTGTCTGGTGGGCTTTTCGAGACGGAATGACATTTGAAGCGTGGCGCAGATATTTGGTTTTCAGCGTCATTTCAGCGCTTATTCCAAATCTGCTTTTGGTTTTGCTGATTGTTCGCTCAATTTCGCGTCCTTTGCAAAGAATAACGCTCGCGGCGGTTCAAGTTGCCGACGGCGAATACGGAAAGGAAGTTGATTTGCGAAGAAGCAATGACGAAATTGGACTGCTCGCTGAATCATTTAATGAGATGAGCAGAAAAATGGCAACGGACATTGAACAACTCCAAAATCTCAACGAACAACTTGTCCGTACTGAAAAACTCGCGGCGATGGGAACTCTTGCGGCGGGCGTGGCGCACGAAGTCAACAACCCGCTGGCTTCGATTTCGTCTCTGATACAAATGATGCAGACAAAGAAAAATCTCGATGGTGAAACAAAGGAAAAGTTAAAATTAATTTTCTCGCAAATCACCCGCATTACGCAAGTTACGCGCGATATGATGGATTTCGCGCGGGTCCGTCAGGCGGCAAAAAGTTTTGTCAATATAAACGTTGTGATAGAAAAGAGTTTACGGCTGGCAAGTTTCGATAAGTCCTTTCAGAAATTACGGATAAAAAAACATTTCGAAACGGAAATCCCAAAAGTATTAATTGACGCCGACCAATTACAGCAAGTTTTCCTAAACTTACTTTTAAATGCTCGTGATGCAATGCCGAATGGTGGTGAGATTTTTATTAAAACTTTATCGAATGGAAAATTCGTTAAAATAGAAATTGCCGATAATGGTACGGGTATTGAAGTAAAAGATTTGCAGAAAATTTTCGACCCGTTTTATACAACCAAACCGACAGGCGCTGGAACCGGCTTAGGTTTAGCAGTCTGTTATGGAATAATTACGTCGCATAACGGAAAAATTGAAGTTTCAAAAAACAATTTGAATGGAACAATCTTTTCTATAATTTTGCCGGTAGATGAATAAGCGGCAGAAAATTCAATTTCGAATTCTTGACACCGGATAAGGTTTGAATGCACTTTATCGTTACGAGTATTTTTACCAAATCAAAGGAAAATGATAGGAAATTAAAATGAAGAATTACTTTTTTTGTACATTTTTTCTGCTCATATTTGTTTTTTCCGCTTTTGGACAACAAAAGCCGACAGCTTTTATCGGCGCCAGAATAATTCCGGTTTCCGGTCAACCGATTGAAGACGGAATTTTAATTGTCCAAAACGGAAAAATCACTGCCGTCGGCGATGCGCGAACTGTTCGGCTTTCTTCAAATGTTCAACGTATTGATATTAAAGGCAAGGTTATAATGCCTGGTCTGGTTGATTCGCACAGTCATATTGGCGAAGGCTCGGGCGCAGACGGGTCAAGCCCGATTCAGCCCGAGGTTCGTCTTTTGGATTCGGTGAATCCCCGTGCATCAAGCCTTCAACGCGCTCAATCAGGCGGAATTACAACTGTAAATGTAATGCCCGGTTCGGGTCATCTCAACAGCGGTCAGACGCTTTATCTTAAACTGCGCGATGATGCTAACACGATTGAAGATTTGCTGATTTACGACAAACACAGCAGCTATGCCGGCGGAATTAAATTCGCTAACGGCACAAATCCGATTCGCTCAGGCGGCGGAAATTTTCCCGGCACGCGCTCAAAATCCGCCGCGCTTGTCCGCGAACAATTCGTTAAAGCGCTGGATTACCGCGAAAAACTTCGCCGGGCGGGTGGTGATAAATCTAAATTGCCGGCGCGTGATTTAGCAATGGAAGCACTGGTTGATGTGCTTGATGGAAAGCGAACAATTCATTTTCACACGCACCGGCACGACGATATTATGACAGTCATACGACTGCAAAAAGAATTCGGATTTAAAGTTGTGTTGCAGCACGTTTCCGAAGCGTGGAAAGTTGCCGATGAAATTGCAAAATCAAAAGTTCCCGCTTCAATTATTTTAATTGACAGTCCGGGCGGAAAACTCGAAGCGGTTGACGTTAAGTTTGAAAACGGCGCAGCTTTGGAAAAAACAGGCGCACTGGTCGGCTTTCACACCGATGATTACATTACCGATTCGCGCTTTTTCCTGCGTTCTGCCGGACTTGCTGTTCGCGCCGGAATGTCGCGCGAGAAGGCTTTGTACGGATTAACGATGGCAAACGCAATTATGCTTGATTTACAAAACAGAATCGGTTCGCTGGAAGTTGGCAAAGACGCTGATTTTATTGTTTTAAGCGGTGACCCGTTCAGCGTATATACACACATTCTGCAAACCTGGGTTGAAGGCAAAAAAGTTTTTGACCGTTCGGACGCAAAAGATTATTTAATCGCCGTCGGCGGTTTCGGTGCAAGCAACGACAGATTAATTCATATTGATTGCTTTGACGGTGATTTGGGAGGGAATGAATAATGTTCAAGAAATTTTTCACCACGGAAACACTTAGACACGGAGATTTTTTAAAGTTAAATTTAGGAAAAATGACTGAAAGATTCCTTTTCTTTTCTCTGTGTCTCTGTGTCTCTGCGGTTATTTTTACGGAAAAAATAACCGCGCAAATTGCCGTCCGTGGCGAAACGATTTGGACAATGACGGGCGAGCCGATTCAAAACGGCGTTGTCTTAATTAAGAATGGTAAGATCCAGGCTGTCGGTTCGGCAAATCAAGTAAAAATTCCCAGCGATTACCGCGTGATTTCCGCAAAAATCGTTACTCCCGGGTTGATTGACGCACACAGCGTAATCGGTTTGGCTGGTTATATGAATCAACCGCATGACCAGATGCAAATAGAAGCATCTTCTCCGATGCAGCCGGAACTTCGTGCGATAGACGCATACAACACGGAAGATAAACTTATCGAATGGGTGAGGAGTTTTGGTGTAACGACCGTGCATACAGGACACGCGCCCGCCGCGCTTGTTTCCGGTCAAACAATGATTGTAAAAACTTTTGGCAAAACCGCCGACGAAGCGGCAATTGTTCCGATGGCGATGATAGCTGTTACTTTAGGTGAAAATGCTTTGGGAAGCGGCGGAAAATCGCCCGGCACGCGCGCTAAACAAGCGGCGATGCTTCGCGCCGAATTGATAAAAGCATTTGAAGCCGTTCGCAAAGCCGAAGGCGCAAAACCCAATCAAAGCAATCGAACAAACGCTTCTAGCCAATCAAACATCAACAATCAGCCGAACAACAATGACAACAGTCCGAATGTGAAAAATCCGAATTCTTCTTTGAACAATCCGCCGCCGCCGAACAATCAAAATGCGGGCAATCAAAATTCACCTTCGATACAACCGGTAACTGATTTGCGCTCCGAGATGATGCAAAAAGTCGCTCGCCGCGAAATTCCGCTTATGGTTACGGCGCATCGCGCACAAGATATTATGACCGCGCTTAGAATCGCCAAAGAATTTAATGTCCGCATAATTTTGGACGGCGCGTCGGAATCACATTTAGTAATGGACAAAATTAAAACCTCAGGATTTCCGGTTATCTTACACCCGACAATGTATCGCGCCGGCGGCGAGACGGAAAGTTTGAGTATGGAAACCGCTTCCAAATTAAAAAAAGCTGGAATTTTATTCGCTTTCCAAAGCGGTTACGAAACTTACGTTCCGAAAACGCGCGTCGTATTGTTTGAAGCCGGAGTTGCCGCGGCAAACGGATTATCAATGCGTGATGCGCTGGCAACCGTTACTATAGACGCCGCCAGAATTTTGGGTATTGACCGCCGCGTCGGTTCTCTTGAAAAGGGAAAAGACGCCGATTTAGCCATGTACGACGGCGACCCGTTTGAATATACGACGCATTGCACGGGAACGATCATCAACGGGCGAATGGTTAGCGAAATTATTCGATAAAAACTCAAATATTTTTGACAACAAATAAAAATTGTTAAATTATTTTCTGAATGCGTTACAACCGCTCGCGTCAATTTTTGCCAGAAAATTTAAGGCAAAACGATAACCGATATAAACGCTTTGCGGGTTGACGCTTTCAATTTTATCTTTTGAATTGTGAAGATATTCTTGCCATTTGTCGGAAAGTCCGTGAAACGAAATGGCAGGAATTTTTTGTTTGCGAAACGATTCTGAATCAGAACTAGCAAATTCAATTGCAGCTTGTCCGAAGGGAATTTTTAATTCATTGGAAACTTCCTTCGCTAAATCAGTTAACTTCGAATCGGAAATATTTTTCATAACTTGTGGATAAGTGAAACCGAAACTGTCAAAATTTATCATTGTACAATAATCCGAGCGCTTCTCTTTCGGAATTGCTCGCGCCATTTCATCAGAACCGAGCAGTCCGAGTTCTTCTTTACCGAAAGCGGCAAAAATATAAGTTTTTTCCGTATCGAAATCTTTTATTGTGCGGTAAAGATTTGCCAAAATAACAATTCCCGTCCAATTATCAATCACTCCGCAGCCATCATTTGTTTTATCGTAATGGGCGCCGACTATTACGGTTTCATCTGTTTTACCTTTTTTAGCAACAACAAAATTTTCGACATTCTTTATCTTTTCCACCTTCATTTCAGAATCTTTTGCGCCCATTTTTTGGAACAGTTTTTTAACGGCTTCCAATCGCTCATTGTTTTTACAAACATTGAGTTTTATGTCTTCTTTAATTTCTGATTCAGTCGAAATTTTGACGCTTGGTTGTTGGGCAAAAGATGTATAAACAAAAGCGAAGCCTAAAAATAAAATTGCAATAAAATTTCTAATCAGCAAGCGTTTATTCATTGTGATTTGTATCTCCTGAAATTAAATTTATCGCGTGCGGCAAAACCGATTTGATGACCTCGAAACATTCGTGCACTGCATTTGGCGAGCCGGGTAAATTTATAATCAAGCATTTTCCGCGAATACCACAAACGCCGCGTGAAAGCATTGCCATCGGAGTTTTTTTCAACGTTTCAAAACGCATTGCTTCAGCCAAGCCTTGCGCTTCTTTTTCGATAACGGCGCGTGTCGCTTCCGGCGTGTTGTCGCGTTTCGCAAAACCGGTTCCGCCTGTAGTAATTATTAAATTTGCGTCTTCGCGTTCGGTCAAAGTGTAAAGTGTGTTTCGTAAATCTTCAAAATCATCAGAAACAATAATTTTTTCGACAATTTCTGCTTCAATTTCGACTAAAAGTTTGGCTAAAGCATTGCCGGAAACATCTTGCGCTTCAGTGCGCTTGTCGCTGACGGTTACGACGATTGCTTTGATTTTCGCATTATTCATATTAATTCAAACACGGATTCAATTTATTATTTTATGCGAATCAAGGGTTGAAAAATATTATTTCTTTAAATCCGACGGCGGCAATCATTTTACCTTTACTTCATTTTTCCTCAATTTCGCTCTGCGCTTGAATTTTATATTTCCCGATGACAAAAATATCATTTTTATATTTTTGTTGCAGCAGTTTCAATTTTTCCAACTTCTTTTTTGTTACGATAACGCCAGCATCAACGATTGTTTTTTCCAATTTTATTCCTTCTTCGATTACCGCATCGGGTAAAACTATCGAATCTTTAACTTCCGCGTTTTTTTCAATTGTAACTCCGACGCTCAAAATCGAATGCTCGACGGTGCCCGATACTTTGCAGCCTTGTGAAATCAAACTGTTTTTTACGGCTGCAGTTGAATAAATAAATGCCGGAACACGCTGTTCGGCAAGAGTCAAAATCGCCCATTCTTCATCGTCGAGTGCAAATTTTCTTTCTTCGTCGAGAAGATCCATCTGTGATTCCCAGTAACTTTTTATCGTCCCGACGTCGCGCCAGTAACCTTTGTGCCGATGCTCAAAAGCCGCTTGGTTTTGGACAAAATATGGAATTAACTCGTTGCCGTAATCCTTTAAATCTTTGTCCTCTTCAGTAAATTCCTTTAAAGTTTTTAATAAGATTTTCGCGTCATAAACAAAAACTTCCGTTGTGATTAAATCATTTCTCGGAATTTCCGGTTTATATTCAAAATTACTGATACGTCCGTCTTTATTGACTTCGACAACTCCGAAACGCGATGCCGTTTCGCCTTTCGGAACTTTCGTCGTAACCATTGTTACCGATGCTTTCCTTTCCAGATGCGTTTCAATGACATTACGGAAATCAAGTTTGTAAATATGGTCTGCGCTTAAAACAATCAAAATATCAGGATTAAAATCTTCGATAAGTTTTTGATGGCGGACAATCGCGTCGGCGTTTCCGTGCGCGAAACCGCCTTCGTGTTTCGATTCGCTTCTTTCTTGAAACGGCGGTAATACTTGAAGCCCGCCGTAAGTTCTGTCCAAATCCCAAGGTCTGCCGTTTGACAAATGCTCGTTTAAAGAATGCAGTTCATACTGCTCAATTACCCAAACATCTGAAATTTGACTGTGCAGACAATTGCTCAATGCGAAATCTATCAAACGATAAAAACCCGCAAAAGGCATCACCGGCTTGGCGCGATTTTCCGTAAGAAGTCCAAGCCGCCCGCCGACGCCGCCCGCTAAAATTAAAGCTAAAATCTTTTTTTTGCTTGCGTTTCTTTTATAATTTTTCACTTTTTACTTTTTACTTTTTACAATTAACCTGCCGTTGATTCGATTCTTTCGATGTCGCGCTGACGCTTTCCGTAAATAATACTCAAAATAACTCCTATAACGACTAGCGACATTCCAACCAACGATTCCACGGTTTGCGTTTCACCGAAAACAAACCAGCCGATAATTAAAGCGTAAATTAAACCTGTATAATTCACAATTGCCACGCTAGCCGCTTTTTCTTTTTGGAAGGCATTTGTTAAGAAAACTTGTCCGAGTTGGGAGAAAACTCCAATCAAAAATAAACAGAGCCAATCCCCGCCTGCGGGCATTTTCCAATTAAAAAGCGTAAAGATAAATCCGAAAATCAAACCAAAAAGCTGGAAATGTAAAACGATCGTTAAAGGATGCTCCTTTTCGCGCAAACTTCGCACTAAATTGTATGCAACGCCCGAACAAAAAGCCGAGATTATACCAAGAAAAAGAAAAAGCAGCGAAACTCGCGCATCGAATTTTTCAATAAAAAGAACTCCGGAAAATGCCATTGCGTAAAAAAGCCATTGCAAAGGTTTGACAGTTTCTTTCAAAATAAAAATTGCAATTATCGTCGTAAAAATGGGCGATAGATACTGAATCGTTACCGCGCTGGCGAGCGGAATGTTTTGCACGGTGAGAAAGAAAAGATAGAGCGCTGTTGTGCCGAAAAGCCCGCGCAGAAAAAGTATTTTGCGGCTCGAGCCGCGCCAATCAGCGTTAGCGCGTTTTAACCCGATGTAACAAAACACAACTCCTGACAGACAACGAAAAAAAACAATCTCCATTGTCGGCAAATGACTGACTTCTTTGACAAAAACATTTGCCAACGAAAAAGCGAGCGTTGAAAGAAACATCAAACGCACGCCCTCACTGAAAAATCCCGAATCCCTTTTGTTAATCTCCAAAATTTTACGTTTTTAACCGCGATCTTGTGCGGTTAATTTTTTTCCGCAATGGATTTCTTGTAAAGCCGAAACATTTATTTTTTCGCCCGTTTTCTTTGATGCAATCGCTTCAATAAGTGCTTCGGCGCCTGTCACTGTAGTAACGCACGGCACATTGAACTGAAGTGCGCCTTTGCGAATCGCTTGTTCGTCAAAATGCGAAGTCCTGCCCAATGGTGTATTTATAATCAACGAAATTTCGCCGCGTTTAATAAAATCTACAACATTTGGACGCCCTTCATTGACTTTGAAAACAGCTCCGCAACTTAAACCTACTTCTTTAAGGCGGTTTGCCGTACCGTGCGTAGCAATAAGACTGAAACCCAATTTGGTTAATCTTCGCGCCAAAATTACCGCTTGACCTTTGTCTGCATCGTTGACGGACAAAAATGCGGTTCCCTTCATTGGAAGTTCTATTCCCGCCCCTTCCATCGCTTTGCGGTAAGCTTCGCCGAATGTTTCTCCGATGCCCATGACTTCGCCCGTCGAATGCATTTCGGGTCCTAAAATCGGATCAACTCCGGCGAATTTTTTAAAGGGAAATACAGGGGACTTTACAAAAACTTTCGGCACGGTTAAAACTTCCGGCAGATTAAAATCCTTTAAAGCTTTTACATTTGCCATAACCAAAGATGCAATCTTCGCAATAGAAACGCCAGTCGCTTTGGCAACGAAAGGAACGGTTCTCGAAGCGCGCGGATTGACTTCCAAAACAAAAACGCGATCATCTTTTACCGCAAATTGAATATTCATCAAACCTTTTACATTTAAAGCTTTAGCAAGAAGGCGCGTATAATGCTTGATAGTTTCGAGATGTTCTTCGGCAATTTTTTGCGGCGGCAAAACAGAAGATGAATCGCCCGAATGAATTCCGGCTTCTTCGATGTGTTCTTGAATTCCAGCGATGATGCAAGCGGTGTCATCCGCCAAAGCGTCAACGTCTATTTCAACTGCTCTTTCGAGAAATTTATCAATCAAGATAGGTTTATCGGGCGACGCATCAACGGCTGTTCGCATATATTCATCGAGACTTTGCTCGTCGTAAACAATTGCCATCGCTCTGCCGCCCAAAACGTAGCTTGGACGCACGATAATCGGATAGTCGATTTTTTCGGCGATTTCTTTCGCTTCTTCAGGCGATACGGCAGTTCCGTTTTCGGGTGACGGAATTTTTAGTTCTTCAAGCAATGAGCCAAAGCGTTTTCTGTCTTCCGCAAGGTCTATCGAATCAGGCGAAGTTCCGATGATTGGAACGCCCGCGCCGTGAAGACGATCAGCTAAATTTAGCGGTGTCTGTCCACCAAATTGCACAATCACGCCGTCCGGTTTTTCTGTTTCGACAATATTCATCACGTCTTCAAACGTCAAAGGCTCGAAATAAAGCCGGTCGGATGTATCGTAGTCGGTTGAAACCGTTTCAGGATTGCAATTCACCATAATCGCTTCAAAATCCGCTTCTTTCAAAGCAAAACTCGCGTGACAACAGCAATAATCAAACTCGATTCCCTGCCCGATTCGGTTTGGTCCCGAACCCAGAATCATTATTTTTTTTCGATCTGTCGGCGCGGCTTCGCATTCTTCTTCATAAGTTGAATACAGATAAGGCGTGAATGATTCAAACTCAGCGCCGCACGTATCAACTCGTTTATAAACCGGCATTATTCCTACGTTTCGGCGTCGTTCGCGCACTTCTTTTTCGGTTGATTCGGTCAAAAATGCTATTCGTCGGTCGCTTAACGCATATTCTTTTGCCGTTCGGAAAACATCAACCGGAACGTCATTTAATTTCCGTTCTTCAATTCTATCCTGAAGCTGCATTACGTCTTGCAATTGCTCCAGAAACCACGGGTCTATTTTTGTTAAGCGATAGATTTCTTCTATTGAATAACCGTGTTGAAGAGCATATGTGATATAGGAAAACCTTTGCGAATTCGGGCGCGCTAATTTTCTTTGTAAAACGTGGTCGGGAATATCCTGCAATCTTAACGGTTTAACTGCTTCCAATGAACGCAAACCTTTGAAAAGAGATTCTTTGAATGTGCGTCCAATTGCCATTACTTCGCCGACAGATTTCATTTGTGTTCCGAGAACATCTTCCGCACCGGGGAATTTTTCAAATGCCCATTTCGGAATTTTCGTTACGACATAATCAATTGTCGGCTCAAATGACGCAGGCGTTTTCTTTGTAATATCGTTTGGAATTTCATCCAAAGTGTACCCGACTGCTAGTTTCGCCGCGATTTTCGCAATCGGAAAACCGGTTGCCTTTGAAGCTAAAGCGGATGAACGCGAAACGCGCGGATTCATTTCGATAATTCGGACATCGCCATTTTCGGGATTGACGGCAAATTGAATGTTCGAACCGCCCGTTTCCACGCCGACTTTACGGATACATTTGATAGACATATCGCGCAGTCGTTGATATTCAACATCGCTCAACGTTTGTGCCGGAGCAACGGTTATCGAGTCGCCGGTATGAACGCCCATCGGGTCGAAGTTCTCAATCGAACAAATAATAACAACGTTGTCATTAAGGTCGCGCATCACTTCGAGTTCAAATTCTTTCCAACCAAGAATGGACTCTTCAATCAAAACCTGAGAAACGGGCGAAGCCGCCAGACCGCCGCGCACAATCTCTTCAAATTCTTCCGGGTTAAAAGCCGATCCGCCGCCGGTTCCGCCCAAAGTGTAGCTCGGTCGAACGATTGCCGGATAACCGGTTTCAGCAACAATTTTTTCAGCTTCTTCCCAACTGTGCGCGAAACCTCCGCGCGGAGTCGGAATTCCGACTTCGTCCATTGCAGATTTAAAGAGTTCACGGTCTTCGCCTATTTTTATTGATTCGATATTCGCGCCGATTAATTTAACCTCAAAATTTTCCAAAACTCCAGTTTCATAAAACTCAACCGCCAAATTTAGCGCGGTTTGTCCGCCGACCGTCGGCAAAACGGCATCAGGTCGTTCTTTTGCAATAATTGCGGTAACCGTTTCGACCGTTAGCGGTTCAACATAAGTTTTATCCGCAATCTCGGGATCGGTCATAATCGTTGCCGGATTTGAATTAACTAACACAACTTCAAATCCTTCCTGTTTGAGGGCGCGGCAGGCTTGAGTTCCCGAATAATCAAATTCGCAAGCCTGCCCGATAACAATCGGACCCGACCCGATGATTAAAATTTTTTTAATATCTGTGCGTTTCGGCATAATTTTTCTAATTGCGAATTATTGATTATACATCAAAAAAGCACGGCTATTAATCGTGCTTCTGAAGGTCTTTAAATCCGATAAAAACCGGTTCAGGTTTTAATGTAACATCAAATTTTTCTTTTACTTTCCGTTGTATCTTATTCTTTAGACAGATTACATCCGACGCTTTCGCATTTCCGAAATTGACAATAGCCAAAGTATGTTTAGTTGAAATTCCGACCTCTCCAAACAGAAAACCTTTGTAAAATCCGCTTTTTTCAATTAGCCAAGCGGCTGGTATTTTTATTTTGTTGGTGTTTACACTATAACTTGGTACTTCACTCGCTCCCATATTCTTTGCGGTTTGTTTAATTTTAGCAAATTTTTTCAGATCAACAATTGGATTTTTGAAAAATGAACCCGCGCTATTTGAGTTTGGATCGTTTTTATTTATGACCATTGATTTGTCTGAACGGATATTTAAAACAGCATGCCGTGTTTCCTGCAAATTCGGCTTTTTACCGTTAAAATAATTTTGTAGATCTTTATATACAATTTTTGGCTCACCGTCGTATTTCAAAGCGTAAGTAACACCTAAAACAACAAAACGGTTTATATAGGTCGTGTTAAAAATACTTGTTCGGTACGCAAATTCGCATTCGGCATTAGTCATTTCGACGATTTTTTTCGCATTTCTATCAAAACATCTGACCGACACAATTGTTTCCGAAACTTCCTGACCATACGCACCGACGTTTTGAACCGGAGTTCCGCCGACGAATCCCGGAATGCCGCTTAAACATTCTAAGCCCGCTAAATTTTTCTCAATGCAAAAGGCGACGAATTCTTCCCAATTTTCGCCCGCTCGCGCAGTTACCAAAGTCTCATTTTTCCGCGCTAACCCATTGTTTATTGCAGGCAAAGATGCTTCCGCTCCGAACAAAATGCCTTTCAAAGATATTTGCAAAACCAAGCCGTCAAAGCCTTCGTCCGCAATTAAAAGATTGCTTCCACCGCCGAGAATAAAAACCTCTAACTTGTTTTTCTCGGCAAACCGGAGGGCTTCGATAATTTCAATTTCGCTTTGCGCTGAAACAAAAAAACGTGCCTCGCCGCCGATTTTAAAGGTTGTAAATTCAGCTAAAGGAACGCTTTCTTGAATGTCTAAACTCATAAGTTTAAAGAGTTAAGTTTATCAGTTTTTCAATTTTTCTTTTTTTTCGTATTCACTTCCTTTTGATTTCACATTTGAATTTAACTGTTCGCAACAATTTCTCTTGCCGCTTCGATATAGTTTTTCATATAGCAATCTTTTTTAATAAACGGTATATTTTTACGAATCAAATCATAGAAGGGTTGTGTTTTTTCTCCGAGTTTTTTATCTTCGCCAATTTTTTCCCGGCGAAAATCAATGCCTTGCGCCGCGCAAAATAATTCCAAAGCTAAAATATATTCGAGATTTTCAGTGATTTGACGCAGCTTTAATGCGGACGTAACGCCCATCGAAACGTGGTCTTCAACATTTGCCGAACTTGGAATTGTGTCAACTGAAGCCGGATGCGATAAAATTTTATTTTCCGTGCAAAGCGCGGCGGCAGTGTATTGGACGAGCATAAAGCCAGAATTTAACCCGCCGTTTTCAGTCAGAAATGCCGGAAGAACGTGGGCGTTTGAATTTTCATCGGTCAAGCGCATAATTCTTCTTTCGGAAATGTTGCCGATTTCAGATAAAGCCATTGCCAAATAATCAAACGCAAGCGCAAGCGGCTCGCCGTGAAAATTTCCGCCGCTTATTACTTCGATAGAAGAGGAGAAAGGGAGATGAGGAGACGAGGAGAAAAAATTTTTATTGCCGATAGTCTCCTCTTCTCCTTTTCTCCCTTTCTCCTCTTCTATAAATATTAAAGGGTTGTCCGTAACCGCGTTGAGTTCAATATTAATAACCCATTCAGCGTAAGCAATCGCGTCACAGCACGCGCCGTGAACCTGTGGTATACAGCGCAGAGTATAAGCGTCCTGCACATTTGTCGAATCGTGTTGGCGCACAAATTCGCTTCCCTCTAAAATATCGCGCAAATTCTTCGCGCATTTGATTTGTCTCGGATGCGGTCGAAGCGCGTGAATTCTTTCGTCAAATGCACGAATTGTTCCGTTTAACGCTTCAAGCGAAAGACAACCGGAAACGTCGGCGATATGGGCAAGCCTTTTCGCTTTGTGAGTTTCAAGAAGTCCGACAGCAGTCATTACGGTTGTGCCGTTAGTTAAAGCTAAGCCTTCTTTTGCCGCAAGTTTTACCGCTTGTAAATTTGCCTTCTTTAATGCTTCTTCAGCACTTAAAGTTTTCCCTTTAAATTCAACTTCGCCTTCACCAATCAAAGGCAGTGCCATATGCGCGAGCGGTGCGAGGTCGCCACTCGCTCCTAAACTTCCCTTTTCTGGAATTATTGGGTGAATTCCTTTATTAAGAAATTCAATAAGAAGATCTAAAGTTGCCAGCCTGATGCCGGAAAATCCGCGTGCCAGCGTGTTCACACGAATCAGCATAATTGCCCGTGTCGTTTGAATATCGAAGGGTTTTCCAACGCCGACAGCGTGACTTAATACGATATTTTTTTGCAGTTCATCAGATTCTTCGGGAGAAATAATTTTGTTTTTGAACGCGCCAAAGCCGGTCGTAATACCATAAGCAATCTCACCGCGCTCGAGTAATATTTGCACGGCGTCTGCCGCACGGTTTACGTTTGTTTTAGCAGTTTCCGACAAAATAACACTCGGATTATTCGGCTTGCCGTAAGCAACCGCGAGAACCTGCTCAAATGTGAGACTTTCGCCATCTAATATAATTTCTTTCATAGAAAATTAATCACAGACTAACACAGATTTTGGAAACAATTAATCCGTACGCTGTTGCGTTTTCCTGTGGTTTTAAATAATTTTCTTTCCGCCTTTTATTAGTGTTTCAACCAAATTCCAGCCGAATTCGTAAGCCAATTGGCGATAATCGTCAGTGTCTAAAATCAAAATATCCGCTTGCTTGCCAATCTCGATTGAGCCGTGAGTGGCACTCAATCCAATCGCAAAAGCAGCGTTTATTGTCGAAGCATTTAATGCCTCACAGGGAAGAAGTTTCTGGTAGCGACAAGCAATTGCCATCGCATTCGGAAGTGAGGGACACGGCGCAGAACCCGGATTAAAATCGGTCGAAAGCGCAATCGCGCAGCCCGCGTCAATCATCTTTCGCACATCGGCAAATTCGCAGCTTCCGAAATTGAAATTCACTGTCGGCGTAATAACTCCGATTGTATTTGAATTAACAAGCATTTCAATTTCTTCATCTGAAATAACGTCCAAATGGTCAATCGAAGTAGCGCCGAGTTCGATTGCCATTTGCGCACCGCCAAGGTTTGTAAATTCGTCAACGTGCGCTTTCAAACCGAAACCTAAACTTTTCGCCGTTTCCAAAACTCGTTTTGACTGAGCGCGATTAAAAGCATTTTTCTCACAAAAAACGTCAACGAAAAATGGTTTATTTTTGAAAAGTCCCTTGTAATTGCGTTCGCTTTGACGTAAGTCAGCAATAATTGGCAGCATTTCTTCGCAAATCAAATCAATGTAATCATCAGAACCTCTTTTGACTTCCCTGTATTCGGGTGGAATCGCGTGTGCTCCGAGAAAGGTCGGCACAATCTCAACAGCATGAATTTTGTCGAGTTCGGCAATTGCGTCGAGCATTTTCAATTCGGTTTTAAGGTCTAAGCCGTAGCCGGTTTTAATTTCGGCGGTTGCCGTTCCCAATTTGAGCATTTGGTCAAGCCGTCTTACGGACTGCTGAACCAAATCTTTTAGACTTGCTTTGCGGGTTTGCGAAACGGTGCTAATAATTCCGCCGCCGTTTTCCAAAATTTCAAGATAATCCGCGCCCTTAATTTTTAGTTCAAATTCATTCAGACGATTTCCGGCAAAAACAATGTGCGTATGGCATTCGACAAATGCCGGACAAACAACTTTTCCTTTCGCGTCAATCGTTTCTTTGGTACTAAATTCGTGCAAAACTTCATCGGATTTTCCAACGCTGACGATTTTTCTATCTTTAATCGCAACTGCGCCGTTTTCAACGATGCTCAACTCTCGCATCAAGGCGCCTTTTTTTGCTTCGCTGCTTGAGGCACAGGTAACAAGTTGTTTGGCATTATGGATGATTAAATCAACTTTCATAAAACGGATGTGCCCGCGAAAAAGGCGAAAGAATTTAAGAGAAAAACACTTTTAGAGCAAATGTAATTATTGAAAAGCTATAATTGAATTTATAATTCCAAAAACTTAGTTTTCCTTTTTCCTACTTTTTGCTTTTTTCCAGTTAAATAATTCTAATGATGAGGCGCCGCACCGTTTATCACATCGGTTGCCGCCGTATGAGTATCGGGCAAAAAGTAAAATAAAATTCCCAAAATTCCATAAACCGAAAGCAGTTGAACGCCTTCCACCCAATTGCTTTCGCCGTCGGAACAGATTTGCTGAACAATCAAAATTGAAGCGATAACGGCGACGACTTCGGGAATCGTAAATTCCAGGTTCATCGGTTTGCCGAAAAGATACGAAGCGAACAATAAAACCGGCGCGACGAACAAAGCGATTTGCAGACTCGACCCCAAAGCGATGCCCAAACTCAAATCCATTTTGTTACGCATCGCCATCAAAACAGCAGACGAATGTTCCGCCGCGTTACCGACAATCGCCACGACAATCACGCCGACAAAAACTTCGGTAAGTCCGAGCG
>JAIVJJ010000247.1 GCA_020200095.1 Acidobacteriota bacterium | reverse complement strand
CTGGGAAAGCCGCGTTAATCCAGGGTTGGCGCATTGGACAAAAGAAGGAAAATTATCCAAATTGGAAGCTGAGAGAATCAGAGATTTACCGCCGTTTGAACAAGTTTCGAAAATTTTCAAACTCGAATCAAAAGGAATATTTTTCAGCAAGGATTTATCGAAAACAATCATTTATTCGGTAGCTCCACCCGGAGCTTCGCAGCATCTTTCGCTTCTGGCACTTGACGTTAACGAACACGCAAACGAGCTTGTGCGCGAAATTCTCGCCGCTCATTACTGGTTTCAAACCGTAGTTTCGGACTTGCCGCATTTTACTTTTTTGGGAATTGCGGAAGATGAGCTTTCTAAATCGGGTTTGAAAGCAATTGTTGACGCGGGACGTTCATTTTGGTTTCCGAATTTGTGATTTTCACAATTTTTATTAACTCAAAAATCCATCAAAATTAATTTAACGTATAGAGGCAAAGGAAAACAAATAGAAAAGCAAAATCGCCTTCTTTTAATTCTTTGTATTTCAACATTATATTTTCCCTGAATTAATTAGCTTCCGTCGTGTGAATAGAGCGAATGCGATGACGAGCTTTTTTAGCGCGGCGAATTGTATTGCGACGTTTGATACTAGTTTCCGCCCAATCGGAAACCTTTTTTAGCGGATGCCACTCAAAACTTCCGTCGCCCGACAGCCTCCCATTCGCTTATCGTAAAATGCGGCGTGAGCAAATCCGCCGAAATATGTTCCGCCCATTCTTTATCTGGCGGAATCGTGCGGTGCGAAAGCATCGGCGCAAAATAGCCGGTTTCCAGAACTCTCACACGGTTTGCCCAAACTTCATAGTAACGGTAACGCCGCGCTTCCATAAAAAGAAAAATTGAAACTAAAATTGAGTTAATCGGAATGGCAAAATGCGGATTGTCAGGTGAACTAAAAACAAAGGAAAGCGTTGCACCAGCCGTAATGACCGCCCAATTTGTCGTCGCGTCGAGACGAGTGCGCCAGACATTTGAACGCTGAACTTCGCCGCGATAAAAATGCACGAGCGCCGTGTTAAATTCTGCCGGAGCAAGTTTTTGCGGAATTAAGAGTGGAGTGTTTTTAGGCTTTTCGGCACGTGCGCGAACTTCTTCGGCAAGAGTTAAAAAGTCAGAATTTCCGTTTTCGGGTTTCGTTTGTTCGTCGGTTTGAACGGTTGCAAAATCCTTTTCAAACCGAACTTCGTTTTTCATAGCGTGTTTAGAAAAGTTTGAAGAAAAACGGTCTTACCGCTCAACTCAAAATAAGATGTATCACTTTCAGACTTTGGATGCAAGAAAATTCGCAGAGTAGATGTCAGATACTAGATGTTAGATAAACCCTTCGCGTTAATTTCTAGCATCTGACATCTAGCATCTGAAATCTGAGTAAGGCTTGACACTAAAAATTTGAAACCTTTATTTTTTGTTAGCATTTGTATTAAGCTAAAATTGTTTTGATGACTGAGGTAGACGAATTTTGGATGCGCGAGGCTTTGCAAGCTGCACTCGAAGCGCAAGATTTTGAGGAAGTTCCCGTTGGCGCGTGTTTAATTGATAATCAAGGTGAGTTTCTTGCCGTTGCCGGAAACCGAACAATTACGAACACCGACCCGACGGCACACGCCGAAATTTTGGTTTTGCGTAAATCGGCGGCGAAAATCGGCAATTATCGGTTGACTGGAACAACTCTTTATACGACTATTGAACGATTTTGCCATTCGAGTTATCAAACTCTTTTCTGCTTTGCCGAAAACTACTGAATCACAAGTTTTAGGGAAACAGGTTTTGCGTTGTGGAACTTCGGTTGGCGCGCAATACCGAGAGTCGCAACACGCGAAATCAGATGCAGATTTTATTAGTAAAATCGAAGGTTCTTTGCAAGAATTAGAAGAAACGGCATATTGGCTGGAAATTATTGAAGAATTAAATTTGTTTAATTCAAGTAAATTACAACCGATACGCGAAGAAACAAAAGAATTAACGGCAATTTTTGTAACAATCGCAAAAAGGGTTAAAGAGCGAACAAAATAATTTCTCCTTTAGCCTTGACACTTTCGGAAAGGTGCAAGAGTGGTTGAATTGGCAGCATTGGAAATGCTGTGAGCTCGAAAGGGTTCCGTGGGTTCGAATCCCACCCTTTCCGCCAAAGTTAAAGTGTAAAGGCGAAAAGCTAAGGAATTTTCTTTACTTTATCCCTTATCCTTTCCCCTTTCCACTTTCAATATGGCTTCAGGCTCCGCACAATGTTTGAGTTGTGAACTCCGCTAGGCTGGGAACAGAGCAACGGCAGCAATTTCAGCATGTGTTGCGGTTAAGTCTGGAGCCTCCAATTTTTAAAGCAAAAAACTCGATGTTGACTTATTTTGTTTTCTGTCAACATCGAGTTTTTTGCTTTAAAAGTATTCAGCCCTTTTTACTTGCCGCGATTTCCCGTGTCGGCAATTGCTTTTTTGAATTGCGCTTCAAACATCGCTACATAGCCTAACAATTGCGGCTGCGATTTGAATTTCGCTTTCGCCAAATCAAACGCTTCCTGCCCGCGCGGGTCTGCGAGGCGAATAAAGCTCGCCAGCGCGTTAAAGATTGATTGAAATTGATTGTTTTCGAGCGCTTTTTTGTAGCTCTCGAAAATAAGCGGAAACGCTCGTGGGTCGCCTTTGCCGCTTGACGCAACAATTATCAAAGCCGTTGAGCGCACGTTTCCTGATTGCATTTTGTCAGCGGCAAATTTCAAACCCATTTCAAGAGAGCGTTTATCTTCTAAAACCGCCAGCCCACTAAGTCCGGCGATTTTTATACGGTCTTTCCACGACGGCGTGCCTACAAGTTTGACGAGTTGGTCGTAACTTCGCGCGTCTTTTGTCATAGCCAATGAAGCCGAAGCCGCGTCAATCACGCCGTAGCTTCGGTCGTTTAATGCGGAAACATATAAATCAACAAATCTTGCATCTTTTGTTCTGCCGAGCATCGAAATTGCCGCCGCCCGCACGTTTGAATTCGGGTCTTTTGCCGCTGTCATCAAAGCGTTGACGAGTTCAACCGGAAATTTCGGCGCGGGTGTTTTGTTGTCGCCAAACATTGCTTCAAGTGGATTGCCTTTATCGTTGCCCGGCGGAATTCGACTGATAATGTCGCGGCGCAGTCCCCAAAACGGCTCTTTGGTAATCGCGCCGGTCATTGCATTGAAAATTTTTGCTTTGTCGGCGGCAGAGGTTGTTTCAGAGGTGAACGGTTTTGCAAGTTCGCCCATCGCCCAACTTCTGCCGAGAACGTCTTTGTCATTCGTCATTTGATAAATGAGTTCGTCAACGGATTTGTCGAATTTCAATTCTTTTATCAGCGTTCGTTCGTAATCGAAATTAACCAAAGTCGGGTTTGCATCAACCGCGAATGTAAAGACGTTTTCCGCCTTCGGTTTTATCCAGACTCTTTCGACGCGCGTCGCCGTCGGCGTGCCGATTTCAACGTCAACAAAGGAGCGGAAAAATTCGACTTGCGGAAATTCGTTCGTCGGGTCAATTTTCTGCGTTTGTTTGACGTTTAAAGTCAATTGCTTTTTCGCCGTGTCATAGTTTTTTGTAACTTCAAAAATTGGATGTCCCATCCGGTAAAGCCACTGGTCGAAAAACCAATCCATTGACTCGCCGGTCGCCTCTTCAATCGCAATGCGAAATTCTTCGGTTGAAACGGGTTGATTCGCGTTTGAAACCAGATAATGATTAATCGCTTTCCACCAATTCTCCTCGCCTAGATGTTTTCGTAGCATATGCAGAACAGCGCCGCCGCGCGGGTATGCGTAAGCGTCAAACATCGCGTCTTTGTTAGCGTAATGTTTGGTTACAATTGGGCGACGATTACCTTGATTCCAAGCGTTAAAATATGAATTTTGATTGGCGCGAATGTTGTTAAAGAGAAAATCATCTCGCCCTTTTGAATGCTCGTTGTATAGCGCGTCAAAATATGTCGCAAAACTTTCGTTGAGCCAAATGTCAGACCATTCGCGCGTCGTAACGTAATCGCCGAACCACTGATGAGCAAGCTCGTGCGCTTGCAAAGAATCCGAGTCCTGGTCAATCAATTCGCGCTCGTCGTGAACCATTTCCTCAATCATCGTCGTCGCGGAAATATTTTCCATTCCGCCGCCGAAATCTTCGACGAAAGTCTGCGCGTATTTCGGATACGGATATTTGACGCCGGTTTTTTCCGAGAAGAACCGAAGCATATCGGGCAAATTTTTCACGGTTGCGGCGACTTCTTTTGTTTCGTTCGGATAAGCGTAATTGATAATCGGAATGCCCGCGTAGTCCTGTTTTACTTCCGCGTATTCGCCGACCACGATTGAAGTTAAATAATTCGTATAAGGCATGTCCATTTTCCAATAAAACGTGCGCGTGTTGTCGCCGTTGTCTTTCACTTCGACAAGTTTTCCGTTTGAGACGACCGTAAAAGGTTTTTGAACCGTGGCGCGAAGCTCGCTCGTGCGAAAATCATTCGGGCTGTCATAAGACGGAAACCAGTAGCGGTTAAATTCCGTCTCGCCCTGCGACCAGATTTGGCGCGGTTTGTTCGGATTGTCAGCCGTCGGTTTGATAAATCGCAGACCGCGCCCAAAACTTCCGATTGCCGTGTCCGCGTCGGCTGTATTAACGTAACTTGTCCGGTAATCAATTTTTACAGCAATGTCTTCGCCGCGTTTATATGCGCGGTCGAGCGTTATTTCAAGATTGTCGTTTTCCTTTTTGGCGTCGTAATTAAATTTCAGCTGAGAGCCGCTTGCCAGCGTAACCGAATTAATCATCATCGAAGCCGCGTCTAGGCTGAATTTATTCAAATCCTTAAACGGCGCGAGCGTAACAACCGTCGCTCCAAATGCCTGTTCTTTATCCCAATCGAAATGCAAATCAATCGAAACATTTTTTATATCAACATCGCGACTGCGAACGTAATTAACAGGCGGAAGTTTTTTCTGCGTTGGCAAAGCGTTTTGCGCCTGCGAAAAACCAGGCGAAAAAAAGGCAAGCATCAACAAAAAAACCGGAAGAAAGGGAAAAAACTTCATTTGAAGTAATTTTGTGTTCATAAATTTTTCTCTCTATTAGAAATAAATATCGGAAGAGTTTTTGTTCGATTAAAAAATACGTTTAACAAAGAAAATTAGTTTCAAATCGTAGAAAAATTTGCTGAATTTGAAGAAACTTGCCGAATTTTTTATTTTCTTTAACAAATTTCGCAATTTGGAAGAAAGCGGTTTGTTTGTTATTTTCATAAAAAGATATTTTTAAGGAGTGTAAAATTTTATGTCAATTGAATTAGAAGACCGCGGGCGGGCGTTGGAAAACGAATATTTTCGCCGCAGAGAGCAAGAGTTAATCGAAAAAATGAAGACAAAGCTAAGTTCGGAAAACGCTCAAGCGTCCGGTTTGAAATGCCCGAAATGTGACGGCAGTTTAGTTGAAGCCGATTATGAAAATATAAAAATAGACGTTTGCGAAAATTGCGCGGGCGTTTGGCTGGACGCGGGCGAACTCGCGCAGATTGTTGACAAAGACGAAGGTAAAAGTTGGGTCGGTAGAATTTTCGGATAAAAGGGAAATCTAAACATAAATGAACACAGATAGACACAGATTTTTTATTCGTTGTCTGCAGTTGATTGTTGTTTTGGGCTTTGCTTTTTCCGTTCACGCGCAACAGGCAAAACAAAAAATAGAACAACCGAAAACGGTTGAAAATTATAAATTAAACAGCAAATTGATGGCGCGTGAAATGCCTTATCGCGTCATTTTGCCCGTCAATTATAAAAATTCAAACGAAAAAACCGTTTATTCGGTTGTTTATCTGCTGCACGGATTGACCGGACATTTCGACAATTGGACGGATAAAACAAAACTTGCCGAATATGCGGCAAAATACAATTACATAATTGTGATGCCCGAAGGTAACGATGGTTGGTATACCGACAGCGCGACAGTTCCGAATGACCGTTACGAAACTTATATTTTGCAGGAACTCATTTCCGAAATAGACAAAAAATTTCGCACCGCTTCTGATAAAAAACATCGCGCCGTTGCCGGTCTTTCGATGGGCGGTTACGGTTCGATAAAATTCGGACTCAAATATCCTGAAATGTTTTCGCTGGTCGGTTCATTTAGCGGCGCGCTCGGCGCGGCTTCGTGGACGGAAAAAGATCTCGGCACGAGAGGATTTATTGCCAAATCAATTCTTAGCGTTTACGGAAATACGGACAGCGAAACGCGCAAACAAAACGACATCTTTAAATTAGTCAAAGAAATGCCCGCCGATAAACTCAAGAATTTGCCGTTTATTTATCTCGACTGTGGCACGGAAGACTTTCTTTATCAAAATAACCGCGATTTTGCAAATCTTTTACAGGAAAAGAAAGTTCCACACGAGTTTAGAGAACTTCCCGGCGCGCACGATTGGAAATTTTGGGACGCGCAAGTTCGGGAATTTTTAGAATTGAGCGAAAAATTTATTAAATAAAGCGGATTATGTTCAAAAAAATGATTTTCGTAGTATTGCTGATTTTTTACTGCACGAGCGTTTCTGTTTTTGCTCAAGAAAAAACAGTTGTCAGCGACGCGGGCGCTAAGAAAATGCTGCTTGGAAAACACAGACTTTCTCTGCAATGGATAAGCTGGGATTATTTCGGAACGGCAACTATAACTGATAAAAAAGGCGTTTTGTATTTGAAAGGCGAGCAAAAAGGACGCGGCAACGACGATTTTTTAACCGTTGACGGCATCGTTACGCAAATTGACGAAAAGGAATTTAAATTCAGCGGAAAAATCGTTACGAAAGTCAGCCACCTTAACAACGGCGAGCCTTGTCCGCGCAAAGGCGAAATGACTTTTGCCATTACAAAAAATCGTCGTTACTGGCGTTTGCAGGATATGAGAAATCCTTGCGACGATGTACTTGATTATGTTGATATTTTCTTTCGATAAAACAACGAATGCTAAATTTTGCAATTGAAACCGCGCGTGAGGCGGGACAAATTTTGCTCGATAAATTCGGGCGGAAAATAAATGTATCCGAAAAGGGCAATATCAATTTGGTAACGGAAGCGGATTTGGCTTCGGAAAAGTTGATAATCGAAAAAATACGTTCTCATTACCCGAAACATTCGATTTTGGCGGAAGAATCAGGGGAAACGAATGTCGTTGTTATTGACGGTGAGCGCGCGTGGAAATGGATTGTTGACCCGCTCGACGGAACGACGAATTACGCGCACGGCTATCCCTGTTTTTGCGTAACAATCGCGCTTGAGCATAATGACGAAATTGTTTTGGGAGTAACTTTTGACCCGACGCGAAACGAGATTTTTGCGGCGGAAAAGGGAAACGGTGTTACCTTAAACGGCAGGCAAATTCGCGTTTCGGATACCGAATATTTAAAAAACGCGCTGCTTGTTACAGGTTTTCCATACGACGTTCGGCAGCGCGAAAACTTCACGCGGCATTTTACCGGATTTACTCAAAAATCACGCGGCATAAGGCGCGACGGTTCGGCAGCAATTGATATGGCTTATGTTGCCTGCGGACGTTTTGACGGATTTTGGGAAGAAGGCTTGCACGCTTGGGACGTTGCCGCCGGAGTTTTAATGATAGAAGAAGCAGGCGGGCGAGTTTCTTATTACGATGATTCGCCGTTCAGCATTTACGCGCCGCCGATTTGCGCGAGCAATGGTTTGATTCACGCGGAAATGCTCGAAGTATTGAAATAAAATTACGAATTACGAACGGCAGAATTGTTTCATTAATTCGTAATTCGTAATTCGTAATTCGTAATTCGTGATTCTTATCTAACGAACGCATTCGGAATCGGTTTATCGCCGTTTTGACCAAAGCTAATCGCGGTTAATCCTGCCGTTGAACGCAGCAAATACCATACGCCGTTGCTCGGTCTGAAAACTGCAATATCGGCTTTAGCGTCGCCGTCATAATCAGCCGCAACAGGTTTGTCTTCCGAAATTCCAAATTGGACTGCCGAAAAAGAATTGTTGCTTCCGCTGTTAAGGCGATACCAAACGCCGTTTGAAGGTCGAAAAACCGCTACATCCGTTTTTCCGTCGCCGTCATAGTCAGCTGGCGTTGCAAGGTCTTCACCTGCGCCGAACTGAACTGCCCGGGAAGAATTGCTCGTAGTTTCGAACATATACCAATTGCCGTTCCTGTAAACTGCTAAATCTCCGATGCCGTCCCCGTCAAAATCTCCAACCAGAGGTTTATCGCCGCTTTGTCCGAATTGCTGCGCGAAAGATTGGTTGGCGAAGGTTCTCATCTGATACCAAGTACCGTTTGAAGGACGAAAGACTGCAAGGTCGGCGCGACCGTCGCCGTCATAATCATTTGGGACTGGAATGTCTTCGCTAACGCCGAATTGAACCGCGTTAAAAGTATTATCCGAACTCCGAAGCCGATACCAAACTCCGTTTGACGGGCGAAAAACTGCAATGTCAGTTTTAGCGTCGCCGTCGTAATCAGCCGGAACAGGTTTGTCTTCGGCAGAACCGAATTGCTGCGCCGCCACGTTTCCATTTCCGCTTAAAAGTTCGTACCAGACTCCGTTTGGAGGACGAAATACGGAAACGTCGGATTTGCCGTCGCCGTCAAAATCAAAATCGGCGCGATTGACGCGCGTAATCGCAATGTCGTTGCCGTCGCCGCCGCGATACGTAATGCGAAAAGCCAAGCCGAAACTGCCGTTAAAGGTTGCGCCTTCGGGAAGATTGGCGAAAGTTCCGACAACCGCGTCCGTTCCGTCATTGTCAACAATCAAAAACGATTCGCCAATGGCAGGACGCTCGTCGCCTATCGAAATGGGCGTTAAAGTTGAATTGGACAAAGTTACCGTTCCGTTAACTCTTATTCGGTTATTTTGGGTGCTGCCTGCACGGGTGAGAATTTTGATGACAACAATGCCGTTTGCGCCGACAGATAGGTTTCCTTGAACGGTTAAAATTCCGGTTGGCGAAGTTAAAGTTCCCGAACTGATTGCGCCCGATACAATGTTTGTCGCGCCGATTGTTCCCGTTCCGCCGAGACCGCCAAGACCAAAATCGGCGTTCCCGCCGAATATCGGAGCATTGACTGTCACCGCGCTGTTGGGAATGACGGCATCAATCACCAAAATACCGTTGTTGATATTAACCGCGCCGGTAAAATTGCTTGCCGAAGCGATAAGCGACGCTCCTGCGCCGTTTTTTATTACATTTCCCGAATTGAACATTACGCCGGTGGTAATTGCACCAATAAAAAAACTGCCGCTGCCGTCGAGAGTCAAATTGCTCGTTAACAGAACCACCAAGGCAATTGTAGTTATGGAGTTTTCTCCGGCGGTAAAAGTTTGCGGCGCGCCCAAATTCACTATCGTATTAATGGCGTGCGTGCCGTCATTCACCGTTAAGCCGTTGGTTAGGCGCAGGGCGTTTCCGCCGATTGTATAGTTGCCGCCTTCAATCGTAATTGAGCGAAATGTAGGTAACAAACCAAGGTTGTTGTAGGTAACAAATAGCGCGGCATTAGCGGGAAAAACTACATCGTCATTTACTACCGGCGCAATATCGCCAACCCAATTAGCGGCAGTTGCCCAATTCGGGTCTGCGCCGCCGCCGTCCCAGGTTTTGACAGCTGAAAAAGCATTGGCGCTAAAAATAAAGCAGAGCAAAAACGCAAAAAAGAGTGTTTTTTTCATAATGTAAATCTACTTCAAATCAAATAATTTAGGCGAGGGGAAGTCTTTAAAATTTATCACAAAGGAAGTTTGTGAATCAATAGTTTTTGAGTTCTGCTTTAACCTCGTTTTTGCTTATGCTAATCTAAACAGCAATTTATTTCCGAAATGTCATTATAAAATTTATGTCCTGGTTTAGTCGTAAAAAACCGAAATTAGAAGAGCAAACAGACGGCGAAGAGCGAAAGGTAAAAACAGAAGGAATTTTTGTCAAATGCCTCGAATGTGACAGCGCGCTTTATAAAGGTGAACTGGAAAACTCGCTCCAAGTTTGCACACACTGCAATTATCATTTTCGGATGGACGCGCGTTCGCGGCTCAAATCTATTTTTGACGATGGCGAATATGAGAAACTCGATGAAGAAGTGATGTCTGCCGACCCGCTCGGATTCGTTGACACGAAACCTTACAAAGACCGAATCGAACAGGCAAAAGCGGCTTCGGGCTTGCCGGAAGCGATTGTTTCGGGCAAAGGAAAAGTCGGCGGACATCTTGTTTATGCGGGCGCGATGGATATGAGTTTCATCGGTGGCTCGATGGGTTCAGCCGTTGGCGAAAAAATCACGCGCTTAATAGAACGGGCGATGGAAACGAGCGGCGCGGTCATTACTTTCGCGGCTTCGGGCGGAGCAAGAATGCAGGAAGGAACTTTATCTTTAATGCAAATGGCGAAGATCTCTGCTGCGCTTGCCCAACTTCACGTCACGCGTTTGCCTTTTATTTCCGTTTTGACCGACCCTACAACGGGCGGTGTTACGGCGAGTTTTGCAATGCTCGGCGATGTAATTATTGCCGAACCGAAAGCGTTAATCGGCTTTGCCGGACCGCGTGTTATCGAACAAACCATTCGTCAAAAATTACCAAAGGGTTTTCAGCGTTCCGAATTTCTGCTCGAACACGGAATGGTTGATATGGTTGTTGACAGACGCGAAATACGCGATAGGATTATTCGGCTGTTGGATTTTATGATGAACGAAAATTTGAACAAACAATAAAATTATGCTGAAAGATTCGCTACTCGAAATTTTTGAAAGAGATTTGAACAAATTAAAAGATGAAATCAATTTTTATGAAGATGAAAACGATTTGTGGACGATTGAAAAGAAAATCAGCAATTCGGCTGGCAATCTGTGTCTGCACTTGATAGGAAATTTAAATCATTTTATCGGCGCGCTTCTTGGCGAAACGGGTTTTGTCAGAGACAGAGACGCTGAATTTTCCTCAAAAACTATAGCGCGTAAAAATTTAGTTGAGGAAATTGAAAAGACGATTGCGGTTGTAAAGAACAGTTTGAACAAATTATCCGACGAAGATTTTGATAAAAATTTCCCTGTCGAAAAGCATGGCAAGGTTGTAAAAATGGATTTTATGCTTTTGCATTTACTCACGCATTTTAATTATCATCTTGGACAAATCAATTATCATCGGCGTCTGATTCAAAAAGATTGAAAGTGAATTTCAACGAATCATTATCTTATTTATACGCTCTCGGCTACGAGCTTTCGGTCAAAAAATTTGGGCTGGAAAATACGGTAAAACTTCTTCGCGCTCTCGAAAATCCCGAAAGAAATTTTCTTAAAGTTCAAGTTGCCGGAACAAACGGCAAAGGCTCGACGTGCGCTTTTCTCGATGCGATCTGCGTTGGCGCCGGAATAAAGACAGGACTTTATACATCACCGCATCTTGTTTCAATCACCGAAAGAATCAAAATAAACGGTGAAGAAATTAGCGAGGAAGATTTCGCCCGACACGCTACCAAAATCAGGAACATTTCTGAAAAATTACTTGAAAGCGGAGAATTAACCGCCCTTCCGACATTTTTCGAACAAGTTACGGCGATTTCTTTGAGCGTGTTTGAAGCGGCGAAAATTGAATTAGCAATCTTGGAAACAGGTTTAGGCGGACGATTTGACGCAACGACATCAACGAACGCGGAAATCGTGGCGCTTACACCGATTGATTTTGACCATCAGGATATTTTAGGAAATACGCTGGCTGAAATAGCGGCTGAAAAAGCGGCGATAATTCGTGCCGATACGACAGTTATTGTCGCGCCGCAACCGAGAGAAGCGGAACGGATAATTCTTGGTAAATGCAGAGAGGAAAGAGTGGCGCCGATATTTGCTTCGACCGATTTCATAATTAAAAAACAAGATTCTCCTTTTGGACAGATATTTTCAGTTACTTTCAAAACAAGCAATGACCTTTATCCGAACGTTCCTTTGTTTATGTTAGGGAGACATCAAATTACAAATGCGTCTTTAGCAATCAGCGCCGCGGAAAGTTTGCGCAATCTGGGTTTCGATATTACACAAAACGCAATCACGAACGGCTTGCAAACCGCGCGGCATAAAGGACGACTCGAATTTTATAACGGAATTTTGTTTGACGGAGCGCATAATATTGCCGGTGCAAAGGCATTAGTAAATTACCTCGACGAGTTTATTAAACAACCGATTACGCTGGTTTTCGGCGCGATGAAAGATAAGGATTTGAGGGAAATTGCGGATGTCCTTTTCCCGAAAGCTGAATATATGATTTTTACAATGCCGGAACATCCACGCTCGGCAGCAACTACGGATTTAATCGAGTTTGTACCAAAAAATTTTAGTCGAGAAAAAGTTTTTCAAACATCGAAGGTCACGGCAGCGATTGAAAATGCGCGAGAAATTTCCGGCGAAAAATATTTGATTTGCGTAACCGGTTCGCTTTATCTAGTCGGAGAAGCGCAGAAGCATTTGGCAGCAAGCGGCAAGCATTGAACAGCCGCTTGTGAGTTTTAATCGTTTCGAGTTAAATAAACTTTATAAACTTTAGACTTTATATTTTGGAATTATGAAAAAATTAGTTTTAGTCAGGCACGGGCAGAGCGAGTGGAATAAAGAAAATCGTTTCACTGGTTGGAAAGACGTTGATTTGTCTGAGCAAGGCAAAGAAGAAGCACACGCGGCGGGTAAACTTTTGAAATCCGAAGGTTTTACTTTTGATGAAGCCTATACTTCCGTTTTGAAAAGAGCAATCAGAACGCTTTGGATAATTTTGGACGAAATGGATTTGATGTGGATTCCCGAAACGAAATCGTGGCTTTTGAATGAGCGGCATTACGGCTCTTTGCAAGGTTTGAGCAAAGCGGAAATGGCAGCGCAGCACGGCGAAGAGCAAGTTTTGATTTGGCGCAGAAGTTACGACATTCCGCCATTGGAACTGCTTGAAACCGATGAGCGTTGGCTCGGTAAAGACCCACGCTATCTTCATATCGAAGCCGGAAAATTTCCGAAAGCCGAAGCCTTAAAGCATACGGTTGAGCGCGTTGTGCCGTATTTTCAAACGGAAATTATGCCAAAAATTAAAGACGGAAAACGCATTATTATCGCCGCGCACGGCAATTCTTTGCGGGCTTTGGTGAAATATCTCGATGCAATTAGTGATGAAGACATTGTGCATCGCAACATTCCGACCGGCATTCCGCTCATTTACGAACTCGGCGAAGATTTGAAGCCCACAAAAAGCTATTATCTCGGTGACCCCGAAGCCGTTAAAGCGGCTCAAGAAGCCGTCGCCAATCAAGGAAAGGCGAAATGATCCAAACGGAAAATGGAGAATGGAAAATGATACGCAAATCATATACTATCCATTTTTCATCTTTTGTTTTTCGTTTGTATGAAAATCATTTTTTTTCTTTTACTCTTCGTTTGCCTAACACCTTTTGTATCGCCGCCAATGGCGCTTACACTAGGTTTGATTTTATCTTTTACCGTCGGCAATCCGTATCCTGCAGAAACCACTAAAACGACAAAAATATTACTGCAATTTTCGGTTGTTTTATTGGGTTTCGGAATGAATCTATCGGAAGTTGCCAAAGCGGGAAAACAGGGAATTTTATTTACGATTGCGACAATTTTCGGAACGCTTGCAATCGGTTATTTAATCGGAAAACTTTTCAAAGTAAAAGACAAAACATCAAGTTTGATTTCTTCCGGCACGGCGATTTGCGGCGGCAGCGCGATTGCGGCAGTCGCTCCCGCGATTGACGCCGATAGTGAAGAAATTTCCGTTTCGCTGGGAACAGTTTTTATCTTAAATTCCGTTGCGCTTTTTCTTTTTCCGACAATCGGACACGCTTTAAATTTATCACAGAATCAATTTGGCATTTGGGCGGCAATCGCTATTCACGATACAAGTTCTGTCGTCGGCGCGGCACAAAGCTACGGAGCGGAAGCGTTGGCAATTGCTACAACTGTTAAATTAACCCGCGCGCTCTGGATCGCTCCCGTTGTGCTGCTTTTTTCTTTTTTCTACCGAGGAAAGTCAGCAAAAATTGCCGTTCCGTATTTTATTTTTTTATTTCTTCTCGCAACTGTTTTCAGAACCTACGCGCCGACGATAATTCCGATAAGTTTATACGATTCTTTGATTATGCTCGCTAAAAAGGGCTTGACCATTACGCTTTTTCTTATCGGCGCGAGTTTATCACGTGAGACGCTCAAAACAGTCGGTGTCAAACCGTTCGTTCAAGGTGTTTTGCTTTGGATTTTGATTTCTATTGTTTCACTTTGGGCGGTTTTAAATTTATTATAGAAGTCAAATGAACAAAGAAAGTAACGAACCTACTATAAAAATCAAACGCGAAATAAAGGGAGTTGTTGAACCGAAACTTGTTCGCATCATCTCGTTTATAATTATCACGCTTTCGCTGGTCGCCTGCACGGTTTTGTGTATTTTAGCAATCTGGCAATTCACCGAATCGGATGCGGTTTGGCGAGCGGTCGCAACTTTTATAGTTGTCAGCGTCGCAACCGGAATTTTCACTTTCGTTAATGAAAAATTAGGGTAAATTCAGTAAATTAGAGCTTTTTTATTTTAGAAAACTTTAATGCAAAGGTGCAAAGCAACATAAGGGAAAAAGTGCAAATGTGAAAAGGTGAAAAGGTGAAAAAGCAACTTTGCCCTTTTAACCTTTTTCGCTATTTAACTTTTTTGCTTTGCACCTTTGCGTTTTAAAATATCCATGGCAACAAAATTTCAATTTCAAATTGAAGAAACCATTTACAAAAACCGCCTCGATTCGTTTTTGTTTGATGAAATTACGGCGGTCAGCAAAATGTATCTTCGCAATTCGGTAAAAAAAGGCGAATGCAAGGTAAACAGCAATATAGAAATGCGCGGCGGTTATCATTTGCTAAAGGGTGATTTGGTGGAAATTGAAATAAATTTAAAAGCAGAAACTGCAATGAAGCCCGAAAACATTTCACTTGAAATAGTTTTTGAAGATGAAGAAGTAATTGTCATTAACAAACCTGTCGGAATGCTTGTTCACCCGACATTTGCTCAAAAGACAGGAACACTTCTCAATGCACTCGCTTTTTATTTCAACAACAAAAATCAATTGCGAATTACAGATTACGAATTAAGTGAAAATGTAAATGTGCGATCCGCAATTTGCAATTCACATTCAAAAATTGTTCGTCCCGGCTTAGTTCATCGTCTCGACAGAGAAACTTCCGGTTTAATGGTTATCGCCAAAACCAAACGCGCTCACAGAATTTTGTCCGACCATTTCGGGCGCAGATTAGTTGAGAAAAAATATTTGGCGATGGTCGAAGGCAATGTTGAAAATGATTCGGGAACAATAAACGCACCGATTGGACGTTTTGAAGACAAAAAACATTGGGGCGTGAAAGCCGACGGCAAACCTTCCGAAACTCTTTATCGAGTCTTGGAAAGGTTTTCCGAAAAGACGCTTTTGGAACTCGAACCCGTAACTGGCAAAACAAATCAATTGCGTATTCACTGCGCTTTTTTGGGACACCCAATAATTGGCGACAAATTATATAAAGGGCGCGAGTTTCCGCGCTTGTGTCTTCATGCTGCGCGATTGAGTTTCTGGCATCCGAACGGAACAAACCGGATGGAATTTGAAAGTCAAATACCATTTTAAATTAAAAATCACTAACAATTTACAGTTTACCGTCCACAGTTATTTGCGGCTTTGCATTTAGTGGAAATTCATTTTCGTAAACATTTGCAAGATTAAGCAAAATGTTTTCCGACCAGTTTTTACCGACCAATTGCAAGCCAATCGGCAAATTTTCGCTCGAAAGACCGCACGGAACAGAAATGCCCGGAATGCCTGCCAAATTTGTCGAAGCAGTATAAACATCACTTAGATACATAGCCAGCGGATCATCGGATTTCTCACCGATTTTGAATGCTGTTGTCGGCGCGGTCGGCGTTATGATCGCGTCGCATTTTTCGAAGGCATTCATAAAATCTTGTTTTAGAAGCGCGCGAACTTTCTGCGCCTTTGCATAATAAGCCTCGTAATAACCGGAAGACAAAACATAAGTGCCAAGCATAATTCTGCGTTTGACTTCCGCGCCAAATCCTTCCTCGCGCGTTAGGTTATACATCTCGCGCAAAGTGTGTGCTCCTTCGGCTCGAAAACCGTAACGCACGCCGTCAAAACGCGCCAGATTCGACGACACTTCGGCGGGAGAAATGATGTAATAAACTGCAAGCGAGTATTTTGAGTGCGGCAGTTCCATTTCAACGATTTCCGCCCCTAGTTTTCGATAATTTTCAATTGCTTGTTCAACCGAATTTCTAACTTCTTCGTCTAAGCCTTCGCCAAAAAGCGCGCGCGGAACGCCGATTTTTTTATTTTTTATATCCTTATTCAATTCGCCGACGTAATCAGGAACGGTAATGTCCGCCGTTGTTGCATCGTGCGCATCACGTCCGGCAATTATACTTAAAACTTCTGCAATATCTTTTGATGTTTGCCCAAAAATTCCGATTTGGTCGAGCGAGGAAGCGAACGCAACCAAACCGTAACGCGAAATTCTGCCGTAAGTCGGTTTCAATCCGACAATCCCGCAAAATGAAGCCGGTTGGCGAACGGAGCCGCCGGTTTCAGAACCAAGCGCAGCGCGAACCACGCCTGAAGCGACCGCAACCGCCGAACCACCGGAACTTCCGCCGGGAACTCTTGTCGTATCCCAGGGATTTTTCACTGAGCCGAAAGCTGAATTTTCATTTGACGAACCCATCGCAAACTCGTCCATATTTGTTTTACCGACAATAATTGCGCCTGCGTCAAGCAATTTTTCGACGGCAGTAGCGTTATATTGTGGTCGGTAGTTTCCCAAAATGCGCGAACCGCAGGAAGTTTGCGTGAATTTTGTGCATATATTATCTTTAACAGCGATTGCTACGCCGTGAATAGTTTGTTTTTTATCAGAAAAATTTTTTTCTAATTTATCAGCGCGCTCTAAAGCGTATTCGCGCTCAATCGAGAGAAAAGAATTTAACTTTTCGTTTAGATTTTCCGCATTATCTAAAATTTTTTCAATGTTTAAACGGAGTGACATATATTAATTTTAATTTTCGACTTTATTTATTAACCACGTGTCATTTTCTTTAATAACTTCGACTTTTACTTCTCTTTGCTCGTTTCTATTATCGTCTTTCCAAAAAAGCAAAACTTGTAAATTCAACTTTTTATTCGGTTCGATTACATTGCATCCGCCGATGCGGAAAGCCTTCGGAAAATCTTCCGTAGCCGTAAAATAATCTCTCGCGCCTTCGGTTTGCTTTTCCAATTGTTGTTTTAAGGTGTCGGTCAAAAACTTTTCGCGCAATTGCAAATTCTCTTTCGATGGTTTCATATCGTTGCCAAAGTGAAACGAATATAATTCTTTAACCGTTTGCCGCGCATCGATACATTCGGGTTTTTCCAAATTTGGAATACTGCAAGACAGAACATAGAAGACAGAACATAGAAGACAGAAAAGAAAAGTTTTTCGCCGACTGACTACCAAACTCCGACTTCCAACTTTCGACTTCTGTCTTCTGCATTCTGAATTCTGAATTCTGAATTCTACTTTCATAAAACTTTTGGAACGCGGAAATGTCCTTCTGAAGCTGAAGGCGCTTGTTCAAGAGCTTTTTTTTGTCCGAGAGATTCGTGCGGAACGTCTTCACGGTCTGTTTGCGTCGCTTCGCCCTCTGCTGTTAATCCGCCGATTGCCGGTTCGATTGTCTCCGTATTAAGCTCGTTTAATTGTTCGACATAAGCCACAATATCAGCCATCTGAGGCGTGTAAAGGGCAACTTCTTCTTCGGAAATTTCTAAATGAGCAAGTTTCGCAATTTTACGAACGTCTTCGGTTTTTATAGCCATAAGTTTTTTTGAACTTTGAATTTTGCGGAAGATTAATAATTGGGTTAAGCAAATCGTTTTAGCTGAATTGAGATTTAACAAAAGAAATTCATTTATCTATTTTTCGCCAACCATTTTCTTTTTTCTTGCCAGACAACTTCCAGCGGCAAGCAAAAATTGGTAACGCAAATTGTCGTCTTTGATGGCGTCTGCCGAAACGCGCAGCTTTGACGTAACTTCTTCCAAAGCAATTTCCCGCTGCTCTTCATCGCTGATTTGTTTTTCCCGTGTTTTAGCGCGTTCGTTTCGCACTGTTTCTTCGTCTATGCGAAATTCGATGAATGTAACTACGGCTTGTCCGAGAGCCGAATTAAGCTTAAAAATCATTTGTCCACTTAATGATTCGAGATGTCTTTTCCAGGTTTTATCAGCTACTGCCACAATCAGATGTTTATTGAAAAGACGAATCGGAACGGCATGTTCGTGCAGAGCTTCGCCCGCAATCTTCCGCCAAGCCGCGAAAGTAACGGCTTCGGGTTTTAGGTGCGGATACGATTGTTGTGATTGATGAAAAAATCATCGGCAAACCGAAAGATTTTGAAGATGCGCGGCGAATGCTGCGAATGCTTTCGGGAAACTGGCACGAAGTTTTGACCGGTGTAGCAATCGTTAGAAAAGGTGAAACGGAAGGAAGCGAATTACAAATTACGAGTTACGAATTATGGGGAGAAGAAAATCCGCAAGCCGCAAGCCGCAAGCCGCATTTGTTGGTTGGTTTGCAAAGAACGCGCGTTAAGTTTGCCGAAATGAGTGAATCTGAAATCGAATTTCTGGTTGAAAAAGGCGAGCCGCTGGACAAAGCCGGAGCGTATGCCGTGCAGGCGCAAGCCGCGCTTTTTATTGAAAAAATTGAAGGTGATTACTGGAATGTCGTCGGCTTGCCGATAAATTTGATATATAAAATGGTGACAAATAAAAAGGGACGAGATTAAAATTAACTTTTCTCGTCCCTTTCTATTAATTTTTTCTAAATTTTTACAAAAGTTTATCAACTTGTTGCGCAATACTTACGGTAATATCGCTTTTCGGATCAATGCCGCCGTAAGCCTCAGCCGCAGGTTTGCCGTCTTTGCCCAAAATTACAAACGAAGGAAGTTGATCAATTCCAAATTTTTTCAGCGTAATCGCCCCGTCCGAATCACGCAAAACGGGAACGCCCATTTTGTTGGTCGCCGCAAATTTGCGAATGTCTTCATCGCTTGCATAGTTTTTAGATTTTGGCGAAGTTGAGTCGGTGGCGACAAAATAAATTATCACATCACGACCGGCGAATTTCTTGGCAAGTTTGTTGGTAAAAATAGCTTGTTGATTTGAAAGCGGCAGCCAACTGGCGCCGATTGCCAAAATAACAACTTTGCCTTTTTGACCTTGCACATCAATTTTTTCACCGTCTAGGGACATTAAATTTACGGTTTGAGATGAAACTGAGAAAGAAAACGCGAAAATAACAATCAAAACCACTAATAATGATTTAATGTTTTTCATATTTTATATTGAATTCCAATTCGGGCAATTCAACAGTTTAGATGCAGTTTCCAGACTAATTACTGCTTACGGGCGTTAATTATTACTTTTTCGATTTATTATAGCGTTGTCGATCAGACGTGTTTTGCCGAACCTAACGGCAACTGCAATCAAAACGGTATTTTCGGCAATTTTATCAATTGGTTCGAGCGTTTCGTTATCAACCACGGCAATATAATCAATTCGTGCAAGTGGTTCGCTTTCAATCTTTTCACGCACCAATGCGGAAAGTTTTGTAACATTCCGTTCCCCTTCGCGCATGGCTATTTTTGCCTGACGCAAACCCTGGTAAATTATTGCTGCCGCGTACCTTTCTTCTTGGCTTAAATGAGCGTTGCGCGAAGACATTGCGAGCCCCGATTCTTCACGAACAATCGGGGCTACGATAATTTCCGTATCAAAACCTAAATCTTGCGTTAATCGTTTAATAACGGCAACTTGCTGCGCGTCTTTTTGTCCGAAAAAAGCAAAATCCGGGCGAATCGTATTGAAAAGAATCGTAACGACGGTTGCCACGCCGCGAAAATGTCCGGGGCGCGAGGCGCCTTCCAGTGTTTCAGTTAAGTTTTCAACATAAACATAAGTCGAAAAACCCTCGCCATAGATTTCCTGCGTACTGGGCGCGAAAATATAATCAACCTGATATTCCGTCAAAAGCGCGGCATCGCCGGTTAAATCTCGTGGATATTTGGCGAAATCTTTGCCTTCGTTAAACTGCGCGGGATTTACAAAAATCGAAACAATCACAACATCGCACCTTTGTTTGGCTTCTTTTACAAGGCTCAGATGCCCTTCGTGCAGCGCGCCCATTGTCGGGACAAGTCCGATGATTTTATTTTCGCGCCGAAGTTTTCTGGCGAGCGATGCCATTCGCGGGCGGCGATTGATAATCTCCATAAATTTTGTAAACAGTTACTCGGCTTTGTTGGTTTTCGACTTTTGCTTCATAGCCGCTTTTGCTTTATCCGGCAAACCGTAAGATTCTTTTTCACTTGGATAATTACCGTTTTTCACGTCATCCATCCACTTTGTAATGGCTTCGGTCATCACCTCGCGTATTCGTGCAAAACCAAAACCTGAATATCACAGCCTACACCCGCACCGATACCGACGGTTGAAATTTTTAATGCTTTGGTAATGATTTCGGCAATCTCACGTGGAACAAGTTCTAAAACGATGGCAAAAGCGCCGGCTTCTTCGAGCATTTTGGCATCTTCGATTAATCTTTGAGCTGCGTCTAAAGTTTTCCCTTGAACGCTGTAACCACCGAGTTTATGAACCGATTGCGGCGTTAAACCAATATGTCCCATAACGGGAATTTCTTCTTCGACAAGCCTTTTAACGAGTTCTACACGATTGCGCCCGCCTTCCAACTTGACAGCTTCGGCACCGCCATCTTTCATCAATTTCAGAGCGTTACGCACGGTTTTATTAGCGCCTGTATGATAACTTCCATAAGGCATATCGGCAACCAATAAAGCGCGGCTAGATCCGCGTTTAACGGCTTTTAAAGCGGAAAGAATTTCTTCTAAAGTTACCGGAATCGTGTTGCCATAACCGTGTATAACATTGCCAATGCTATCACCGACTAAAATTATATCAATGCCGGCTTCATCAACAATTCTTGCTGTCGGGTAATCATATGCCGTCAGGCAAACTAACCTTTCGCCTTTTTCTTTCGCCGCACGAAGCGCGGGAACATAAACTTTTTCGGGTTTGTCGGGTTGTAGGTATGCCATAGAAATTTAAAGATGGAAAATGAAAAGTGAAAAATGCTTATAATGTAAAACGGTTATCGCAAAACGTAAAGCCGACCGTAACTTACAAAAATCATAAAACTTAAGGTAAAATTATTTTCCATTCTTCACTTTCAATTTTTCGTTGATTTGGATTCCAGCGTGTTACACGCGAATTGCCCTTGACCGTTTGCAAAAGCTCTTGAACGCTGCGGTTTTGAACCGGATGAATCAAATGTGGAGCAAGTTCGGCGAGCGGAACTAAAACAAATTTACGCTCGTGCAAACGCGGGTGGGGCAAAGTCAAAAATTCCGTGTAGCATTGAAAATTTCCGTAAAGTAATAAATCAATATCAACCGTTCTGGGTTTTTTTAAGTTTTTATGACGGCGTCCGAGCAGGTATTCAATCCGCAGCATCCGCGCCATCATTTGCGAAGGTGAAATGTTCGTTACGCGAATTTCCGCAACCATATTTAAATACGTGGGATGTTCCTTCGGATTCTCCAAGTCGAACGGTTCTGTTTCATAAATGGCGGAGAGTTTGTTGACGACAAAACTTGCTTCCATAAGCCCGCGCACGGCAAGCAGCAAATTGCCCGCTCGGTCACCTAAGTTTGAGCCGAGACTGACGTAAGCTGTAATGACTTCCGTTTCCACTTTTTTATATTGTTTTCGGTTGAAATCAAAAGAACGTCCTAAGTTTGCGAAAAATTCACGTAAAGCGCAAATAAAAATTTCAATTCCAGCGTTTCTTTTTACTTTTTAGCGTATAAATGTTTCAATTAAAAGTGTTGAAACTTTCTATTCCAGTAATGCGTTTTTAAAACGTATTCGGGCGGTGAAAGAAGCGTGTACCGTCCAGACAAAAATTAACACGCCGAAATAGATGCCACGAAGAAAATTTCGTAACACTCAAAGGTTTGAAACTCCAAACGCACGTTCTTTTCAAGAATATATCTTGAATGAACCCGCCCCATCGACTACGCGAACCGAGCTTTTGCGCCTTATTCGCGGCGGCGAAGATACTTACCTCGAATTAAAAGTAAAACTCTCCAATTCGGAAAAAATTGCCAAAGGAATCGTCGCGCTTGCCAATACCGACGGTGGAACGATGATTTTTGGAGTTAGCGACCAACTGCGCGTCGAAGGCGTTAGAAACCCGGAAGAAGTACAGCCCGCGAAGAATTATCAAATTGGCTGAGTGAGATTCGTCCGCTCAGTTTTGAAAATATACCGATTCAGAACGTCACCGAAAACGATTTTGACGACGCGCTTTTATGGAGTTTTGCGAATGCGTTCGACGATGAACTTTTGGGGAAAAATTTATATCAAACCGGTGATTTTTTGAAAAAAGATTTGCTGTTAGCTGTAGGAAATTCGGACGAATTTATGCCGACGGTTGCCGCCGTTTTATTGTTCGGAAAAAACGAGAAAGTAGCCGAATTCGTTCCGCATTCAAAAATTATGTTAGTTCGTTTTTCCGGTGAAAACGGAAACTCGCAAATGGTCGAGAAAATTGAACTACAGGGAAATCTTTTATCGCTCTACGAATCTTCTCTACAGTTTATTAATCGTTACTGTGATTTATTGAAAGAAAAACCCGGCAAATCTCCTTTGAATAATAAATCGCCGATTAGGGCGCGCGGAAATTATCATCTTTTTTCGATTCGAGAAGCGGTTGCAAACGCTCTTGTTCACCGCGATTTAGCTATTCGGGATATTCCGACTCGGGTTTTGATTTACGATAATGCTATCGAAATAATTAATCCGCGCCGCACAAACGGTTTTGTTCCTCCTGCTTCACGGGCGATTCGTTACGGCATTACGCAAAAACTAAATCCGCAAATCGCTTCTATTTTTAGCAAAAGAGAGTATGGAACAAACGTGCCGAAAGGCGGCTTACCGATGCTTCTCAACAAATCGCGCATTTTTTCTGGGCAGCGCGTCGAAGTTTATACTTCAAATGATGAATTCAAGCTGAAAATTTATGGCGTTTAAGAAAATAAAAAGGCAGGCGATAAAAACCTGCCTTTTACGTTAAGAAATCAAAGCAAATTATTTTTCTTTTTCCTTTTCCTTCGGTGTGGTAAAAAACGGTCGGTGCTGAATGACATAACCTTTTTCTTCATACTGCCCATCGCCATTTACATCAACTTTAACTTCGAGTTTGTATTTCTTGCCAGCTTCGCGTCTTTCGTCCGCGTCATATGCGATGCTGTATTGGTTACGCAGAAGACTATTTATATTATTTAAAGCGCCCGGTATTTCGCCTTCAAAAGTTACGGGAAAATGCGCTCCGCCAGATTCTTTAGCGAAAGTATTCATCGTGTTTTGCGCCTGCAAAAAAGTTAATCTGCCGGGCATACCGTCAATTCCATCGGTCGGCGGTAGATTTTGTTCGTACATTTTATAAAAAAGATTTCCGGTGCTGATAATGTAAATCGGAATACCGGAGTTTTGAATAATTTTACGAGCCTGGTCATAGTTCGTTTTACTAAAAGTATCAATACCGGAAGCGACTAGAATAATCGCTCGTCGTTTTGCCTGAACGTCAACCATTCCGCCATATTCCGTGGTGCGCTCTTTCTTATTCTCCAAAACAACCGTGTCGCCTTTGCCTCCGACGAGGGCAAATTTTACCGCATCAAACAAATTATTTTCACGAAACGCCGGATTGTTTCTAAGAAGCAAATCCACGGTCTGGCGCAGACGATTCGGGTCGTTTGTAAAATCAGTTATCGGTGTCGGACGCATATCGAATGCAATGACCGAAGCATAATCGCCGGGCGGTTTAATAAATCTTGAAAGAAAATAAGCAACCGGGCGCACAACTTCCAATTTTCCCGCTTCCATTCCACGACTGGCGTATAAACCGAAAATTTCCGACCATTTGCTGTATTCGACAACCAACGTAACGGTAATCGGAGCTTCAGGTGTGGCAAAATTCGTAATATCCTGTTTGATTCCATTTTCAAAAACAGCGAAATTTTCCTTTTTCAAACCAGTAACAATTTGTCCCGTTTTCTTGTTATAAACAACCGCGTCAACATTAACGATATTAGTTTTGATTTTAAGAACTTCCGTAT
>JAIVJJ010000007.1 GCA_020200095.1 Acidobacteriota bacterium | reverse complement strand
CGCAAGTCCCGTCGCGGAGGCTTGCCCGAACGAACAGATCAGGTAATCCGTGTAGATGTCCAACATTGACTTGCTCATCTGTCAAGTTTAGCAAGGGCTTCTGCTTTGCGTAACATCAGTTATTAGTAAACTTTTTTTAGACGCCCCTGCAAAACGTATCGGATGTTGCAATCCGGCTGTTAAAGCCGGTCGAAGCAGCCAGTTCCCTCGTGACCCTCTGAAGTTGTGCGCGCGTCTTTACTTCTTCTTGTTCTTTCGCTCGACGCGATGCACCGGCGCAAGCGGATGTTCGACGTGCGCGCCTTCGATCAGCCCGCAGATGTGACCCGGCGCACGCCCCACCTTGTCCCACTCCTCAAGCGTCTCGGCTAACTCTTTACGATAACGGCGCATCTCGCGCATCCGCTCGTCCAATTCTTCCAAGCGATGGCGCACGATCTCGCGCACTTCGTCGCAGGGACTTTGCCCGGTGCGTGCGTCCTCAATGACTCGTTTGATTTCGTCAAGCGAGAACCCTAGAGTCTGCGCCTGCTTGATGAACGCGAGACGCTCCAGCACCTCCGAGTCGTACACGCGATAACCGCTGTAGGTGCGCGAAGGCTTATCGAGCAACCCACTCTTTTCATAAAACCTGAGTGCCTCAATCCCGATGCCGCTCTGCTTCGACACCTCGCCGATCTTGAGCATTCTTCGCCCCTGTTCGTCATCAACGAGTTGCACGCTTTTGAACGCCGGTCTCATTTTTATATACCTCTTTCAAGATGTTGATGCAGACAGTATAAACCCTGTAGCCATGTACAGAGTCAAGAGGAGCCTTTTGCTTTCATCTTCTCTTTAACGGCTGCAACTCGAACGTAAAAGAGCGCGGACGCATAGAAAACGTCCGCGCTCTTTTGGTGTACACCTACGTCGTCCGTCATCACGCCGCGCTGCTCTGTCCTTCGCCGCTCTGACGTGCATACCCTGTCGGATCTTGGTCGAACTTCTCTTTGCAACCCGCGCTGCAAAAGTAGTAAGTCTGCCCCTCGTGCTCGGATCGCCCGGCGGCTGTTCGTTCATCAACCTGCATCCCGCAGACCGGATCAGTGTGTGTTGCCATTTTCTTGCTCCTTTCTAATTGTAACTTCAACCGAAGTTAGATTTATAAACCCTGCACTTGACTAGAGGGTCAAGCCTGAAATCAATCGTCCTTTCACCCTCCGCGAATCGATTAAACCTCCCAACACGGCTAAAGGTAGCATAGCAGGCTTTCGGGGACGGATATGTGCGTCTTCCTGCGCCAGAAGCGCAGAGGACGGCACCCGACCCTAGCCTGACGTTTCTTGCGCCGTTCGTACACCCATAATGTCAAACGAGCATCACGGGCACAGTACAGACTGTGGGGAGCGTGTGGATTAAAAGACCATCGCCCGATTGGTCGCCGGAAACTCGACGGACATAGCGCGAAAACACCCATGCGGTTGTGATATTATTCCGGCGATCAACGCTCGTGCAGCCCGTATCATCCGTCAAAGATGAAAGCGGGTGGCTCCTTCGCCGGGCTGAGAGAATAAGTTGAGACAATGATTCGTCGTAGCTTAACAATCGCGCTTGTGTTCTGGGTCGGCGGGCTAAATTGCGCGCTCGGCTGTGTGATGAAAACTGCACAACGCTAAATCGTCTGTTGGATAATCAAGAAGCGGCGCAGGCTTTTACAGTCTGCGCCGTTCGCTTTTAATCGATTGCAGCAAAATGCGAGGTCAAACAACCAAGAATCAACAATAACGATTGAAGACAACGCAACCACGCATTTTCGACTATAATTTCCATGAGCGTGCGACAGCTTCTTAGATTTGAAAAGGGGAGAAAGATTTATGCACGCACCTCGCCAGTCAAAAGTTGTCCTCACCAACCGGCTGCTCGCTGCTTTACCTCGCGCTGAGTTCGAGCGGATCGCTACACATCTGCATACTTACAAGCCGATAAAGGGCAGTGTCCTCTATGACACCGGCGACGAAGTTAATCGCGCATACTTCGTCCAAAGCGGAGTCGTATCGCTGGTTGTAACTATGGAGGATACTGAGAATGTCGAAGCGGGAGTTGTCGGACACGAAGGCATAGTTGGCATTTCGAGCATCTTGCGCTTCCGCCCCGCGCCATTCCGTGCGGTCGTGCAGATTCAGGGCGAGGCGTTGAGCATTGAAGCGCGCGCTTTACGCCATGAGTTTAAACAAGGCGGCGAGTTACAAGAGATAATCCTCTGCTTCACGCACACGCTCGTTTCGCAGTTCGCCCGGACAATCGTCTGCAATCGCTTCCACATCATCGAGAAGCGTTTGGCGCGCTGGCTGTTGATGACCCGCGACCGAGCGCACAGTGACACTTTGCATCTCACGCACGAATTCATCTCTAACTTTCTAGGCGCGGCGCGCACCGACGTAACGAAAGCCGCCGGAACGTTACAAGGCTCCGGCTTAATACGCTACCGGCGTGGAGTAATTACGATCCTCGATGACGCAGGTTTAGAAGCGACGGCTTGCACCTGTTACCACGCGATTAAAAACGAGGAAGAACTGTTCGTCGCCGCGTAAAAGTTAAGTCTCAAAATCCAATTTTCTTGGATCTTCGTTAAGCGACGTTGTGTCGGGTGTCCGACACAGTCGGGTGTGACACAGACAAGGAATAGGAATTACTGTACGCTCCGTCGAACCCTGTTGCGGTAATTTTTACGAACCTGCGGGACGGTTTCGGATGGAGTTATTTGCCCTCGTGATTGATGCAAACACGCAAGAACGGCGCGTCTTGCAAGACGTTTTATCTTCTCAACGATGGAAAGTTACAGAAGCCGCCTCAATCGACGAAGCGATTGAGGGCATCAATCGTCATGGATGGAAACTCGTTTTTTGTGATGCTCATTTGTCAACGCATCGCATTGATTCTACGGGCGAGTTGACCCTGCTCCGCGAATTGAAAAGAAGATGCGATCCGTCCACATAGATCATTGTTACGGTAACGGCGGGAAATCCGAATATCATTTTCGACGCAGTCTTAAATGGTGCGTCGGATTACATCAGAAAGCCTTGCCGTGAGGCGGACATCTACGAACACTCGCGCCGCGTCGTCGAGAGACTGCAAGCTGCAGAGAATGAAAAGACACACGCACGCAGTAGAGTAGATGACTTTCAGTTTCACGCCTCACATGACGAGTATGCGCTGATCGGTAAATCCGACCCTATCCTTCAAGTTTTCAAGGAACTCGCAAAGAGTCTCGGAAACAATCACACGAGCGTAAAGACAAGCACGACGGGTAAGCGTTTCTTAGTAACAGGCGAGACGGGAACTGGAAAGGAACTCGTCGCGCGTTTGATCCACCGGCATAGCAGTTACCGCACGGGTTCTTTCATCGCAGTCAATTGCAGCACCCTGCCTGCCGAACTCGCCGACTCGGAACTTTTCGGTAGCAGTCCCGGCGCGTTCACCGGCGCAGACCGCCACGAACATCATGGGCTATGGGAGATGGCAAACGGAGGGACGCTCTTTCTCGATGAGATCACGGAAGCCTCGCGCGCGGTGATGCCGAAGCTGCTGCGCGTTCTGCAAGACGGGCAAGTGCGACGGCTCGGCGCGAAGCGTTGGGTCAAGACGGATGTGCAAGTCGTCGCCGCGACGAACCGCAACTTGGTGGAAGAGGTTAAGCGTGGGCGATTTCGTGAGGACTTGTACCATCGTTTGAGCCACCATCAGATTCATATGCCACCCTTACGCGAGCGACTCGAAGACGTACCGCTATTGGCGGTGCATTTCGCGCATCTACAAACTGGCGGCACGGTGCAGTTCGCACAAGATGCGTTGCAACTGCTGACGGATTTTTCGAGCGAATACCAATGGCGCGGCAACGTCCGCGAATTGGAGAACGTCGTTCGTCGCGCAATCGCGCACGCACCTGACAAAACGGTGTACGCCGTTGACCTTGCTCCGCATCTTCCAATGAAAGACGAAACAAACCGCTCGCAATCGCACAAGCGAGAGGGAGCAAACGATGGAGATGAGCGGGCAGACTGCGTTTGCAGCAATAACAATCGAGGTGGATTAGACGAGCAGGTAAAATGTTTCAGAAACAGAGTGGTCAAAGAGACGCTCGCGGCACAGGGCAATAATCGTTCGCTTGCCGCTAAGACGCTCCAAATCTCTAGGTCAACGATGCACCGCATAATTGACGGGTTGGAATAAGAGCGCGGATTGCGTTAGCCTAATGTTTTACGCAACGGCGAAGATTCTGACCGTTGAATTTTGTCGAAGAACTTCGGAGAATTATGTAATGAAAATGAGAACCTCGCTACGAATCGCCCTTCATTCCGCCCTTGCCGCGTTGCTTATGGCGAGTGTTTACTCGGCGGCAAGCACTCAAACTAGAACCGATAAAGGTAAAGATGGGCAGAATGCAAATGCGACGAATACTAGCGCGGGCTGCGAAACGGTGCGGGACAGGTTCAGCAATCGCACGACTGTTTCAATGCCGGAGCGCACGATCTTTCGCTCCGACTCGCCGCGCGAAGAACTTTCCTTGACCGTCAATCTCGCCACATCAGAAGACCGCGCGCCTAACAGACCGCGCGAAATTGAACTCGTGTTCGTCTCGAAAACCGAACGCTACCGTTACCATGAGCAAGCAGAGGTCAATTTCATCGTTGACGGCGAGCGCGTGAGCGGCGGGATCGCTTACACGCTCGGCGGCGTTCCGACTTCGCCACTCGTTCAAGAAAAGATGCAGCTTGTCTTGCCCGTTGAAAAGTTTCTCCGCATCGCGGGCGGGCACGAAGTCGAGATGAGGATGGGACAAACTGAAGTCACCATCCAACGCGCCGATTTCGAAGCCCTGCGCCGCTATGCCGCTTGCGCCGGATTGACCAGCAGGTAAAAGAAAAGCGGTCGGCAAGAAGCGTTCTGAAGTATTCAATAATTCAGACACGACAAATAACTTCGTCATGTGACTGAAAGTTAAAACGCTCAACGAAAATGAAATCATCCGAAGTTCTCTAACGGCATATGCCGGTTAAGAGACGCCACAAATCAGCCAATCATGACAGCGAAGCGGCAAAGGTAAGTTACCTTTGCCGCTTCGCTATTTTGAGGTCAAGACAATGCCGGAGTTCAGGATCACCGCGCGCGAGACGTGGGAGTTGCTGGTTGACTACGAGATTGCAGCCGACAGCGAGGAAGAAGCGAAAGAGGAGATCGAAACAGGGAAGTTGAGCTATGCGGACTTCGAGCATCTTGATCGTGAAGTGAAAAAGGTGATTGACATCACGATTGTTGACTATGGTCAACATCGTCTTTCCGGCTTCACGCTCTATCGATGACGCACTGGCACAACTACGAAACCGAAGAGTTGTCTGGTTACACCTGCACAAGCGAAGAGAAAGAGAGACAGCAATGAAATTCGAGATCAAGAAGGCGAGTAAGTCGCAAGCGAAAGCGCGCATCGCGCTGATGGGTCCGCCCGGATCGGGCAAAACATTTTCCGCCCTCAACATTGCGCGGCATTTAGGAGAGCGCGTCATTCTCATTGACACCGAGCGCGGCAGCGCATCGTAGTATGCCGACGAGTTCGATTTTGAGGTCATCGAACTCGACACCTTCAACCCGAAAACTTACATCGCTGCTATCCAAGCGGCGGAAGAGGCGGGCGCGGATGTCATTATCGTTGACTCGCTCTCGCACGCTTGGGTGGGCAAGGACGGCGCATTGGAGATGGTTGATCGCGCGGCGGCTTCGAGCAAGAACAGTTTTACAGCGTGGAAAGATGTGACGCCGCTTCACAACGGGCTTGTTGACGCGATCCTGCGCTCTAAGGCACACGTCATCGCCACACTTCGCACGAAGACTGAATACGTCATCGAAGCGAATGAGCGCGGGCGGCTCACGCCGCGCAAAGTAGGTCTGGGAGCGGTGCAGCGCGACGGCATCGAATACGAGTTCGACATTGTCGGCATGCTCGACATGGAGAACAACCTGACGATCACCAAAACGCGCTGCCGGAGTCTCACGCCGAACGAAACTATTGCGAAGCCGGGCAGGAGTTTCGCTGCAACTCTCGCGACGTGGCTGACTACCGGCGCGCCTGCCGTCGTTCGTGATAAAGGCGAGCAGACTTCGCTTGAGCGTTTGCGCGAGAGCGTCCGCGAAGGGCTTTTGCACATCGGCTTAACGGAAGAGAATCCGAAAGTCGTCGCGCGAATGCGTGAACAGTATGGCACAACGGAGTTAGCCAATTTGACGAAAGAGCAACTCACCAATCTCTACGCTTACGTCAACTCCGTCGCCGACCGTCAAGCGCAAAAACAGACTTCACATATCAAAGCAGTTGGTTAGCGAAACCGCGATTCAACGCCGGAGTTGATGTGGGGCGAAACCGGATAGAAGCCGGTTAAGGTTTAACAGACAACGCCAAATGAAAGTAGCGGTTTCGCCCTCGCGTCCAATGATTTGTTCTACCATCCGTTCATAGAAATCAGACACCGCGCATAACTTTTTTAAGTTGCTTGGCTCAGCTGCTCATCGATCGCATCGCACGCGACACGCACGCCGTTTTCAGTTTGCACGAGCCGCCCTAAATCTGCTGCTCTTTCCCGATAACTTGGATTATCAAAGAGTTGCTTCAATTGGGCGGCAGCACGTTCAGCCGTATATTGCTTTCGCATAATTGTACGTCCAATACCCAACCGCTCAATACGCGCTCCGTTATCATATTGGTCGCCGCCGAACGGCATCACAAGCATCGGCTTTCCTGCACGCAACGCTTGTCCGGTCGTCCCGATGCCGCCTTGATGTACGATAATCGAAGCGCGCGGAAAGATTTGAGCATACGGCACGTAAACAATGGCAATCACATTCTTGGGCAACGGCTGAGACGGCTGATTGAGCGGGTCGTTGCCGACGAGCAGCACAGCACGCTTTCCAAGTCTCTGTGCGGTGGCGATGCTCTCAACGTAGAAATTGCCTGCGTCCCAAATCGCCGACGAGCCAAGCGTGAAAATAATCGGCGGTTCTCCTTCATCTAAAAATTGTGCAAGTTCAGGCGCAAGATTTGAGCTATTTTCGTCATAGAACGGAAATCCTGTGACTAATGTATTTACCGCCCAATCAGGTTGCGGCTCTCCAAGTATGCGAGAGAACAGAGCCAGCACCAGATGAGGTGAGTTTCTTCCTTCAAAGAGTGGGTCTTTGCCCGGAGGCAGTCCAAGTTCCCGCCGAAGCCCGCGCACCGGCTCACTCCACGAACGCGCGGTGAGTTTGGCAAAGCGGAAAAGCGCACCGTGAAATGTCGAGCCTAAGCCGCGTAATTTCACCAGTGCCGGAAAGGGCGCAAGCACAGGCGGGTCGTAAGCCGACATAAACGCGCCCGGTTGCAGTTCGGTTGATACCCAACGAATGCCTGTTTTCTCTGCAATCAGAGGCGCGGCAAAAATAAGAATTTGCGAGATGAGCAAGTCTGCCCCGCCGTCTTTTTGCACCGCCGCCAGCAAGTCATCATACGTCGTTCGCAGAACAGGCAGCATAAATTCACGAATAGCGCGCTCCACCCCGCGCTTCGGTTCTATCAACCGGCGATGAAGCTCTTTGTCATCAAAAGAAATATCCGGTCGGATGGCGTGAAATTCAATGCCTGCCGCTTCAATCTTTCGACGATGATATTCACTCGTCGCAATCACAGGCTTATGACCGCGCTTTTGCAACTCAAGAGCAATGGCGAGATAAGGATGAAGGTCGCCGAGCGTGCCGTGTGTAGTTAAGACAATACGTTTGCATGTGTTCATCTGAAAGTAACTTTAGCAAATTCTCACATTTTTTCTCCGTCGGTAAGCGAAGCGGCAACGCTGCTTCGTTTTTACGCTTGATGCAACGTCATTTTCAAACTTCTGCTCGGTCTAAGAGTTACCGAATAAACGAAGTCCACAGCCCGCGAAAACAAACGATGTCGCCGTAGCGGTCAGCTAGATTGACAAAAGTTTGCAGCGTGTTGCGCTTAAATTCCGGCATCATCCGAAACAACGCCAGACCACTTACGCCCGGAGCAGATGTATGTTCAAGAACTGCTTCCATAAAGTTTCTCCATTTTTACAAGAAAGCGCATAACGCCTCGCTCCAGCCGCCCGCCGACGATAACACATAAGCAAGACGGAGCTACACAACGTTGACGAGAGTCACCTTGAGGTGGGTCGGCTGCAAGCGATTGTTCGGCGGCGCGTAAAGAGAAATAGGCATTTGTATTTTCATCTCATCTCATCTTTCAGCCCCCAAGAGAACCTTTTTACTTTGTCATGGATTCAATCATCAATGCGCCACGTTCCGGGTGCTGGAACATCTCTTGGTCTTTCGACAGAGCAAGCATTACCTTCCTGAGAACGGCGTCTCCTTTCAGCTTCCATGAAGTTGTCCCAGAAGATAGGGCTTCGTCTGATTATCACTTCGAACAGAAATCTGAAATCGAGCAGCAAAGATGGATAACGCCGGAAAAGCACGTACCATCGCAAAGGGAAAGATGGAATGGAAGGAATCCTCCGGTCAGATTCTTTAGCTCTCATCGGGAATCATCCGATCTTCCTTTACTTCTCGTGAATGGTCTATTCCCAAGCCACATGCGATCACCTTGAAAGCTTACTGACTCGCCATCTGATCTGAAAAAAAGACCCGGCTCATACTCAGTCAATTTGAGTCTGTCACCTCCACCCCAACTCACATACAGATACCCATGCTTTATTGATACTGCTGCCTTAAATGTCATCCCGAAAATTCTTCCCGCGTATTCGCCGACGTAGGCTTGCCATTCTGGACGGTTTGAATCTAGCGGATCATCGGGACGATCATTGAGCGGCATGAACACCGTGCCGGTGCTAGATGGGTCTTGTGCCAGTACGCCTGTTATCCTTCCCGCTTTGTCCGAATGGAAACTGAATCTCTGCTTAACCGACGTGAACTCCGTCGCGTTATGTGCATACAATTTCGTCTTGGAAGGAGTGCCCATGCCGAAGAGTCCGCCCCCTTCGAGGTAAAAAAGATTACCCTCTTCAACTTTGAATGTGACGAGAGTATCCGGTAGCGACGTATTAGTTCCAAGCCGGTACGTCCCTTCCAGTCGGCGCAGTTGCCCGGCATCTAAACTCACGACGGGTCTGTTCTCAGGAATGGAAGGCTTGTCCGGCGGGAGGTAGCCGTATTTGGCTTGCGCCATCATCAACATCGCGCGCCGTCCGATCTCTTCGGGTAGAAAGTCGGTCAGCCTCAGCCTGTTTGCAAGGACGACTACGCCAATTTGATATTCGGGTATCCAAGCTTGCCAAGTGTTGTATCCATAACCACCCCCATCGTGAATCAATAATGTTGCGTCTCTCCACCGCTCCACTCCAAGACCTAAACCATATCCGGCTATTTGGTCTTTGACAGCGAATTGCGGCGCGTACATTTCTTTCAAAAGAGTCTCCGATATTAGCCACTTACCTTGTACCTTTCCGCCACTTAGTTGGAATGACACGAACCTTGCCATGTCTTTAACACATGAGTACATACCACTGGACGGAATCATGGACGTGAAGTTGTCTGGAACTTCCTCGCCGGACAAAGAATGCCCTCTGGCGAGCGACGGATGCCGCAGAGCTTCCTTTTGATCGAAGGTGCTTGAGGTCATCCCCATTGGCATGAATAACTCGTCTTTCATAAACTGCTCGAACGGCTTCCGCGAGTGAACCCCTAAGACATAGCCCACTAAATCTATTCCGGGATTCGTGTAGCTATACCGCTCTCCTACCGGAGCAATCAGCCAGCTATCGGAGATGCTCTTAATATGTTCTTCAAACGTGCAGGGGGTATCGTCGAAAAGATTGCCGACGGGTGCTTCACGACTGATACCCGCCCGGTGGCTTAACAAGTGTCTGAAGGTTATTTTGTTGACCTGATCCGCACCAAAGCGACTCTTGACGGTAAACGTCGGCAGGTACTTTTTAACCGGGTCATCAAGTTTCAGCCAGCCTTTGGTGGCGGCTATTAAAAAACCTGAAGCCGTGTAGGTCTTAGCGACGGACGCTAAGTTAAAGAGCGTATTCTCAGTGACTTTGACTTTCTTGGAACGATCAGTAAAACCAAACCCTTCAGCCCAGACTAATCTCTCACCATCTATTAACGCAATTGCTACTCCCGGAATACCCCTCTGTGCCATGAGTTGAGGTGTCTTTTCCTTCAGTTCTGCGATGAGCGGTGAGTAGTCGGGTTGCTTTTTAATCTGCGGCGTGCCCTTTGGCACATCCACCGTGACGGGGGCTGATTGAGGCGATGACAGTTCGCCACGAGATTTCGCTACAGGCTTCTCAAACTTCACATCATCAACGGGGACGTTGTGCTTAACTTCCGTCAGCTTAATGATGCTTTCGATGATGCCATCTTTGCGGCGGGTGGTGAAAGCGAGCTTCACGCCATCAACCGCCTGATAATCTTCATAATCTTCGCTTGTGAGCACCTTGCCTTCCATGTCTCTGACTTCAGTGCGAATCAGCAAACCGGTTTCAGTGTCGAAATACCAACGCTTGGGATTGCCGCCGCGCGGAGCTTCCAGCCGATAGGCTTCGCGGTTTCCAACCTTCTCTTTACCTTTGAGTTCGATTCTGGGATAGATTTCCTGCATCTTGATCGGTAGATAGAAATCGGCTTCACGCTTTGAGAAGCCGGGCAAATCCTTTACCACCCCGTTTTCTTCCGCCCACGTAATAGCGCCATTAAAACCTATACGTGAGTTTCCTATGACCGAAGAGGTAATCAGCGTTAGCTGTTTATTCGGCGCTTTCGCGTAAACCTCGATGGTGCCAATGGGATTCGCGCCCATTGAGGGTGCGGTAATGGCTCCTTTCATGACGCGGGATGTCTGCGCTTGAATGGCTGCTCTGCCACCGAGGGCTTGAACGTACTTATCAAGTATCTGCTCAACGGCGGGCTGTGCTTGAGATGATTTTGTTTCAGTCGCTTCGCTAGAGGGTTGTTTGTCTGACGCGAAAGAAGATTGAGCGGTTGTCAGCCCTGACAATGACTGGATCACCGTTAGCGAAATCAATAATAGGAAAAGAAGAAAGCGTCTTTGAAACATGACTACTCCTTATATTTTTGGCGATGAGTTAAGACAGATTAAAGGCAGCCCTACTATTGGCGTTTCAACCCTCTATATGACGGCTCGAATGCACGGGTTGTGCCCTCGGTGACACTCGGCGTGAATTCGGAAAGGGAATACGTCGGAGCCGCGTCAAGTTCCTTTGTATTTAACTTCTCCACCTGAGCAGTAGTGACGCTGCTCTCTTGAGAACTGCCATGGAATCGAACGAACCGCCACATATCCAAAGCGTAAAGCCCTATGAATGCCAAAGAGCTTAGAACCATGTACGCGATAATGAGCGCTTCCCTAACGTCGAGTGCTCTCATAGCGACCACGCCGCCGAAAATCAAACCGAGACCAAAGACGGTGGTCCAAAATATGTCTTCTCCAATTGAATCGGCTGGCGACTTCGGCGGTTTGGTTTGACCACTGCCCTTCACGATACTCAAGCTGCCCCCGCAATGTTTGCAGTAGTTCAGTTCGTTTATCACGGCCGTGCCGCAAGATGGACAATACATCTTTAACTCCTTCATCACGGTCCGATACTCAAATCAGCGTGCTCAGCGACAGTCCCTCAGAGTAGCAAGCGAGCGCCTAACGCCGGAGTTAAGCGGGCGCACCTCTTTCTTTTATTCTTCGCTCAACCTGCGCCGGTACTTGTTCGATGACACGCTCCCTTCGCGCCTCAGATTCGTTTCGCGCTTCATCTGCGCGGCGAAATCTCTCGCGGTAATAACGTGTCCAGATGGCGATGCCTATTGCGCCAACAACTGTCGCCCACAGCCACCGCACGACCGGCGGCAGGAAGTGAAAGTTGACGACCGAGAAGGCTGAGACCGTAGCGATGTAAGCCGCCAACATGCTCGACATGTGCGAGAACCACCACGCCCGCTTGTCGGCGGGAGGGCGCAAGAAACTGCGAATGTCCGAGACGGCTAATGACAAACCGATGATGCCAAAGACGATGGCGACAATTCCGAGAGTTGTTATCAGGAGTAGATAAATTCCGTATCCGATTTGAATCGCACCGCCCACTAACATCAACACAGCCGCGCTCCAATCGCCAACGCGCGCCCGTTGTTGCGGAGTTTTGCGATACAACACTCTGTAGCCGGAGAACGCCAAGTAGAAACTGAACACCGCGATGAGCAGCAGAAAAGGATTGAAACGCATGAGCGACAGCAAGACAGCGGTTAGGACGACGACGACCATTGACCAGAAGTAAGCCTTGCCCCAGCGCCTGTGCCAGAGTCCTCCTTTGCGCGTCAACATCGCGCCCGGCGCAACAAACAATCCAATGCCGCCAAAGAAGATGTGTAATGTCAGGAATACGCTGAAAATATTGTCCATCTTTACCCTCCGCTATACAGAACTGCCGCCAGTGCATTACAATCAAGTTTATAACGACGAGTTATATATCACGAAGATATATAGTAGGTCAAATATGAGAGAGACGAAAAGCAAATACGCAATTCTCGGAATGCTCAGCATCGAGCCGATGTCCGGCTACGACATCAAGAAGGAAATCCAAGAGAGCATCAGCTATTTTTGGGCGGAGAGCTACGGGCAAATCTATCCGGTGCTGAAAAGTCTGGTCGCCGAGAAGCTGGTGACTAAGACTGTTCAAAAAGGAGCGGGCAAGCCCGACCGCCACGTTTACAGTTTGACCGAGCGGGGGCGCAAAGAGTTGCGGGCTTGGCTCGCCGAAGGCGCGAGTATGCCGAAAGTGGAGCGCAACGAGATGTTACTAAAGCTCTTCTTCGGCGAAGAGGTGGCGGTGAGCGTCAACATCCGGCACGTCGAAGAGTTTCGGGAGCTTCAGCGCGTGTTGCTCGAAAAGTACAAGGCGATTGAAAAAGAACTCAAGGCTACATGTGCCGACAATCCGAATGCACCTTACTGGTTGATGACGGTGCGCTATGGTCAACAAATCCGCCAAGCCCTTCTCGATTGGTGCGACGAAACATTGACGAAGCTGAACAAAATGGTGAAGGCAGCCGGAGACAAACACTAGCGGCTTGAGACGAAAGTTGCGGTGATTCTGCCGCTATCGGCTCCAGTTATAGTGTGTCGCGGTGGTATTTAATCTGTTCGTTGTGGTGATTCAATGGAAGCCATCACCCTATATCTCATCCTTCTTTAGGCTACTCTCACTTGGCGCGATAACTTTCATACAAAATAAAAGCGGTCAGCAAAGCACGCTTGAGAAACTTCAATTTCATCAGGAACTCTATGACCGACTTCTCATTTACTTCCGACGAAAATCTCACTGACTTAGGCGGCACAGCCTCTAAGTACGAAGCGAACATCGCCGCGCTGACGATTCTGAAAGAGTTGGAAGTGGAAGGACGCGACGTTGCGACCGCACACGAGCAATCCATCTTAGCGCGCTATACGGGTTGGGGAGACTCGACGCTCATCAAACGCGCCTTTCCGAACGGCACGCACGCCGCTGCGCTACCGGCGGAAGACCTCGCCGCGCTGACTACGCCCGAAGAACAACGGGCGTTGCGCGCTTCGTCCATCAACGCGCATTACACTTCGATTGCCGTCATCAGCGCTATTTATCAAGGCTTGCTGCATCTCGGACTCGCCCATGCAACAGATGGAAGATATTTGCGGGTGCTTGAACCGGCGGCGGCGGGTGTCGGGCATTTCTTCGGGGCGATGCCGGATGAGTTGAAACGCAAGGCGCAGTTCGCTGCGGTTGAACTCGACCCGCTTTCGGCTCGCATCACCAAGCTGCTTTATCCGAGCGCGAACGTTTATGCTGAAGGCTATGAGTCGGCTAACTTGCCCGCCGAATGTTTCGATCTCGTCATCTCGAACGTTCCGTTCGGCAACTACAAAGTCTGTGACTTGAGCGTGCGCGAACATTTCCTGCGTGCATCAATTCATGATTATTTCTTCGCCAAATCTTTGAGAGTCGTGCGCGCGGGCGGCATCATCGCTTTCATCACCTCGCGCTTCACACTCGACAAACAAGATGCCCGTGTGCGCCGATACATCGCGCAGCACGCAGAACTCCTAGCCAGCGTGCGCTTGCCGAACAATGCTTTTACCGCGAATGCCGGAACGCAAGTCGTTACCGACATCATCATCTTAAGGAAACGCACTGCTGCGCTCTCACCGGATGATGCTAAAAGCGAGTGTTGGACGGAGGCGACGGAGTACACCGTGACAGACGAGCGTGGCGTGCCCGTTAGCGTGACGCTGAATCGAATGTTCGCGGAAGACGAAAGGTTGATGCTTGGTCGCCCATGTATCGGGCAGCACGGACTTTACGGGCGTAATGAGTTCACGGTGACGGCGACGGAAGGCACAGACCTTAAAGACGAGTTAATCAAGACTCTGCGCCGAGCGCTTCCGGCAGACTTGCTTGTGATAAGCACGGGTGATGAAGAGAAGGCGACTGTCACGGCTGATGAAGCGAAACAAACAAGCTACGAACCTGACTCCCTCGAACTCGCCGCGCAAACTGAACTCGCAGGATTTTCAGAAGCCCGCGCATCTTTGGAACAAGCCCGTGCCGGGCATCTGCTTGAGATTTATCGCGCGGCGAAAGAAGTGATTCGGATTCAAGTTGATGGCGAGCCGGAGGAGTCTCTGCAAACGGCGCAAGCGGAACTGGGTCGCACTTATGACCGCTTCCGCATCCGCTACGGTTACATCAACTCAAGGCAGAACCTCACCGCATTCAACGAGCAAAACAGCATCCTCGCTTTTCTTCGCGCGCTGGAAGAAGCCGCTCCGCACGGCGCAGGCTATCGCAAAGCCCCGCTCTTCACGACGCGCACGATTCGCCCGTTACGCATCACATCTCGACCGGAATCAGCCGCCGAAGCTCTGTTGCTCACGCTAAACGAACAGGGTCGAGCTGATCTTGAAGCCATTGCATTATCGTGCGGCAAGTCAGTCGAACAAGTGCGCGAAGAGTTGCGCGGACTCATCTATCAAACTCCTTCCGGTGAATGGTTAACGCGCGACGAGTATCTTTCCGGCAATGTCCGCGCCCGACTTCGTGAAGCGGAAGCGGCGGCACGGCTCGATGCTAACTTTCAAGAGAACGTCGAAGCCCTGCGCGCCGCACAGCCCACTCAGCTCGGAGCGGGCGAAATTACCGCACGTCTTGGAGCGGCGTGGATTCCCGAAGAAGTCATCGAGCAGTTCGCACGTTCCCTTGTGCCTTCATATAGAGGCAAGATTCGTTACCTCGCTCAAACCGCGCAATGGGTCGTTGAACATCCAAGCTGGGATGCGGCGGCGAGCGTTGAGGCAACTCAGACGTGGGGAACGACTCGCGTCCACGCCCTCGACATTCTCGACGATGCTTTGAACTTGCGGCGCACGCTGGTCTTCGACCAGATTGACGACAAGACGCGCATCATCAACCAAACCGAGACGGTCGCCGCGCAAGCCAAACTTGCTGACATGAAAGAACGCTTTCTTGAGTGGGTCTGGAAAGACGCGACCAGAGAGCGTGAGCTTTGCCGTCTCTACAACGAGCAGTTCAACGTGATGCGCGAGCGTCGCTACGACGGCTCTCACCTTACGCTGCCCGGCGCGTCCAATCAGATTGAGCTACGCCCGGCACAAAAGGATGCCGTGTGGCGCATCTTGCAATCGAAGACAACGCTCGTCGCACATACTGTCGGCGCGGGCAAAACGCTGACGGCGATTGCGGCGGTGATGGAGTTGCGCCGTCTCGGACTCGCCCGTAAGAGCATGATCGTAGTCCCCAAGCACGTCGCGCCTCAATGGGCGAGGGAAGCCCAACGGCTGTATCCGAACTTGCGCTTAATGACGACGGATGCGAAAGACTTCACGAAAAACGCACGCGGAGAAACGATGAGCCGCATCGCCACCTGCGATTGGGATTTAATCGTCATCCCACATCCATCATTCAAACTGCTGCCCACAAAGGCGGAGATGGCGAATCACTTCATCCTGCTTGAGATGGAGCGTCTGCGAAATCACATCGCTGAGCTTGCCGAAGATGATGAGCGCGGGAACCGTCGCTCGATCAAGCAGATAGAAAAGACGCTCAAGCGATTTGAAGCGAAACTCAAGACCGCCGAAGCCGAGATTCGCCGCGACTCGACAGACACGATCACGTTTGAGGAGATGGGCATCGAAGCTCTCTTCGTGGACGAGTTCCAGAATTATAAGAACCTCTATTTCCCGACAAAGATGAGCCGCATCGCCGGACTCTCAAATACGGAGTCGCAGCAGGCGTTCGATATGTTCATCAAATCGCAATGGCTCTTGCAGCACGGCGGGCGTTTCATCGGTCTGACGGGTACGCCGATCTCGAACACGCTCTGCGAAGGCTACGTGATGATGCGCTACTTTCAACTCGACTTGCTGAGAGAATTCGGACTCGACCACTTCGATTCTTGGGCGCAGTCGTTTGGTGAAACCGTGACCGGAGTTGAAATGCGTCCTGATGGTTCAGGCTTCCGCGTTAATACGCGCTTTGCGAAGTTCGTCAACTTGGCGGAACTCGCCCGGATGCAACGCTTGTGCTGGGACGTTCGCACGCCGGAGCAACTCAACTTGCCGCGCCCCGCTCTCGCCGGTGGATGCCCGATCACAGTCGCCGTCGAAGCCAGCCCCAAACTGGAGGCGTATGTCGGCGAGCTATCGAGACGTAGCGAGCGCGTCAGTAACCGCAGCGTTGACCCGTCGCAAGACAATATGCTGAAAATCACGTCGGACGGGCGCAAAGCCGCGCTCGATATGCGGCTCGTTAGACCGGAACTTGGAGAACTCCCGTACAACAAAATTGACGCGGTGGTTGAAAGAGTCGGGCGCATCTATCAACGCACGCACGCGAATCGCGGTGCCCAAATTTTATTCTGCGATTTGTCCACCCCAAAATCCTCCGGCGGCAGTCGCTCCGACTCCGCGCAAGAAAAACATAAACGTGCTTCCGATGAAGATATCCCGCTCGCCGCGTGATAAGAAAAAGCGGTCAGCAGCGTAAAGAGTAAATTCATCGGTAGTGGTCAAAAAGTAATGCTGTTTAAGCAAGGCGCATCACCTCCTGATTATAGTGGCAGACGAAATATTTGATCGCCCCAATGTGATTCGCTAGCTTCTTCGAGAACGAGAGTGCCGCAC
>JAIVJJ010000006.1 GCA_020200095.1 Acidobacteriota bacterium | reverse complement strand
AGAGAATTCCGTCGTTAGAAGAATTCTCGTTGTTGATTTACCGAATTCCGGGCAAGCGGCGGTTACTTACGCAAAAAAACTCGGAAATGTCGGAAGAACCAGAGAAGATTACTTTTTTCCGGCTTCAGTCGTCAACTCGGTTCTCGGCGGCGGGTATTCGGCGCGTTTGAATCAGGAAATTCGCATCAAGCAGCGATTGAGTTATGGCGCGTCAAGCGGTTTTACGTGGCGACCGATGAATACCAATTTCCTTGCCCGCGCTCAAACGAAAAACGTCTCTGCCGCTAAAGTTGCCGAGTTGATGATGGCGGAAATAGCTAAAATAACAACCGATTCGGTTTTGCAGGGCGAACTCAAGCCGCGCAAAGCCGTTTTAAACGGAAGTTTCCAACGTTCTTTGGAAACGACAGGCGGTTTAGCGGCGCAAATCAGCGAGCTTTATCTTTACGGATTAAAACCGGATGAGCTGAATTCGTATATGCAAAAGGTGGAAAACGTCTCGGACAATCAGGTTAAAGATTTCGCATTCGAGAATATTAAAGGCGGCGACATTATTATTGTCGGCGACGCGAAGGTTTTTATGGACGATTTGCAAAAGCGTTTTCCGAATCAAAAAGTGGAAGTCATCTCAGTGAACGATTTAGATTTAAACCGGGACGATTTGCGGAAAACTCAAAAAACAGTTCCTAATTCCCAAACACGAATGAAAAGTTAAAACAACAAGTTTTTAACTTTCAATAAAAAAGAGTCGCAAACGAATACTTTAAACATCTCGTTTGCGGCTCTTTTTGTTTAGTTTTTGCTTAATCGTAAAGCCTTGCCGGAACGATTTTCAGTAAGCCGTCCGTCTAAAAATGTCGGCTTGCCATTAACAAAAACACTCGTAATACCAACCGGATATTGATGCGGATTTTCAAATGTCGCTTTATCAGCAATTGTTTTTTCGTCAAAAATCACTAAATCGGCGGCAAATCCTTCCTTGATTAAACCTCTGTCTTTTAAGTTGAAAGTTTGCGCCGGAAGACTTGTCATTTTGCGAATCGCGTCCTCGAGCGGGATGAGTTTCAATTCGCGCACGTAGTGACCGAGAACGCGCACGTTGTTGCCGTACCCGCGCGGATGCGGCACGCCTTCGCCGAATTCACGGACGCCGCTGTCGGAAGCAATCATTGTAAAAGGCGCGCGCATAATGTTCTGCACGTCTTCTTCGTTCATTTTGCGATAAACCATCTGCGCGCCGCCGCCCGCATACATTTCTAAAATTTGTTCGATTTGCGCGTTGAGGTCGTTTTTGCCTTTTGCCTTCTTAGCAATTTCCTTGATATTCAAACCATTAAATTCTTTATTTGCGGCGTAGCTTGCAACATAAGCGTAGGAGTAATCTTTGAATTTGCTGTTTTTGAGATTTCTTTTAATTTCTCCGACAATTTTTTTGCGCGTCGCTTCATCTGCCAGACGTTTTTTGCCTTCCTCGCGACCGTTTTCCAAAGCCCAGCTTGGCAAAATCGTATCGAGCGAAGTTGATGAAGCCGTGTACGCGTATTGGTCAACCGTTACAACCAAACCTTTTTCGCGCGCGGTGCGAACCAAGCCGAGAGTTTCTTCTGATTTTCCCCAGTGTTTTTTACTGGAAATTTTGAAATGTGAAATTTCGACCGGAATTCCGGTTTGTTCACCGATGTTGATTGCTTCGGAAATAGCTTCAAAAACCTTTTCGCCTTCGTCGCGGATGTGGCTGGCGTAAATGCCTTGATACTTTTGAGCAACACGCGCCAAATCAACAACTTCATCAGTTTTAGCGTATGTTCCAGGAACGTAAATCAAACCTGTCGAGAGACCAACAGCGCCATCTTTCATCGCTTGTTCAACTAGGTCTTCCATTTTCTTCAATTCTTCCCGCGTTGGGGCGCGGTTTTCCGTTCCCATTACTTTGGCGCGAACCGAACCGTGCGCGATGAGCGTGGCTACATTCACTGCCAAAGGTGTTGTTTCGTAGCGACCGAGAAATTTTCCGACATCTGTTACCGAGCCGCCGCAATTTCCTGTAACCAAAGAGGTAACCCCCATCCTAATAAAGTTTTCCGCTCCGGGATGATTGAAGATGTTTTCTGTGTGAGCGTGAACGTCAATAAAACCAGGTGTGACAATTTGGTTTTTAGCATCAACGATTTGCTTTGCTTCTTCATCTCGAATTAATCCGACACGGGCGATACGACCGTCTTTGACGCCAATGTCGGCTTTGAACCAAGGATTTCCAGTGCCATCAACAACGCGAGCATTTTTGATGACAACATCATACATTGTTACTGAAATGTTTTGAGCATTAACAGAGAATAGAAGAAGTACTATTAAAAACGGCTGGGCGATAAAAATAAAATTTTTCATAGGTTTTGTCCGTGCAGAAGATAGGTATAAGGAAAAGTATAATGATTTTTAAGAAAAATGAAAGCTATTTTATTTCAGAAAAATGGAGAGATATATTAACAAGAAGATGAGTTTTACAAAATAAAATCTAATCCGTGTTATTTGTGTAATTCGTAGCTAATTCTTTTTTATATTCTTTGTACTTTTTCAGCGCAATAATTTCGCGTTTGCTCTTTATCAAAGGTTTTGTTTGAATTAAAGATAAAGATTTCGAAATATGCACAAAAACTTACGTTCATTTATCAAAACGCTTCGTGAAGAAAATGATTTAATCGAAATCGAAGCGGAAGTTGATCCATATTTGGAACTTGCCGAAATTCATCGCCGAGTGATTGAGAAACAAGGCGCGGCTTTGCTTTTCAAAAACATCAAAGGCTCGAAATATCCGGTTATTACAAATCTTTTCGGGACGGCGAAACGCATCGAAATAGGTTTTGGGAAAAAGCCGCAGGAACTTGTCAAAAAGGCGGTCGAAATGGTGGAAGTCCTGTTACCGCCGAAGCCAAAAGAACTTTGGCAGTTTCGAGATTTAGCATTTACAGCATTAAAATTAGGAACAAAAAAAGTCAGACGTGCGCCGGTTTTGGAAGTGAGCGACCAGCCCGCAAATCTTGATGAACTTCCAATTTTAACAACTTGGCACGAAGACGGCGGCGCGTTTATAACTTTGCCGCTTGTTTATACGGAAAGCCCGACGAGTGGAAAACATAATTTGGGAATGTATCGCATCCAGCGACACGACGCGCGAACAACCGGCATTCACTGGCAAATCCACAAAGGCGGTGGTTTTCATTATTTTGAAGCTGAACAAAGAAACGAATCTTTGCCCGTAACTATTTTCCTAGGTGGTGCACCGGCAATGATTCTTTCTGCAATCGCACCTTTGCCTGAAGATGTTCCCGAATTGGTTTTGGCTTCTGTTTTAGCAGACGGAAAAATAGAAACTGTTCAAAATCCGATAAAAAATCATCATCGTATTATCGCCGAAGCCGAGTTTGCAATTTGCGGAAGAGTACCGACGAAAATTCGCCAGCCCGAAGGACCTTTCGGCGATCATTACGGCTATTATTCGCTCGAACACGATTATCCAATCTTAAACGTAGAAGCCGTCTTTCACCGCAAGGACGCTATTTACCCGGCAACGGTCGTTGGCAAACCTCGTAAGGAGGATTTTTTTATCGGCGATTATTTGCAGGAATTATTATCGCCTTTGTTTCCTTTGGTGATGCCGGCGGTCAAAGATTTGTGGAGTTACGGCGAAACGGGTTTTCACTCGCTTGCGGCGGCAGTTGTGAAAGAAAGATACGCACGCGAAGCGCTCGGCGCGGGTTTTCGCATCTTGGGCGAGGGTCAACTGTCTTTAACAAAATTTTTGCTTTTAACAGATAAACCGCAGGATTTAAGAAATTTCAAAAGTTTATTTGAACATATTTTAGCGCGCGTCAATTGGCAAAATGATTTTTTCATTTTCGACAGAACCTCTTTCGATACGCTTGATTACGCCAGCGGAAAAATCAACCACGGAAGCAAAGCAATGCTCGTCGGTGTCGGCGATGCAATCCGAGATTTAAAACGAGAATACAACGGAGAGTTGCCGAGTTATATAAAACGAGCCGAGGTTTTTTGCAAGGGATGTTTAGTTTTAATGGGAAACAACTACGAGTCCGATAACGACTTAGGAGATAGAATTGCAAAATCTAGAAAATTTGATGACTGGCAAATTGTTGTTTTGCACGACGACGCTGATTTTGCAAAATCTGCTGATAAATTTTTATGGGCGACTTGGACGCGGTTTAATCCTTCGACGGATATTTACGCCAAGGAAATGAAAATCGTCAACAATCATATTTCATACGAATCTCCAATAATTATAGATGCGCGAATGAAACCCTGGTATCCGAAAGAGTTGGAAACGCGCGAAGATATTGCGAAATTGGTTGATGAACGTTGGCGTGAATATTTTCCGAAAGAATAATTTCATGCAGATGCGCAAATCACACAGAAGAAATAGAAATGAAAAAACTGCTGAAAAGAATTTTAATAACTTTTGCACTCATTATTTTGATTTTAACTTTGATTGCGGCATATTCTTATTTTATTGAACCAAGCCGTTTAATTGTTCACGAAGAAAATTTGAAAATTCCTCATTGGAACGAAAAATTAAAAGGATTTAAAGTTGTCGCAATCTCTGATATACACGGCGGTTCAAACAATGTGACGGAAGAAAAAATTCGCAAGTTGGTTGAGAAGGCAAACGCTGAAAACCCGGATTTGATTGTTCTATTGGGCGATTATGTTTCCGAAGTACGTTTCAAATCGAAGGACTTGCGAATGTCGGTCGAAACAATCGCCGATAATCTACGCGGTTTGAAGGCGAAATACGGAGTCTACGCCGTAATCGGAAATCACGATTGGTGGCACGATGCAGGGAAAGTTCGCGGTGAATTTGAGCGCGCCGGAATAACATTTCTAGAAAACCAAGTAGAGGAAATTCAAGTTGACGATGAAACGGTTTGGCTTTGGGGGATTGAAGATTTATGGAAAAATCGCCGCGTTCCAACTGAGGCATTAAAAGAAATTGCGAACAAACAAAATATTATCGCCATCACTCATAATCCTGATTCACTTTTAAAAACTCCGCCCGAAATAAGTTTAATGCTTGCCGGACATTCACACGGCGGGCAGGTCAAATTTCCGATTTACGGAGCAAAGGCGTTTGTTAATGACAAAAGATTTATGGCTGGTCACGCTGTAGTTGATGGAAAGCATGTTTTTGTAACAAGCGGTGTCGGCTGCACGGGTCCACAAATTCGCTTTAATGTTCCGCCGGAAATAGCCGTCTTAAAACTTTTTGCTGAAAATTAAATGTTAAAAATCCGTAAAATAATTTCCATTTCCATAATATTCGGCTTGATTAGCATTTTTTCTTTAGCATACGCTTATTTTATTGAGCCGAATCGTTTGGTCGTAAACGAATATGAGCTGAAAATTAAAAATTGGAATCCTGTCTTTAACGGTCTGAAAATTGTTGCAATATCGGACATTCACGGCGGTTCGCATTACATCACCGAAGATAAGATTCGACAAGTTGTCCAAATGACTAACGAACAAAACCCCGATATAATCGTGCTTTTGGGAGATTATATTTCGCCGACTGAAGGGGTTGGGCCGCCGTTAAAGATGACAATTCAAACGATTACTGAAAACCTGCGGGGCTTGAAAGCCAGATACGGCGTGTTTGCTGTTTTGGGAAACCACGACGTGACGAACGACGAAAAAGGAATTGCCGATGAATTGCGCCGAGTCGGTTTTAAGGTTTTAGAAACTGAAATAGCCTTTATTGAGAAAGATGGGCAAAAGCTGCGCGTTCTAGGTTTAAAAGACCATATGAAAATTGTCACCTGGAACGGTTTTATAGAAGATATTAACCAAGTAATACAAAGCAACGAGCAATTCGGCGATATAATTGTTCTTGAACATAGCCCCGATATTCTGCCAATAATCACAGCTGCCGCGCCGAATCCGAGCGAATTGAAATTAATTCTTAATGGGCATACGCACGGCGGACAAGTTTGGCTTCCGATTATCGGCTCGCCGTTTGTCCCTTCAAATTACGGACAGCGTTATGCTTTTGGGCATACAAAAGAAAACAACGTAGATATATTTATTACAACCGGAATTGGCACGAGCATCTTGCCAGTTCGTTTTCTCGTTCCGCCGGAGATTGCAGTTTTGAAAATTTATGCCGACTAGTTTTGAGTGATGATTTAGGGCAGCTTTATAGAAATTATCCAACAAAAACAAAGTGTTCAATTAAATTATTAAAGTATTTAATAAGCAGTCGGCAAAACGACAGCTAAGGTAAAACTTCATATTTTCAAAGGACGAAAATCAAAATTTATCTCAACAAATGCTTTACCTTTTCAAAATCGCCATCATTTTTCGCCGGAATTAAGCCTAAAATTTTACACATCAAATTATAAATCTTAACATTTTCAAAAGGCTCGACCGTTTTACCTTTTTTAAATGCCTTTCCGTGAGCAATAAAGGTCGCCCGCATTGATTCGAGTTGATTGTCATAGCCGTGCGCGCCTTTCGGTCTGGTAAAATCATCGCGTTTTTTTGTTAGTTCAAATCTGTCGCGGCTGGTCAAAATCCAACCTTCATCAGCCGAGCAAACAATCGGAGCGATACGCGGACTATCGTTATAATGAAGGCGTTCGGGTATTTCCGATTTTCGCCAGCATTTGGCGTGGTTTATTTTGTTTTGCAAGGATTCGATTATCGGAGCTTCTTTTCCTGCTTTCGGAAAAATCTGCACAATCTCGCCCGTCCACAAAATTCTTTCCGTGTCTTCAAAATTAAAATAATTGTCTAAAAGCACGGCGTTTTGCTGATTCACGGTTGTCATTCCGTGATCTGAAACAATTATTAAATTAACTTTTTTATAAACTTTTCGTTTCTTCAAGCCTTCGACAAGTCCTCCCAACTCTCCGTCAACTTTTTGAACGGCTTCCGCAACTTCTTTTGAATCAGGTGAAAAAGCGTGTCCGGCATCGTCAGTATCGCTGAAATAAAGCGTGTAAAGCGTCGGGCGTTTTCCTTTCGGCAAATCAAGCCATGATAAAATCGTATCAACTCTTTCGCTATTCGGGATTTTACCATCGTAAGTTTTCCAAAACGTCGGGCGCACGCCTTTTATCTCAGCTTCGGTTCCCGGAAAGAAAAACGCGCCGACTCGTTGCCCTTGTTTTTCCGCCGTTACCCAAATCGGTTCACCCAGCCACCAGCGCGAGTTTTGTACTTCCTCGCGTTTATTTAATGTAAAAATTGTTCCGAAATCGTAAATATTATTTGCGATAATGCCGTGATGTTCGGGGTAAAGCCCTGTGGCAACGGTGTAATGATTTGGAAAAGTTTTGGTAGGAAATGAGGGAATCATCCATTTTGCGCGAACGCCCTTTTTTGCTAACTCATTCAGAACTTTCGGCTTGTATTTGTCAAGATAATCGTAACGAAAACCGTCGAGCGAAATTAAAATCACCGTTGGCTTTAAGTCTTTTATTGGCTTTTGCGCGAAAACAGAGAATGAAGCCAATAAACAAAGAATTAAAGTTATGATAAATTTTCGCATACTTTTATTCGCCAAACATTTTTATTTGATTTTCACTTTTCACTTTCTGCGCTCGTTTCGTAACCTCTTCCCTCAACGGCAAATTCATTCGCGCACCGTCGAGAATTTCCTGAACCGTAACAATCTGCAGTTTATCGAATGCCGCAAAGTTTTCCGGTTTGAATTGTCCGGCGGCTTTTGCTTCTTGTCGCATCGGCGCGGTCGGCTCGTTGCGCGTGATTAAAATTCCGCAAGCGGCGTTTTCGCGTCCAATCACGCCGCGCAAATCGCGGATGACCGCCGCGTTGACTTTGCCGCTTTTGACGGAAATCATCACGGGCAGAACTTCTGTTTGGGATTTGCGCGTGTAAGCAACGCCGTCAATTCCTTTGTCCGCGCCTTTCTTTTCGTTGATAACGGCGCTGTTGTCCGAATAGGTGAGAATCGCCCATTTTTCAAACTCTTTGCGAACGCGGTCATCCTTTTTATGAATCAGCGCGTCAACTAATTTAAACAAAATAAAACTAAAATTTAATCTTACTAAGAACAGATTGTTTTACTTCCATTTCTTTTTTCTTTCTTTCAATATCTGCTTGAAGCGTTTGTCTTTTAATACGTTCCTGTTCTTTAAGTTCCCACTCTTTCTTGCTTTTATATTCCCTGTTTGTGTTTTCTAAGAACTTTGGAAAAGTTTCAGCTATTCGAGGTGCATCATATTGATTAGCTCTAATTGAAGCGGTATTTCCTTGAAATGAAAAATTCTGAGGATGCGCTCCCTGAATATATTGAAAGTAATTTTTTGGATCTCTAAACATGTGAAACCATTGAGTGTTCACAACAACATGATTAAGTTTGAAAATTAAAGTGCCATTATCATAATCAAATTCAACTATTTTCACAGGTTCAGCAATAAGAATATCGTCAACTTCAGAGGTTGGAACAACAGTTTTTTCCAGTTGACTGATTTTTTGGCGTTGAATAAAATCATTCTGCCTTCCAATTAATTCCTGTTTAATTGAATCAATTGAATTTGGTCTGTTATCTGGAGAATGTTGAACCATTAAAGTTACTAAATCATCAAGATATGAGTAACTTGGCGCGACTGTTACGATTGTTTTGTGTCCTGCGCCTTGTAGAACATCTCCAGTGAACATTTCATTCAACATTAATCCGAGAGCATAAATATCAGCTTTACTATCTACAATCATACCTTTCCGCCTTTGTTCCGGCGCAGCGTATTCAAAGTTAGCTAATCTTGAATTCGGTTTAGTTTCTATGCTGGTGTATAAATTTTCTTCTTCAAAATGAGCAACACCCAAATCTGCTATAAGCAATCTATCAGTATTTTCATCATACAAAACATTTTCAGGTTTCAAGTCTCTATGCTAAACGTCTTTTAAATGCAGAGCCTCAACACCGTCTAAAATCTGACTAAAATAGGGCAAAACCTTATCTATCTGAATTTTACCTGTAATTAACGTTCGTAATGTTTGGCTGTAACGTGGCATCACATAAAAAGGAAGTTTTTTGCCATCATCCGTTATAAAGCCACTATCTAAAACTATAACAATATTGTCGTGGCGATTTTTTGAAAGAAAATTCATTTCATTCTTAAATCGCTTAACTTTGTCGGTTGAAACAACTCCTGCCGAGAGAATTTTGAGAGCATACGTTTTAGAATCTTGGTCGGTTACTTCATAAACACGCCCAGCACCACCTTCTCCTAACTTTTTTACTGTTTTGTAGGAGTTTGCCATCGTTTCAAATTCGAGAGTTTTTGATTTTGCCATATATTTTTATGTGCGATTTGACCGGTCTTCCTGACCGATGTTGTTGTAAATCTGGTTGTAGTTGCGCTTTGAATTAAACGGCGGGTCAATATAACAAAGGTCAATTGTTTCGTCGCGGATAAATCTACGAAGAATGTCAAGGTTGTCGCCGTAAAAGAGTTTGTTCATATTGATAATACCTACTGTAAATCGAACCACCGCGCAAAGATTTATCCAAACTTTTCGCATCGGAATCAGCAAGCTTGCCGACCGCTTTTAAAACGAGTTTTCATGAATCGTAAAAACACCGCGCTTGACTGCCGTCGCAATATTTAATCCGGCATTTTGCCATTCGGACAGAATAAATTCACCCGACAAAAGCGATTGAGTTTTACTTGTGAGGGCGACGATAAACAAATCTTGTGAAATGTGTGGAGCATTAACGACAACCGCTGGACGAACTTTGAAATTTGTTAAATCCGAAAACGGATAACGCACGAGAACGATTTCATTTTTTGAGAAGTTCGGCATAAACGTCATCTTCTTTGTTGTTCCAGATTTCGTCTAATGAACTTTCGCTTGCCGAAAGCCAGAATTCATCGCCGTCGGCTTCTTCAGCGCGTTGTTTAGCTTCCGATAAACGCTTTTTCATTGCTTCGCTTTTTAACAAATATGCGGTTTCCTTTTCCGATTCAATTTCGCGCCAAATCTCTATCGGCACAATTACACCGACCGGATTACCGTTTGCGTCCGAAATATATTGTATATCTGTCATAACTGCTTGATTATACCAAATTGTCAGCCCTCAATAAATGGCAGGTCAATATAGCAAAGGTCAACGCTTTCATCACGTATAAATCGCCGCAAAACATCGAGATTGTCGCCGTAGAAAAGTTTGTTCATAAGTTTCTAAAAAGTTAATCTTATGGTTTAAGTCTGTAAAGCATTCGCGGAAACGGAATCGTTTCGCGGACGTGTTCGATGCCGCACATCCAAGCCGTGCAGCGTTCGACGCCCATTCCAAAACCGGCGTGCGGAACAGAGCCGAAACGCCGCAAATCCAGATACCATTCAAATGATTCCTTAGGCAGATTATGTTCTTCGATTTGTTTTTCAAGAAACTCTAAATCTGTAGCGCGTTCGCCGCCGCCAATAATTTCGCCGTAACCTTCAGGCGCGAGTAAATCAGCTCCGAGAACTAATTCAGGTCTGTCTTTGTCGCGCTCAAAATAAAATGCTTTGATGACGGCAGGGAAATGGTGAACGAAAACCGGAGCGTCGTATTGTTTCGAGATGTAAGTTTCATCCGGCGCGCCGAAATCGCCGCCCCATTCAAAATTGTTTTCGAGTTCGCCCTTTTGAAAACCTTCCTGTAAAAGTTTTACCGCGTCGTCGTAATGAACGCGCGGAAACGGCGCTTTTATTGCTTCCAATCTTGAAACATCTCTTTCTAAAACTTTCAATTCTTCCTGCCGGTCATTCAAAACTTTGTCAACAATAAAATTTAACAAGCCTTCGCCCAAATTCATTACGTCATCAAGATGCGCGTAAGCCATTTCCGGCTCGACCATCCAAAATTCGGTTAAATGCCGGCGCGTTTTAGATTTTTCGGCGCGAAAAACCGGACCGAAACAATAGCTTCTGCCCAGACTTGCGGCAGTTGCTTCATTGTAAAGCTGCCCGCTTTGTGTCAGATACGCTTTGTCATCTTCAAAATAATCAACTTCAAAAAGCGTTGTCGTTCCTTCACACGCGGCGGGCGTGAAAATCGGCGTGTCCGCAAGAATGAAACCGTTATTGTCTAAAAAATCGCGTGTCGCTTTCACAACCGTGTGACGAACCTTTAAAACCGCATTCTGTTTTTTTGAACGAATCCACAAATGGCGATTGTCCATCAAAAATTCCGTGCCGTGTTCTTTAGGTGTTATCGGATAATCAGTCGCATTTTGCAAAACTTCAACATCTTTTACGTCAACTTCTACACCGATGGGCGAGCGTTCATCGGCTTTCACACTTCCGTGAACAATTAGAGAAGATTCTTGTCCGAGAGCTTTTGCTTTTTCAAAAACTTCTTCGCTGTTACCTTTGAAAACAACGCATTGAACTATTCCCGTTCCGTCGCGCAATTGTAAAAAAACAAGTTTGCCGCTCGAACGCGCGTTGTAAAGCCAACCTTTTAAGGTGACTTCTTCACCTATATGATTTTTTAACTCGTTGATATATGTTTGGTTCATAAATTACGTGCAAGGATATGAAAATTTTGCGATAAATCCATTTGTAAATCGTTTATAGCCAAGATAATCATTTTGCGGGTCTTTAGGAAAATTTTTTAACTCTTCACCTTTACTAATCTTACCTTCATTATCAGTTGTAACAAGTTTGAAAGTGCCGTCTTCAGAAATTTCCAAATCAAGCTCTTCAACTTCTGTATGAAAATAAATTTTCGCACCATCTTTTGAAATACCAAGATTATCAATTTCACCAACTAGCAATTCAGATGGTATTGACCAATTTCTGATTTTTTTCTTCAATGTTTTATCAACTAGCTCTATTTCCTCCGAATAAAATTCTTTTGGACGTTTTAGTTTGACCTGTTTTTTACCAACAACAACTGTCATTTCCGAATATGAAAGTTGAGTAACAGGAATATCGAAAACACATCCGCACGGATGACCAAAGATTTTATTCATTATTTGAAAAGTAATTTTTTCTCCTTTCAAATTTTCTAATTTGTAATTAAAAGGTCGAAAAGTTTCACTGTAAAAATCGCCTTCATTTAAATTGTTTGCCTTAGCGATTTCACAAACATTAAAACCAAAATTATAGCCGTCCTTTTTTATTAATTCATTCCCGAACTCGGATAACTCTTTTGCGGAAATTTTGGGATTTTCTTTTTTCTTGCCGAGTAAATCTTCAATTACTTTTGAAGGTTTAATAATGGGTTTATTATTTTGATAAATACTTTCATTTTTGGTCTTACCATTTGTGGTAATCAAGTTTTGGTTTGGAAGAACTTGAGCTGAATCGTTATTTTTTTGGACTTCCGCTTTAGTTTCCTGTTTTGCATTGCAGGAGTTCAGACAAAATAACAAAAACAAACTGCAAAATAATGAAGTGGAGATTGTTTTATTCATATTTATTCAACCCCGCTTTGATAATTTTCTGTAAATTCGGAAATCTTTGCAAACGTTTGCAAGCCTCTAAAATGATGCGAAACATCGGTTCGATATATTGAATAAAATGAATTTTGCCGCGATTGACTGATTGAAAGGAGAATGTACCGATTGCTTTTAGGCATCGTTGCACAGTCATTAAATCAAACTCGTAATCAAAATCTTCAAATGCGATTTTTTCTAAACCCAAACGTTCTCTTTCAAACAAGAAAAATCGTTTTTTTTCATTTAACCATTTGGGTTCAGGCGGTTCAATGATTCTATCCAAAAGAAATGAAACCAAATCGTAGCTTGCCGCGCCGATTCGTGCGTCTTGGTGGTCAATAATACGCAAACGATTTACTTTATCCAGCATTAAATTTGCCGCGTGGAAATCACGATGACATAAAACTTTCGCCCGCGTTTCGAGTTCCCGAGAAAGTTCTATAAATTCTTCTATTAAATTTTCATAATCAATTCGAGAAAGTTTTTCTTTACGAAAAGTTTCAAAATAATGAGTTTTGAAAAACTGTAGTTCCCAGAGAAGTTTTTCTTCGTCAAATTTAAGTCGTGAAGCAATCGAATTGCTTTCAAAGGCTTTCGTCGTTGCCGTTTGAATTTTGGCAATTAAAATTATTGCTCGATTTATAAGTTTTTCTTTTTCCCGAAAATTAGCTTTTGCCAAACAATCGCGCAAAATAGAATCGCCGAAATCTTCTTGAATGATAACGCCGAGTTCGCCGTCAAAATCGTAAATTTTCGCAACCGGCAAACCACTTACGAGAAAAAGATTTGTTACGTCGAGATAAGTTTGCTCTTTCGGTAAAAACGGCTCAGGATAAACGCAAGCGATAGCGGTCGAATCGTTCCAGCAGATGCGAAAGTACTCGCGGATGGAAGCGTCAGGCGTTAAAGGCTCGATTTTAATCGGCTTGTTTTGCGCGGCAAGAAACTTTTCTAAACTTTGTCGTGCGTTTATCATAAAATTTAACCGCAAAAAAACACGAAAATTTATGAAAGTTTTCTCTTTCGCGCCTTTTATGAATAAATTTTATCATTGATTGAGCGGAACAATATAATTTTCACCCGCAAAATAACCTTTCAAAGCCTTTTCTGGCATTTCGGCATTTTTCAGCATATCGGCGCGAACAATTGCGACATTTACAAAATTTCCGCCGCGCGGTATTTTTACGCCGTCGGCAACAATTGTGCGGTTAATTTTAGCCTCTCCTTCGATGGTTACATCGTCCCAAATAACCGAATCTTTTGCCACTGCTTTTGAAGAAATATCAACACGCTCCCCTGCAAAAACGCGATCTTTCCTGCCGTTCATCATTTCTAAGCTGATGTCGAGATAACGCGAAATCGTCGAAAGCTCAAACCAATTTCCTTCGGTGACGTGCGCGACAATTTTTTCGCCTTTTCGAATTGCAGGGCGATAAAATATCGGAACAATATCTGAATAGACGCCGCGTGGAATATATTCAAAAACTCGCGGTTCAAGAATATGAATGCCCGTAAACATTAATGGATTTTGGATTTCTTTCTGACTACCCACTAGCAACCGGTGACTGCTGTTTTCGGGAAAATCGCCGAAGCCTGTAACCAAATTGCTTTGCGTTTCAACAATCGTAAATTTTTCGCGTTTCTTATTTTCCATCAAAACCATTGTGGCGAGCGCGCCGCTTTTCTTATGCGTTTCGATAGCTTTGGAAATATCAATATCGGTGATGATTTTGCCATTGATGATAAGAAAAGTATCGTCTTCAAGCAGTTCGCGGGCTTTATCTAAAGCGCCTGCCGTTCCTAAAATGTTCGGTTCTTCCAAAGTGTAATGGATTTTTACGCCGAATTTGCTTCCGTCGCCGAGAGCCTTAATTACCGAATCAGGCTGGTGATGAAGATTAACAACAACTTCTCGAAAACCGAATTTGGCGACATATTCGGCAACATACCCAACCAGCGGTTTTCCAAGAAAAGGTATGGCTGGTTTTGTGCGGTCAATGGTTAAAGGAAAAAGCCGTGTGCCGAATCCGGCGGCTAAAATCATTGCTTTCATAAACAGTTATCAGTTATCAGATATCGTTTATCAGTTGTCAACCGCAGACTTGCCAAAACCCTTTTAGACGTTAAAATCTGTAAAAGATGGCTAATAGTTTAAGCGAAAAAATTTATGCCTTGTTTTCAAGTACAACTAATAAAAAACTTATTAAGGCATTAGACAAAAGGGGAAAGAAAGTTTTTTTGTTTCCACCGATAAAAAGTGAAAAAATTGCTTTAGATAATAAACAAACAAAATATCTGCGAAACATTTCTGATTTTGATTGGTTGATTTTTACGGATGTGTTCACGGTCAAATATTTTCTGGAAAGTTTGGAAGAAAACGAGATTGATTTTTTTGAAATGGATGCGGTTAATGTTTGCGCCTTTGGCGAAGCGGTTTCAGATACCCTCCGCTTCGTTCAACTTCACGCCGATTTAATACCGAATTTAATCGAAACGGAAGAGGTTTTTTCTGCCCTTTCCGGCTATCTGTATGAAAATGAATTAAATGATATGAAATTTCTTTTAGTAAAGGAATTTTCGCAAAATTATAAATTAAAAGAAAAGCTAATTGAAAAAGGAGCAAATGTTACGGAATTACCGATTTACACAACTAAAATTACAGATAAAAATGAGATTGCGAAATTAAAAACTTTGCTCAAAGGCGGCGCGATTGACGAATTCGTCTTTTCTTCACCGTCGGATTTCACCGTGCTTCAGTTCTATTCGGCAGGTGAAGCCATTTCGAATTTGTTGTCAGAGATACAAATTTCTGTAACTTCGGAAATAGTATTTCAAGCCGCGAAAGAACACAATCTACGACCGCTTTATTTTCATTTGTAACAGCAGTTTAAAGTTCAAGTGCTTTATGAAGAATAGTTCTGTATTGCTTATTTTTATTGACGGATTGGGAATTGGCGAGCGAGCGGAAAGTAATCCGCTCGCGCGAATAAAAAATATTGAACCGCTGTCAAATTTTCAAAATGAAAGCAGCCAAATTATATTTAACGGAGTTTTAACTTCAACCGATGCTCGGCTCGGCATTGAAGGTCGTCCGCAGAGCGCTTCCGGTCAAACGACAATTTTGACGGGTATTAACGCGCCGCAATTGCTCGGATTTCATAAACAAGGTTTTCCAAATCAAATTTTGCGTGATGCGATAGAAGAACATTCGATATTTTTGCAATTAAAACGAAAAGAAATTGAGCCAAATGTTTTTGCAAATGCTTACACGCCGCAATTTTTTCAAGAAATTCCGCGTTGGAAGTCGGCAACCACCTGCGCGGTCGAAGCCGCGGATTTGTCTTTTCGGCGACTGCCGGATTTGCTTGGACACAAAGCAATTTTTCACGATTTTACCAATAAATTACTACAGGAACGAGGCTTTGATATTCCGCTCTTTACGCCTGCCGAAGCAGCCGCAATTCTAGCCGGTTTAGCAGAAGAACATTGCTTTACGCTTTACGAACATTTTATAACCGATAAAATTGGACACGCACAGGATTATGAAAAGGCTGAAGAGCATCTGCCCCTATTAGCTGAATTTATCAGGGAAATTTTACAGAAAGTTGATCGAGAAAATACAACCGTTATCTTGACAAGCGACCACGGAAACATAGAAGATTTGTCCGTTCGCACACACACATTAAATGATGTTCCGACAATCATCTGGGGCAGAAAACGGAAGGAAATTTCTAAACGTATCAGAGATTTATCTGATATATCACCAGCAATTTTAAGTTTACTGAGTTAATAATTACCAAAGCGTTCATATCAAATTTACGCTTAAACTTTTCAAGACAAAAGATTTTATGGACGCTAGCATTTCAACAAAAAACGACCGCCGCGAAATTTTCGGATGGCTTGCCTATGATTGGGCAAATTCGGTTTTCTACACAACAGTTGTTAGTGCTTTAATCGGTCAGTATATTACGGCTCTAGCGCAAAATGCCGTTGGTGAAAACGGAGTTGTTTTAAGCCTGGGATTCTTAGGCACGGTAACGGCAAAATCACTTTTTCCTTATTCGGTAGGGCTTTCAGTTTTTTTACAGGTTTTTTTCCTGCCTCTAATGGGCGCAATTGCCGATTACACGAATTTGAAAAAAACCTTTATGGTATTTTTCTGCTATTTGGGCGTTGTTGCCTGCTGCCTGCTTTTTTTTGTTGACGGAAATCTTTATTTGCTGGGCTGCGTTTTTTTTATCGTTGCAAATCTGTCTGCCGGCGCTTCGATGGTTTTTTACAATTCGTTTTTGCCCGACATTTCTGATGAAAGCTCACGCGATAAAATTTCAAGTTGGGGATTTGCCGCTGGATATGTGAGCGGTAGTTTAATTTTGGTGGCTAATTTGCTGCTTCTGCAAAATGCCGAAAAACTTGGCATTTCAATCAATCTAGCCGTTCGTATCTGTCTTTTGACAGCCGGACTTTGGTGGGGCGGTTTTGCGATTATCACTTTTGCTTTGGTAAAACAACGTCAATCTTTACGCGAAACTCCAAAAGATAAAAACTTTTTATTGACCGGTTTCTCAGAACTCGGCGGAACTTTCCGAGAACTTTTCAAACTCAAACACACTTTACTTTTTCTCATTGCTTACCTGCTTTATAACGATGGTATTCAAACAGTAATTAGCCAATCGGGAATTTTTCTCTCGCAGGAGCTTTTTGTCGCTAAAGGTTTGGAAATAGATACGTCTTTTTTGCTGATTGCGCTTTTAATCGCACAAATAGTCGGTCTTTTTGG
>JAIVJJ010000348.1 GCA_020200095.1 Acidobacteriota bacterium | reverse complement strand
TGGATTTCGCCAACAGTTTCGACCTTTTGTTGCTGTTGACGCTTCTCTTGATCGACTTTGTAGAGGGCTTCAAAGCCAGTCAGCTTCTTATTCTGTTCTGGCACGCTGGACAGCCTCCTTCGGTATCATTTTCAGGTTGTTGATGGTAGCGATGGTGATTGCGTCCATGCAGGTTTTGACCACTTCGCGCGGCACGCCCTTCGTCACTTCGTAAACTTCGTCAATCGCCTCCGGCTCGAAAAGCGGTTCTTTCCGCCCCGCGACTGTTAAGCGGAACTCGATCATTTCCTGAGTTTCGTCGTGCGTGAACGGGTCAATCGTGGCGACAGCCGCGGCACGGGAAAGAAGCGGCTTTTTCAGTTTCAGTTTGTTCCGAAGGTTGTTCTGCCCGCTCAGGACGATCTGAATCAGTTTGGCGGAGTGGGACTCGAAATTAGTGATTTGCCTAACCAACTCGAACATTCCACCAACCATCATCTGCGCTTCGTCAATCAGCATCAGCACGTTTTTGCCCTGCGCGTACTGGGCTACGAGGTACGATTCAAGCTCGATCATCTGATCCAGCTTTGAGCGTTTGCGGTCTAAGCCGAACGAGTCTGTGATCCTTTTGAGAAGTTGCATCTCGGAGGGCAAATCCGGGTTGGTAATCAAAATCGTCTCAAAATCGCTATCCTCTTTGTAGATGTCGTAGATGCGGCGCAGCAATGTTGACTTGCCATGCCCGACATCGCCATACAGAACAGCCAACCCTTGACGGTTATCTATTACATAGCGGATTTTTGACAATGCTAAGTGATGTTGTCTTGAGAGGTATAGGAATCTCGGATCGGGTGAAATCGAGAAGGGAGCATCTAATAAACCATATTGTCGAAGCGTCCCGTTCATCGCCGCACTGCTTTTAGCCATAATGGATGGTCTCCTCTAACCCCCTTACTACCATAGCTTGTTTCAAATATCAATAAAAATATGCCTATACCCCAAAAATAGTTTGCGGCTTGGCAGTTTTGATATGCGAGTTGTAAGTAATATTAAAAGTAAGTTTGTAGGAAAGTAATATAACTGACTTTATTACTTTATTTTCATTCGGAAAACAATAAATAGCGTGTTATCGTTGAGTTATGAGTGACAAACTGAAGGAACACTCCGATGTGTCAGGCGATCAGGTTCTCGGTCTGCTAGAAAATTATCTTGATCTGTCAAAGACAGAATTAGTGGAGTTGATTGAAGTGAAGGTAAGCGAGAGTCTAGGTCATGAAATGCGAGAAGCGTTCAAAATTGTGCGGTCTAAACAGCAAATCAGGAGCGGGGAAATAAACTTAGATCGAACACATAAGTCAGCATTAGTATTAATAGCTTTTGCCCTTAATCACACAGCTACTGAAAATTCCAAAACGTAGATGTAAGTAATAAAGTAATATTACTTTATTACTTACCGGGAGAGCCTTCACACAGATTCCTATAAAGGGAACTTGACCGTTTTTGCTTCTCGTCGTCTCCGGTTCAAGTCAATTGAATGGAGAACATTCGACATCTCATCAGCTACTGCCATGAATCGCTCAATCACTTTATCGTCTAGATCTTCTGGTTCGACTTCCCGCATCGCGTAAAAAAGTCGCTTCATCTCTTCGTAAAAGAAATGCCTTTGGTCAGCCGGGTCAATCTCCAATAGCTCATCAACTTTGGCAACCGCTTGTGTCATCCCCTCGGACGAGACTTTGACAGTCTCTCCGAGTATCTCCTTAACGCGCGCCCGAAGCTGGTTCTGAGAACCGCGCATCCGTAAGTGAACCTGCCCAACCTCTTTGCGCGTGGCGCGGGCTTGCGCCGGTGTGCAGTCAAGCCGCTCCGGAGTGAGGCGTGCGAGATGCGCCGCTTCCTGTAGGTTAATGTCGCCGGATGCCAAAGCTTGGGTCACATCAGAAGGGAAGGTGAGCAACGAAACGAACTGTCCGATGAAGCTGGAAAGCGACACACGCCCACGTGTTTCACGCTCAAGGATGCTCCGCAGTACGCTGGCTGCTTTGATGAGATTTTCGCGCGGCCAGCGGCTGGGGCGACCCCGCCGAGTGTCAGTTGCTGGGCGACGCTCGACGTGCCGAACGGCGTAGAGAAACCGAATTAACTCCTTCTCCGATTTAGGGATGAGTGCCGGCAGATGCTCATGCAATTGCTGGCATATTCGCTGCACAGCTTCGGGGGACGCGAGATGATCAATGGAGCGATAACGGCGACGAGTGGCGCGCATCGGCCTAGCCTTTCCTCATAATCGCAGGATGTTTCACGGCAAGAGCATTCTACATCATTATTGCCAATCTAAAAGGTAATAATAATACTTCGAACTATTATCGGTTACAGGAATAAAACATTTTCGCAACCGTATGCTATTATTATGAAATGGATAGAGAAGACCAATCCCTAACTCCCGAAACGGCTCTGACGGCCAAGGCAGACCTAAAAAATGCAGCATTACGAAGTGTGATTCAGCTTTGGGCGGGCGCGAGAACTGCCGAATCATCTTTTCGCCGGGATGAGCTAATCAGGAAAAAACAGGAAGCAGTCGAATCATTTTTCGTCTTTACTAATAAAAGTCCGGGCGAAATTGACGAGCTTGATGTAGCACGGTGGCTAGAGCGTCTGCGCGAGCAGAAGCTAAAACCGGCGACTGTGTACGCCCGCGTTTCATTCCTCTCATCTTTTTACAGGTGGGCGATGCGCGACCCGGCAGTAGGGGCGCAGATTCGCGCCAATCCCGTTATTCTCGCCCGCCCGAAAGCCCCGCGCGCGTATCAAACGGATTCCACAAAGGCATGGACGGATGAGGAACTGCAAGCTATCGTCGCGGTCGTCGAGGGGAGGGCGGTGAAGGATGACCTTGTCGGCAAGCGTGATCTCGCCTTGCTGCGGATGTATATGGCGACGGGGCGGAGAAGGGAAGAGATCATAAGTTTGCGCGGGCGCGACGTGCGCCTCACCGACGACGGGCTTGAAGTTGGTGGGCGGATGAAGGGTGGGCGTTACTGGACGATGAAAGTGGATGACCCGGAAGTTAAGGCGGCATTGATAGATTACCTAACAGCATCGAAGCGGCTGCACGTTTTGAAGACGGATGCGCCATTATGGACGCGCCATGACCATCCGAAATTTGCAGGCGATGCTCTGACCTCCTACGCCTTTGTCAAAAACCTTAAAGGGTACGCACGAGAGGCTGGAGTGGGGGAAGTGCATTTGCATCAGACAAGACACACTTTCGCCCGTATCGTGCAGGAGGAGACGGGAAGTTTCAACGAGACACAGGAAGCCTTAGACCACGAGAATCTGGCGACGACGCGCGTCTATGTTCAGCGCATCGCAGTCAAAGCGGATAAGCACAGTCGCAAAGTCGCCGAACGAATGAAAGGGTCGCGTAGTTCTTGAATGTAATGAGATGGTCATCATGCTGATGCTCTCGCGCACGGTTCCCCTCGCCGTCGCCACCACGACGCCGAGCATGGCAATCAGATACGCCCGGGTTTGAGTCTGAAAACGCTTCGTGCCATCAACTCGCCATTGGAAACAGAGACGATTGCCGCGCGTCAATTGACCGAAAACGCCGTTTCCTATCAACGACACTTCACGGTAAGCGACGCGCGATACATTCCGAGCTAAACGCTTTTTAGATGTCGAAGTCGCCGCCAAAATCGCCGCCGAAGTCGCCGCCCATGTCGCCCGCGTCCATCTCGCCGTCGGTGTCTGCCGCCGTTTCATCGCCCGCGTTTTGATTGTCGTTCGCGCCCGCGTCGTCACCACCGTCACCTTCACCGCCGAAGAAGTCGGAACCGCCGAAGAATGATTGCGCGATGGCACTTCCCACCACGACGCCCGCGATGCTCGACAGGAAGCTGCCCGCCATCATTCCGCCCATGCCCATACCGCTACCCATGCTGCCGAATGTCCGTTCCATCGTTCCCGGCTGGCGAACTTCAGCGCGCGTCGCCATGCGCACGAGCGACTGTGGGTCGTCTTTCGCCGCTGCACGTTCGGCTTCCGGGACGGATTGGGTCAACTGCTGCAATACCATCTGTCGCTGTTCTGGCGTCAATTTGGCGAACGCTTCGGCGTGCGCCTGCTCGATTGTCTCGGGCGGAGCGGTTTGCAGCAGATAGCGGTAACGCGCCAAAGCCTGCTCGTCGGCAGATTTTTCAACTGCTTGATGGCCCGATGAAGTACCGCGCGCCGTCGTCCTTCGCTGCTGCTCCGGCTCTTCATCGCGTCCGAGTATTTTGTCTAGGATGCCCATCGGTTTTTCTCCTTGTAGAGTTTTGCTATGTCAGGTAAGGCTATGCTTTTCATAGCGAGCATCTAAGTACATGACAAAAGGTTACAAAGTCGAATGAAATCAAAGCGTTTCGTCAGGCAGTCCTGATTGCATAAGATGCGTCGTAAATAATCAAAGCCATGACGGAAGATACTCTTCGCCAGCCG
>JAIVJJ010000098.1:4493-12424 GCA_020200095.1 Acidobacteriota bacterium | reverse complement strand
AAGTCTATGTTATCAAACGCCTGACGAGTTCAAACAGGATTGGGAAAAGCGGCAAAGATTATTGAAATATGAATCAAGGGAGAAACTCGCCAGCCTAATGGCTCAAGGTTTGGGGTCTTGACAGCAGCACAGTTAAAATCTGAATGTCTGGAACTCTCTCAATGCCAAGTTGCTTCCTTAGCAATTCAACTGTGATACTCACTTCACACCATAACCATGCACCGTAAAAATAGACACCCGCATACGCCAGACTAAAAGCAAACGGAAGCAATAAGGCTTTCTTTAATAATCTACTGCTGCCCGTTTTGTCATTGAAATAGAAAGTGAGTATACCGCCCGTTATGCCAAGCAATGCCAAGCTAGCTTTTAGAAAGATGTCAAGATAATATTTATACAGCTCTATATGAATCTTGTACTCTTCCCATTTTTCTTTTCGTCTTTCCTCTACCAGAACTTGCTCGGTAGCCTCACTTTTAGCATTTTTATTAAGCTGCCAGCAATGATACATCACACACGACAGAGTTATTAACAACACACATACTAAGACAACCAGGATTCCTCTATGTCTGGACTTAGAACTTATTGAAGTCAACCACATATATTTCTCATACTGCTACTGCTTCAATTTGATTAACATCGAGAATAGCCGCACAACGGTTGAGGTGACGTGGGGCGAAACCGCCACCACGCAACCTGAAAGGGAAGTCTTTGGAGAAGTTGTGTAGCGTGTTTATATCTTCCTTCGCCAGCTCATCTCGTTCAGTCTTCATCCGTAGGGTGGTTGCTATGACAGCATCATCAGCTTGGGTTCGTAAACTGATGAATTGCGCTTGCACGTTGGCTTCTTCAATTCTTCGTAGGAGATTCCGCGTGTCGTCAGAAAGATGCTCAGTCTGCCATCTGTTCTGATTCTTGTGCCGCCGCAGCTACCCGCTGTGCAGCCCTCGATGCTTCGTCACTATATTGTTCAGCTTCGGAAAGCCGTCTGGCTTCCCGTGCCTGCCTGGCAAGCTCATCATACCGTTTGACATCCCTCAGCCCTTCGTCTACTTTTCGCCAGTGTTTTGTAACGTCATCAGCGTACCGTACACAGCTGCGCATACCGCTACAGCTACTAAGTAAAAAAAGTGTAATTAGAGCAATGGTAAACTTCTGTTTCATCTGCGACCTACCTCCTTTGTTCGCCTAATTTCTTTGTCCTTGCGGGCGCTGGCAATGTATGTGTTGCGCGTGCCGCGAACGACCTCGCCCGTGACGCGCGCTGAACTGCTTCTACGTTTGAAACGAGGGCGCTCCCGCCTGCCCGTTTGCGCGCAGACGAGAAGGCTTGAAAAGAACAGAAAAGTTATGGCGAAACTCGCCGTGACTGCTTGTTTGTTTTTCATATTTTCCCTCGGTGCCCGTCAGTAAATGGGGCGACAGTTCCAGCTGCCCGAGCTTTCTTCCGTAATAAACGTCGTAACTAGACTTAACCATCATAATCTTAGCTCCTATCTAGGCGGACGCATTTGAATTAATTGAGGCTGTCTTCAATTCGACGCAAGCGCCGCCCCATCGAAAATGTCGCAATCCGGTTTGGACTTGTAACGGGTTAACGGGTTTACGTGCTAAGTGGGCGGCTTCAAGTTGTGATGCTCGAAAGCCGCCGCCAATACTAATTTTTGCTTTATCGAGGAGAAATCCCCGCCGGGTAAACATCCTGAATTTTTTCGCTTTCTTCTTTCCCGACTTTTATTTTTTTCCGTCTGTCAACGCACCCTTTGATTGCGCCGGGCTGCTCTGGAACAGTAGGCATTGGAGAATCGGGGGCGGGCGTTGTAATTGTTGCAGCTGCGGTAGAAAGTTTCGGAGCCTTTTTGTTGCCGAAATTCCAAATATCTTCCGCAATGTCTAAACCAAGACGGACGCCGCCAATGTTACGGCTCAAATCGGGATTACCATTTTTTAATGCAAAAGCATCGAAAGACCAGTGAACCCCGAGAAAAATCCGGCTCATCGCATTTTCGATAATCATATCCCATAAACCGCCGTTAAAATTGCGCACGTGGCGCGGTCGCACCGTTCCCTGGTTATCGCGGCTGCGGCTGTTCAGTTCTTCGGAAACAAAAGCTAGTTTGTTAAGCAGATTGTCAGGCTTTCTATTACCTGGCGGAATTCCGTAAAATAACCTGGCAATATGAAAGGCAGCCGCTGCGAACGTGGCATGTCCCGACGGGTAAGCGGGAAAATTAGGCGTGAAGTTTTTCCCGTTTTGATTCGTCAGCGGCGCGCCGAGCGGTAGCCAGAACGGATCGGCATCGTCAGTAATGTTGTCGGCAGCCTCTTCCGGGTTTCGGGCGGCAGGTCCGAAAGATTTGTCGTGTTCGCGGATGCCGACGACGGGACGCCAAAAATCATGGCAATATTTCTGCTCCCACGCAAAAATCCCGGCATCCCCCATCGCCGCGTTGACGAAAGCAAACAATCTAGCGTTCTCGCCTTCGGTGTTATTCTTCTTGATCGCCAGTGCCCGGATAACCTGATTGTAAAAACGCGGCGGAGTTCCTAAACGATTCGCGCCGTCGTAAGCCCAGAAAATGCCGATGGTCGTTTCTTCGGCGCTGCGGCGGCTGGGGAAAGGCGCAACCGCCGGAGTGGGACTAGTAATGTTGTCGGGCAGGGTCGCCATCAATTCGGGTTTGATTCCTTTTGCCCGAACCTGCCGAAACGCTTCTCGGTATTCCTTATTGTCCATCGGCGGGGGATCAATCCCATGCCTGGTTTGAACGGCAAAACCGTTTGACTGCGCTCCATAAAAGTGTTGAAGGCGCTCAACTGTGCGTCAAAAAAATCTTTTTGAGTTTTATAAAGAGCGATCAGCGTTGTGTAAGCCGCGCCCGCCACGGCGTCGCGCGCCGAGGCGCCGGCAGGAGGTGGAGCGGGCGATAAATAGCGCGGAAAGCCTGCGCCTCCCGTAACTCCCGCATAAGCGTCGTACATTGCCAGGTGGGTAATCGCCAGCGCTCTTGATGAGAGCGTCGGACCGTTTTGTTCTCTTTTATCCGGTTCACTGTGGCTGACACGATCGGCTTCGAGCGCGACCGCATTCCAAAACAAAATTGAATCCATCATGGTAAAATATCTCCTTCCTCTAAAGGTTGATCTCTACGGGAGTCGTATTTATATCGCTCCCCGAAGAAACAATTGGTAGCTTTTGCGGGTTAACGGCAATTAAGAATTTACTCTCAGCCAATAGTTAACGGCGCGGGATATGCCATCTCCGATTGTTACCAGTTTTTTGCACGAGATTATTATTTGATATTTATCAATGTAGCAACTTCTACACTGCTTACACCAGGTTATTGTATAGTCCGATAAATACCGGCAAATAATCTTTCCGATTTGTCCAGTTATATGACTTCTATTTATATATGAAAAAAATTGCCGAAATCTTACACATTTTTTGAAAATTTTTTCAAAAATTAACGGCTTCACTGTCGAGAGTAACTGCAGTTGATGATTTTTCTTTATCTTAATTTGAACGATGCTTCGATGATTAGAGAGCAAAAATCCCGTTTCCTTTCAATATATCGGGAAAAGCGGTTTTAGTTAATTTTCAGCCAATCAGAGATTATCAAAACTGATAGTAGGAATATCAAAGATAATAGCGTCTAGGACGGTTTGGGAATTTTTATTAAAACTCTCGCTTGCGGAGTATGATTGAATAGGCAAAGGTTTTACGACAAAGAAAGACTTTTTTAATTGCACGAATCAAAAGATTTGCCGCACGGACGCAACTCATTTTCGCCCTCTTGCGGCAATATGGAAATAGTTCGACCGGTTACGGATGTCACGGGCATCCCCTGAGTCGGTCATACGACGATCATCCGTGATGAGAGTGTGAGAACGGCTGTTAGCATCAGGTTCGCCGCATATGAAACTGATAAAGATTACGGATCATTCGCGGCTTAAAAACTTTCCCGGGGTATTTGAATGTCACTCACTATTATCAAGGGTATAAGTAAAGGAAAACAAATATTTGTTTTCCTTTACTTATGGAAAAGCAGGCAGCGGTCCTTCTCCGCCCGGAAAGGTTTGACAGACAAATTCGGTAGAGGTTATGCCACTGGATTCTGCCGGCTTGAATTCTTTTTTCTCGGCATCTTCAATGGTTTTAAAGATCACCTTATCCCCGTCCGGAATTTCACCCGCTTCTTGAGAAGAAGCTTCATAATAAACGTTGCTGCGACTATCTCCGATAATCCCCCAAGGCGACCAAATCGGTTCACGAGTTACATATTCAAATTCATATCCGGGGTGCCCGTCAGAGACCTCTATTATCTGCTCGTATAAGAGGTGAAGATGATCATGTTCATGCTCAGACCTAGTCCTAACAGTGATGATATAAGGTCCTCCAGCTTTTGGAAGCTGCGGGTTAAAACCGCTACTAGTTGTAAGAACTATTCCCTCATCTTCCGCCTCGCAAACAATATTAGCGCCGAGGACCCTTCCCACGGTTAGATTTTTTATCTCCCCGGTTCTTTTATTCGTTTGTTTTGCCTTGGACCTACTTTTTAGCTCCGTATAAAAAGTAGCATCTCTTAAAACAAGCTTTGCTGAAAGATGATTTTTTGCCTGCGGTCTGATTGAGAGGTCAATACCGGGATGCCAATCGGGACCGTTCAGATCGGGCATCCAATCGAAATCCTCGTCTTCGCTTTTAGAATTCTTATATAATTTACCAATCTCTTTCGGGCGGCTCTTTTTAATTTCTATATTCACTTTCTGACCCAGTGGACAGTCGTGAGCGGCGACAAAACCACCGCTACTTTTACGAATCTCTATCCTGACCGGAGTATGCTCACCTTCCACAAACGCGATTTCGACGGTCTTATTAATGCTGTTCGGGCACAAGACCGATAACCCGTCAACATAGATGCTCGCCGTCGCCAACTTACGCTTTGGGTTTTCATTGGTAACGGGAATGCTTGATATAGCAACTTTAGATTGAACTCCTCCAGAAGCGGGTGCATGACCCTGCTGATTGCTTATTTCATTATAGGTTGTGCTTTTCATTATTTTTTCTCCTTATTTATTGATTTAATACTCGGCATAGCCGCCAATCGGCAGAAAGGCAGCCCAGTAAAAAGGCTCGCGAAATTGCATATTTTCAGCTGCCAACATATTAATTTGAGCTTGGCGCAGAGCGGCAATTGTCGTGAGCCCCTGTTCTTTGCGCAAGCGATGAAATTCGGTCATAAGCTCGGCTGTTGCCTCAGAATCGACCATCCACTGACTAGCGACGACGAGCGGAACGTCGGCAGCGAGAAAAGAGCGCGCGGCGCCAATCATTCCTTCACCGTTATAAAATTTTTCAACTCCGGTTTCACACGCTGACAAAATCATCAAACGCGCCCGAGGCAGTTTCATTTGCGCGATCTCTTCAACCGACAAGTCGCTCGAAGCAAGCAGCATTTTTGAAAGCGATGGCGACTTGGCGTTCGCGACATAATGCCCGGCGAAGTGAAGCACGTCAGCTTTGTTCAGATTATTGACCACTTGCTCTTTAACGGCTTCCCTACCGACAAAAGCTTTTGCCGAATTGTAAAGCGCGGCAATTTCTTCGGCTTCGCGCGAAGCACCCGGCAAATTTGCCAGTTCGGGATATTCCCGGCGGGAGAATGACGGGTTGCCGATGCTCAACACCGTTTCGGTTTGAGTTCCAGATTTTCGCCGGGCAGTTTCGGTTAGCTTCAAGAAAACCGTTGCGCTCGGCGCGAGAAAGAGCGCATAATCTTCAATCAGATACTTATTTGTCTGCGGCGACACGAGCGCGGCAAACGGGACGCTGAAAAGAGTTTTGTCGGGAATGATGCACAAGGATTTATCCGGCTCCAGTGTTTCCGCTACTGGGGCAAGCAAAATCCGGTAAAGTTCTTTTGCCGCTTGGCGGCTGTCGCTTTTTTCGGTCAAAAATTTCGTGTGGTTTTGAATTTTCGCCGCAAGGGCGGCAGAATCGAGCGGCACGTCGAGGGCAATAAACTTAGTGTCTGAAATTTGCCAAATGAGCACCTTGTCGGCAAGCACGGCGTAATATACGATTTGCACACCGGGCGGAATTTTTTGGCGAATTTCAGGTAATAAAAACGGTTGCGAAGGATTGTTTTCGATTACATCAAGCAGTGACCGAGCACGTGAGTTTTCGGCATAGTTGAACGCTTGTTCGGCGTCTTTTAATCGGGTGTAAGCGTGATCAGTAACCAGGTCGTAAATACTTTGTTCGTTATCAAAAAAGATATTCCGATTGGACTCCTCGGCTATTGTCCGCCGGTTTTGGTCGAACATTCGGAGAAGCGCAGGCGTTTCCTCTTTAATCGTCAAGTCATCCTTTTGGGCGATAAAACACAAAAATCTGCCTTTCCGCGCCTCGTATTTATTGATGGAAAAGTCTGTCTGTTCATAGTCCTTGATCACTTGATTGTAATTGATGATTGCTTTTTCGCACTCGCCAGCTTCTCTTTGCAAATGAGCCAGTATCAAACGGGTTTTGGCAATTTGGGTTTGCCGCATCGCCTCCTCTTCAAAAGAGTTTGCCAACCGGAAACTTGCTTCGATCTCTCCAAGAGCCACTTGGTATTTCTCTGCTTTTCCGTAAATCAGTGCCAAATGATTGCGGGCGGTGTGGCTGAGCCATTTGTCTTTGGTTTCATTCTGAGCCACGTAAAATTCTTCGGCGGCGAAAGCCGCGGCGGCGTCATAAAATTTGAATCGGTAAAGGCTTTCGGTGGCAAAAAGCAGATTGCGCGATTTTTGGCGCGAGCTGAGGAAATACAAGTTCGAAGAGTCCAAACTGCGGTAGATGTTAAATAAAGTTTTCCGCGAGTCACCAATTAACCAATATTCGTGGGCAAGCTGGGTCAGTGCTTTCTGGATATTATAGGTATCCGAAATTTCTTCAGCGGTTTTTAGTGATTTTTGATTATAAAATATTGCTTTTGAGTGTTCACCGAGAAGCGAGTAATTGCTTCCGAGCCAACCGTCAACCAACACTTGAAGCCATCTGTAGTGTTTTCGCCTCGCAAAATCTGAAAGTGCCAGTAACCTCTCGTTGCTTTCCTTTATTTTCTTGATCTGGCATAGAGAATAACCAATTTGGTATTCGGCTATTGTAGCCTCCCAATAATTATCTGCTTCGGAAAACCCTCGCTTCGCTCTTTGAAAAGTTTCGATTGCAGATTTCCAATTCCTTGCAAAAAGTAATTCATACCCCTTTTGCATTTCGGCGTGCGCTTCCCGCAGTTTTTGTTGTTGTGTTTGATTGGAATTTCGATAAAAACCGGCAAGTTCGGCAAAATACGAGTCCCCCGCATTTTGCTTTTCCAATTCGCCCAAGTACACAAATGCCGAAAGGATTTCGTTTGCCTCTTCCTTTTGACTCTGTTGGCTTGCTTCCAAAAAACTTTGCGTCAATTGCTGCTGAACCATTACTCCGGTTATTAATTCTTTTGTTTGACTGGCAATTTTCCAAGCCAGCGCGTCATCTTGCCTGCGGTAAGCACTTAAAAAATCCTGCCAGATTTGTGATTTATCTTTTTCCGATATGCCGGTCTGCCGACGCAAAAGCTCCAAGTTTTTTCGCGCTTCGTCTGCCCAAGGGGAAGCCGAATCTTTTTCCAGGTATTTATTCCAAGCCGTTCGCGCCTGCTCCGGAGCCGGCATTTTCTGCAGGACTAGAGCTTTGTTGAAAAGCGCTTCCGTCATTACCGGATCAATTTCGAGCGCCCGGTTGATAGCCTGGAGACTGAGCGCCTTGTTTTCCATACTCTCGTCGAATCTTTCTTCCGTTTCAGCTTGTTTGGCTTTTTCCAGTAGCACGGCGCCGAGATCGTTGTGAAGCGTAGCATCACCGGGTGCTGATTTTAATGCCAGATTAAATTGAATTAATGCTTCAT
>JAIVJJ010000098.1:0-4488 GCA_020200095.1 Acidobacteriota bacterium | reverse complement strand
CTTTTTCTCGGTCAAAAACAAGAGTCCCAAAGCTTGTCGGGCTTTGGCATCGGTTGAATTTTCCGTGGCATTAAGAAGAAAATTTTCAGCTCGCCTGCGCGCTGTTTCCTCAAGCGCGGGTTTCATCCCGCCGCGTGTATTTAGTAGAGGCGCGTAATCGAAATTTGCCGTTGTGCGCGCTTCGACAGGGCGCTCGCCGCGGTACGCGAGACGAAGCTCAGCCAGTCCCTTCTCGACATCAGACTGATAAAATGCGATGCGCCAAACGCCAAAGCCTAGACCGCCGACAATCAAAGCAAACACCGCAAATCGCAACGATGCGGGAGAAAACAAACCTTGCCAATCAAAGAAAACCGTCTTTTTCTTGGAAAATTTCTCAACGGATCGCGCAGTTTCGGCTTTCGCCGCAATTTCGCGTAAATTTCGGATAAGCCTTAGTTTTTCCTTTCTCTCCGGCGAGATCAGAAAAAATTGGAGAAATTGCTCGCGTTCACTTGCGGTCAAAGTGTCGTCAAGATATTCGTCCATCAATTCATCTTCTGTCACAGACAGATCCTCGACAAATTGGTCATCAAGCAGTATTTTTTCTTCTATCCGGCGCATTTTCACTTTATCGGTCAGGTTTCCCAGTAGGTGTTTTCTGATTGAATCCTGATCTTCCGGCGAATTGTTCATTTCTTTTTCCGCTTGTTCCATAATGTTATGACAAAAAGAGGCAAAACCTTTCACCGCTTCCGTTCAGCGACACAATTCCGCACACATTCCTTTAAGCTGCTGCGGATCCGAGAGGCTTTGACTTGCAATGCGTTGACGCTAATTTTTAATTCCAGAGCTAACGCTTTACGGTTTTCAATTTTGGCGCTTTTTTCCTTCCGGTAATATTCGACGATAAGCCGCCGATACTCTTCGGGCAGAGTTTCCAGACAGACTTCAAGGCATTCGTATTCCACTTCCGCCGAAGACTCGATTTCTCCAGCACTTTTTGTTTCCCGAGAGGGCACTTGTTTTATCTTTTTTTGTTTTCTGAGCCATTCGAGGTGAATTTTATCCGCCACGCCGTAGAAGTAAAGTACGGGCTCGCCAATGTAATTTTCAGCAATTTGCGGCAGCTTCAAAGCAACGCGGTTGATTGTTTCGTCAGCCAGATCCTCTGCCTCAAAACAGCCGCGCCCCAAAAAGATGCGGATTAAACGTTGGCGAATTTTTTCGTATCTTTGTCCAGCCGTTTCACGACCAGTGCAGTCGAGCCAAGTGAGAAGCAGGTCAAAACTTTCCTGAGTTACAGCGTTGTCTTTAGCCATGGAGAGAAAATCAAGAGACAAACAAACTCTATATCTGTTTGACCTCGCAAAAATTGAATTCGAGTTAAAACTTGCCGAAAAACTCAGTCTTCAACAAATGAATAAGAAAATTCTAGTGCTTGGAATATAACAGAAAAATTGCTCTTTTTGAATTTTTTTTATGAATTCAAAAAATTCTTGAAAGGTTTTGCGCCCTTTTGTCATAACACTTGATAGAAAGAAAGTAAAAAATGCATTTTTTTATACGGCTCTGCGAGTAAGGACACTGGAATGCCAAAAAGTTTGATAAATAAAGACTTATTGGGAAGCATTCTTTGTTCCATACATTTAACAAAAAAACATATGTCTAAAAGCTGCAAAAATGCCAGAACCTTGAGACAGAAGAATTTGACGCTGAGATGGCTTTCAAAATTCTTTCTCAAAAACACGAACAACTCGCTGAAATAGTTGCCCAGTATATGTCCGAAGCTACATTAAAGCGCACGTTGCGGACAAAAAAGGCTCTTGAAATGGCTGAAACAATCACAATGAGTGTTATCGGCGGAGCGTCCGTTCCGCCAGGAATACATCCTGAATGCTGTCTGGTCGGACAAGTAAGCCCGGGCAGCAATGCTTTCAGATGGTATTGTTCAGGCGTTCTAATCCATCCGCAGGCGGTATTGACGGCGGCACACTGTCTTAACTCGCAAAAAGGACAGTCTCCGAATGTTGTTGCGCTTAACACCGTCAGTTTGAATAACAGCGATATGGTAAACGCAGATATAATCAGAATTCTGCGACCTCCTGTAATTCACCCTTTCTATAACAGTTCCATTAAAATCCATGATATTGCCGTTTTGATTTTAAGAAACCCATCGATTGTTGCGCCCGTTCAAAGGGCGACACATTTCGAAACAATAAACGCCAATTCTGTTACCGTAGTTGGTTTCGGCAACACTAATCCGACAGGCACTCTGAATTTCGGCAAAAAACGCACAATTAACATTCCGATTCATCTGCTTCGCCGTAATCCGGGCGAGAATTTTAATCAGACTGAAAATAGCTTCGGTTTTGAATCCGATGTCGAATTTGTAGCGGGCGGCAACGGCGTAGATGCTTGTCTCGGAGACAGCGGTGGTCCGGCTTATCTCGATGCCAGCGGTGTGAAAAAAGTTATGGGGCTTGTTTCCAGAAAAGTCAGGAATGCAGTTAACGAATGCGGTAACGGCGGAATTTATACCCGCGCCGATGTACATGAATCGTTTATTGACGATGTTCTGAGTGCAAATAATTTATGAAATCCAAAATGAGGAAAAAACCATGAAAAACAAAAAACAGAATTTTATTAAAAGTGGCGCTTTACTTTTTATCTTCAGCTTGTTTTTATCCTTGTGCGATCCGGTATTGGCGCAAACAGAACCACTTGAAGGAACAACAACAGTTGAAGGTGATGCCAGTCCCGAAGCTGAGTTAATGGCTTATGTCGCAATTTCAAAAGCGAGTAATAAAATAGCGGAAAATATTTGCAGTTCGCTTTCCGATGGTAATAAGGTTGCGGTTTACAATGATGACATAAAGAAACAAATTATTGATTACCAGAACACCGTCCAGATTATGGACTCAATCAAGAGAAGGTTTGATGCCGCACTTCCCAAAAATACTTTTAGACTCGCCAATGATTTGCAAGTCGAGGCGGAAGTTTTAGCCCTCAATACTGGCAGCGGCGGGGAGCGGGTAGCTCCTGTTCTTGGCGAAGCAGCCAATATCGCAACAGGTCTAGGGACGATAAATAGTGCAATTGGGGCTTTGTTGGATACAGTTGGTTTTTTCAAAACCAATATAAAAGAAAAGGGATTTAAATTATCGCCAGTCGCAAAGGAACAACTAATACCTGAGGTCGTAAATCAATTAAAAACGAGATGCGCAGGTAAAAACGTTCAGTTTTATATTCCTAAAGAAATGCCTTTCAGCTTAGCAGCTACCGGTTCCACTTTACTCGCTAAACTCGAAAATTTGTATTTGCAGAGAATAAAAGCAGAAAATTTTACCGCTAAAATAGATGGCTTGAGGGCTGCTTATAATAAACGGTTGGCTGATATTGATAATGCTAAAAATGCGGTAATTAATGCAAAAACTGCAAGAAACGCTGCTATCGATGCAAGAGATGCTGCAGCTATCGACCCGAAAGACGCAAAAGAGTGGAAAAAAGCGCAAAACCAGATTAATAGGGCTGACGCTAACATATCTCTGCTTGAGGCTGAAGTAGCTAAGTTTCAAAACGAAGCGACTATTTTCAGAGATGCATTTGTCCAAATGGAAGAAACAAAAAACGAACTTTTAGCTATCATTAAGCAATTTGACACAGTAGTAGCCAGCCTTATAAAAACCGATGATAAAAATCCGACTCCTCTTCTGGTATCGCTTTTTGAAGCTGAAAACGTAGTCAATTTTGCGCTAACCAACGGTAACTATATGCTTGAACTTGCTTCAAACTCTGCCGGAAGCACCCGCCGGATAAAACAGAATTTATTTCTTGATTTGTTTATTACTACTGGAAGAATCAGCTACAACGGTGTTGCGGCGATTCGCTATACGCTTTATCAAAATCAGGCAGCTGTAGAAAAATCATGCGTGGTTAAGACTTATGTAAATTTCCGCCGCATGTCGAGCCTCAATAAGAAAAAGGACGGTGCGTTAATCATTAATGATTGTTTGACTCCATAACTCTCAAACAGAGTTTCAGAAGATTTCGTCAAAAGCGGATTGCGGTTTGCGCCGTGTGCAGAATGTCGAAATAGTTACTACTTAAATTCATAGTAATTTTAGGCTTTAATAATTATTTCTAAAAAGGTAGTTAGTATCCAAACCCAAGAAATTATTAATTTGATTTAATAGGTAGCCATCGGGCAGATATTTCGATTCCTGAAATATGGTATCCCGGAATTCAGCAGTATTGATCTAGATGTATCAGTCAAAAGAAAGTTCCTCCAATTGACGGGATTAAGGCTGTTGTGAATACACGCGACCGCCGGAGGCAGTTTCGCAGGTGCAATTTCGGTAGCAAGGGGTGGGTGCAGCCAATTTTCACTGGCTCATGCTGGATGAAAATGAGCAGCAATACTAGAATTTAATCTGGGCTTGCGCCCGGCACTCCAAACTTGATCTCATGTCGTAGAGACCCGGAAGCACATTTTCCTTGGGATAGATT
>JAIVJJ010000227.1 GCA_020200095.1 Acidobacteriota bacterium | reverse complement strand
CTTTCAAGCGCGATAAAGATTTAAGGTGTGCGTTTTGGCGTTTGTATTCGTCGAGCGGTTGAACAGGCGTTCCCCACCAAACTCCGGCGCGGACAATTTTGTTGGGTAAGATTCCAGCTTGCGAGCCGATGATAGCGCCGCTTTGAACACGAGCGTGATCGCCCATTCCGACTTGCCCGCCGATAACGCAATCCGATTCAATAATGGTGCTGCCGGAAATTCCGGTTTGAGCAGCGATGACGACTCTTTCGCTGATTTGGACGTTGTGAGCGATTTGCACGAGATTATCAATTTTTGTGCCTTTACCAATTCTAGTCTCGCCGAGCGCGGCGCGGTCAATGCAGCTATTTGAGCCGATTTCCACATCGTCTTCGATTACGACAGTTCCGATTTGCGGAAATTTTATATATCCGTTTTCCTCGCGCACAAAGCCGAAGCCGTCCGCGCCGATGATCGTTCCGGCGTGAATTTCGCAATCGCTTCCGATTGAAACATTGTCGTAAATTACGCAATTCGAATGAATGATTGAATATTTGCCGATTTTCACGTTATTGCCAATTCTGACCCCGTCAGAGATTTCCGTTTCTTCACCGATGTATGTATTTTCACCGACCGTTACAAAAGCACCGATAAACTTTGCCCGAACATCAGAACTTTTGGGAACAATTACCGTTTCGTGCCAACCTATGCGCCTGATATATGGATGAAGCACTTTAGCAATTTTGGCAAAAGCTAGTTTCGGATTTGTTACTTGAATAAATGGACAGGGAAGTTGCGTATCAAAATTTTCGGGAACAATCAAACATGAAGCATTAGTCTGTTTGGCTGGCTCGGCAAATTCGACTTTTTCTACGAAAGAAATTTCACCATTTTGTGCATCTTCAAGACTTGCGACCCGGTAAATTTCAACTTTGTCGTCGCCGATGAGTTTGCCGCTAACCAATTCGGCAAGTTTTCCGATTGTTTCTGACATACAAATTCTTAATTCAAGAAAATTTTAACGCAAGGGTGCAGAACCGCTTTGATGCAAAGGGCTAAAAAAGGCAAAAGGT
>JAIVJJ010000226.1 GCA_020200095.1 Acidobacteriota bacterium | reverse complement strand
GAATTTAATGAACTTAAAAAAAACACGATTGCATATCTTGCACAAGGCAAAGGACTTGAGTAAAGAAGCCAAGACGGGTGTTTCTCTCCACTGTCATACCGAACACTCCAAAGAAATGCTTGATTTTGTGCCGCATTACGCCGCCAAATTGCCGGTTATTTCTTACTTTTGGAATAAAGAACGTGAAAGCTACACCAAGCGCGAAGGCAAAGACATTGATTTTTCAACCGGTTTTTGGTTACCGCCTTTAACTGCGCCTGAAGTTTATAATATTGAAAAAGACCAAATTAATAAGGCAGGACTCAATGCCATCACGTCAATAACCGACCACGATAGTATCGAAGCCAACTTGCAGGTCAATGAGCAGGTCGAAAACGAAAAAGCGCCGATTTCACTTGAATGGACGGTTCCCTTTTCATACGGATTTTTCCACATCGGCGTGCATAATTTGCCGAAAGACCGCGCCGTTGAACTAACTGAAACACTGCTCGATTACACTTTCGACGAAGCGAACCACAGCCGCGAAAATCTTCACGAAATGTTTGCGATGCTTAATGCTTTGCCGGAAGTCCTCGTAGTTTTAAATCATCCGCTGTGGGACATCGAAAGAGTCGGCAAGGAAAAACACAACAGTCTACTCAAAAAATTTTTGAAAGAATATGGACGTTGCATTCACGCGCTGGAAATTAACGGCTTCCGGTCATGGTCGGAAAATAAAGCTGTGCTGGAAATGGCGGAAGCCCTCGGCTATCCGATTGTCACGGGCGGCGACCGCCACGGATGCAAGCCGAATACGGTTATTAATCTAACCAATGCCGAAACCTTTGCCGAATTCGCTGAGGAAATTCGCGTAGATAAACGAAGCGAAGTTGTTTTAATGCCCGAATATAAACAACCGCTTCATTCGCGCCAGCTTCAATCGTTCGCCGAAATTTTGAAACTTTACCCTGATTTTCCCGAAGGTCGGCGTAAATGGTTTGACCGCGTTCATTTTGATATTGGAGACGGTTATGGCACGCGCCCGCTTTCGGTGCATTGGACATACGGCGGTC
>JAIVJJ010000097.1:3337-9896 GCA_020200095.1 Acidobacteriota bacterium | reverse complement strand
ATTGAATTGTTTATATAAAATTATTCTATTTTCGTCTGGTATATTTTACAACTTATAGAAACTTGCCAACGCGGATTAAAAAGTGTTTAATCTTAGTTTGCTCTGTCGCTGACAATCCGAGCAAGTGGGAGTGTGATAAACCAGAATGGCTTTTGTAGCAGTTAATCAAAACGAATCTATAGAAAGCGCGCTGCGCCGTTTTAAGCGCAAAGTGATTACCGAAGAAATTATTAAAGATTTGAAAAAACACGCGCATTTCGTTCCGCCCGGACAAAAGGCGAAGCTGAAATCGGCAAACGCACGCAAGCGCAACCGCAAGCGTTTCCGCTCGACGCGCCCAATGAATCAGAATCAAAATCAAAACCAGAATCAGAATCAAAACCAAAATAGATAGTTTTTTAATTTTGTAACCGAAAGATGCGTGATGCGACAGTGTTTTTTATTAAACTCGCATTTCACGCATCTTTTCTTATTGTATGAGTTCGGAAAAATTTCGGATATTAATAACCAATGATGACGGCATTCATTCGCAGGGCATAATCGCATTGGAAAATGCTTTGCGCGAAATCGGCGATGTTTTCGTCGTTGCGCCCGAATCGGAAATGAGCGGCGCTTCGCACAGTTTAACTTTGTCAAGACCGCTTCGCATTCGGCAGATTGACGAACGCCATTGGACAGTTGACGGAACACCGACCGATTGCGTTACGTTTGCTTTGAATCGAATTTTACCACCGGAACAATGTCCCGATTTGTGCGCTTCGGGAATCAATCACGGCGAGAATTTAGGCGATGACGCGACATATTCGGGAACGGTAGCTGGCGCGTTGGAGTCAACAATTTTAGGCGTTCCGGGTTTGGCATTTAGTTTAGTAGCGGGCAGAAATTACGATTTTACCGAATCGGCGCGAATCGCCAAAGAAATGGTTGCCAAATCTTTAAAGGAAGGTTTGCCAGCAGGAACGCTTTTAAATATAAATATCCCGAAGACCGGGATAAAGGGCATTCGTGTTACAAAACAAGGTTTCAAAAATGCGCGTCCGATTATTTCCGAACATACAGACCCGCGCGGCAAATTATATTACTGGATTGGCGAAGAACGAAGCGGATTTCACGCTGAAGGTGGCACGGATTTTGAAGCGATTGAAGAAGGTTTTGTTTCGGTAACGCCAATGCGCAGTGATTTGACAAATCACCGGGCAATTGAATTATTAAAGAGTTGGGAAAAATAAATTCCAGATTTCAAATTCCAGATTTCAAATTGTTTTTACTTCGATTTGGAATCTGGAATTTGAAATCTGGAATTTGGAATCAAGAGATGGACGAATATCAAATTCCGCGCGAGCGAATGATCGAGCGTTTGCGCGAGCATTATAAAATTAAAGATGAAAAAATTTTGGACGTGATGAATCGCGTGCCGCGTCATCTTTTTGTTCCCGAAGCCTTGAAAGCGCAAGCCTACAAAGACAACGCGCTTCCGATTGCTTCAAACCAAACCATCTCACAGCCTTTTATCGTCGCTCGAATGACCGAACTTCTGGAATTAACGCCGCAGTCGAAAGTTTTGGAAATCGGCGCGGGTTCAGGTTACCAAACCGTGATTTTGTCGCAGTTAGCCGGAAAAGTTTACGCAATCGAGAGAGTTCCGAATCTTGCAAATGAAGCGCGAGAAAGATTGCAAAGACTAAACATTCAAAATGTTACGCTGCGCTGCGCTGACGGAACAAATGGCTGGGAAATTTACGCGCCGTTTGACGCGATTTTGGTTGCGGCAGGAAGCCCGACAATGCCCCAACCGCTCTTAAATCAACTAAAAATAGGCGGGTGGCTTGTAATCCCAATCGGACAAGACCAAAAAACGCAAAATCTGATTCGCGTTACGCGCACGGAAAAAGGTTTTCAAACGGAAGATTTCGGCGCCTGCGCATTTGTACCTTTGATTGGCGAACACGGTTGGCAAGGCGATTAAAAGGGATGAAACTTGAAATAAGAAGTAGGACAAATTAATTGTTGTTTTATTTCACGTCTCAAGTTTCATCTCTCATCCCTTTTTCCGATTTCATCCCCTTCTTAACCGTCGGTGTAAATTTTCTCAATAATCTCGCAGTATTTTTCCTCGATGACGCGCCGTTTTACTTTCAGCGTTGGCGTGAGTTCGCCGCTTTCCACTGTTAATTCATTTTCAAGCAGCGCGATTTTTTTTACCTTTTCAAAGCGCGAAAGATTTTCCGTCAGTTCGGCAACTTGTCTTTCGATTAAATTAACAATGCGTGGGTGGGCGCAAAATTCGGCAGACGTTTTAATGTCTAAATTTTTTATGCGAGCGTAGTTTTCAAGCTGTTCAAAATTCGGAACAATCAATGCGGCAGGGAATTTTCGCTCATTTCCGACGAGAACGACTTGGCTAACAAATCTCGAAGCCTTAATCATTTGTTCAATTGGCGAAGGCGCGATGTATTTTCCGCCTGAAGTTTTGAAAAGCTCTTTTTTGCGGTCGGTAATTTTCAGAAAGCCGCCTTTGTCAATTTTCCCGATGTCACCCGTCCGAAACCAACCATCTTCAGTAAAGGCTCGTTTTGTCGCATCCGCTTTTTTGTAATAACCGAGCATCACATTCGGACCGGAAACTTCGATTTCGCCATCATCGGCAATGCGAATTTCAACATTACGAATCGCTTTGCCAACCGTTCCCAAACGCTTATTAAACGGCGTATTTGTCGTAACCACAGGCGAAGTTTCGGTCAAGCCGTAACCCTGCATAATCGAAATTCCCGCTCCATTAAAAGTCAAATAAATATCATCTGAAAGCGCCGCGCCGCCTGTAATGCAAAAACGCAATTTGCCGCCGAAAAACGCCCTCAGCTTCGAAAAAACCAAATGATCAGCGATGCTGTGTTTGACAGCTAACAGATGCGGAATCGGTTGTTTAAATTCTGTTTTGTAGGCGTAATCTTTGGCGATTTCGATTGCCCAATCAAATATTTTTACTTTTAGTTGGCTTTTCTGTGCGGCTTTGAGTTTGGCTTTGGCGTAAACTTTTTCAAAAATTCGCGGCACGCCGACAAAAATTGTCGGCGCGACTTCGCGTAAATTATCCGCCGCTTTTTCGATTGATTCAGCATAATGAACACCCGTTCCGTTCAAAATGTAAACATACATTGCCGACCGCTCGAAAACGTGCGACAAAGGCAGAACCGAAAGTGGTTTGTCTTTCGGCGTAAAAGTAAATTCAACTGCCGTATTCGTAGCATTTGCGATTAAATTAGCGTGCGACAGCATTACGCCTTTCGGCTCACCCGTTGTGCCGGAAGTATAAATCAGCGTGGCAACATCGTTCGGCTCGATTGCTTTTATTAATTCACCAATCAAAAAAGGTTTTTCCGCTTTGAGTTCTTCGCCTGCCTTTTCTAATTTTTCCAGCGAAATTGCGTTTTTAGTTTCTACGTCAGTGAAATCAAAAAAGATGAGTTTTTCTATTGTTGAGCAGTTAGGCAAAACTTCTTTGATGCGTTCAAAAGTTTCTTTGTCTTGCAGAAAAAATATTCTCGCGCCCGAATCTTTAATAATGTATTCGACGGAATTCGGCGCCAGCGTCGTGTAAATCGGAACGTCAATTACGCCCGCGAATTGACAGCCTGCATCACCCAAAGTCCATTCGGGAGAATTTGCGGCGAGCAACGCGATTCTGTCGCCTTTCCGCAAGCCTAAAGAATAAAGTCCAAGCGCGATGTTTTCGATGCGCGAAAGCATTTCCGTCGAGGAAATAGCCTGCCACGCGCCGTCTTTTTTATAATTCAAAGCATCAACCCGATTATGTTTTTCAACCGCCTTTAAAAACAATTCAGTCAGCGTGCGCGGCTCGTCAGCACGAAGTGAGTTTCGCTGAACATTTTGTTTTGTTTGATTTTCGGTCTGGCTTTGCATTTTTATAAGCTCAAGATTTCAATTTTTAATTTTTAATTTGGCATTATTTTAAGACTCCGCCGAAAAACACCTTCAAAACTTCATCAGCCATCGGAGCTAACGGATACGGCTTTTTCGATAAAATCCAATTCGTAACCATTTCATCCAACGCCCCGAAAAGAATTTTCGAGCAAACGGTCGCGTTCAAATCCCTGCGAAAAACACCGGTTTTTTGTCCGTCTTCGATTGTTTGATGGATAATTTCCAAGTATTCGGCAAAGCCGGCGGCGGAAAATTCTTCCATAAATTTCGTCGAGCCGCGCAGTTCAACTTGAAAAACAATCGCCAAATCACGGTCGGCGCCGAGTTTTTCGAGATGCAGTTCGGCAATTCTTCGTTCCAGCTTCGCCCGCAACGTCTGCAACTTTCGAGTTAAAGAAACCTTTTCGGGCAAAAACTTTTACTGCCGCTTTTAGAATCGCCTCGCGTTTATCCGCGACAACGGCGCGAGCCTGACCGGTTGAGCGTAAAGAATGAGACATATATTTCTCCTGAAGATGCTGAATGGCTATTCATTCATTTTTTATAAGACTAAACGGAAAATCACTTTTTGGCAAACTTTTTTAGAATTTTTTGAAATTTATGAAGATTTTTGTATGGTTATCACAAGCTATTTTGCTTCTAACATTTTAGTGTCTCAAAGAGGAGCGTTTTTAAGAGGATTATCGGCAAATTCCATTTCGCTAAGTTGTCTAATCTTCCATTTGCCGGCTATTTTTCGACATTCATACCTTGTTACTGTTCCATCTCCGTTTACCGGATGTAAATATAACCTAGCGAAATATGTTCGCACTGATTTTTTCTTAACTCGAAACTCTCCAAATTGATAATAATCGGGAACTGTTTTATCTAATTTGTCAATTTCTTTTTGTGTAATAAACACAAAATCAATGCCTTTAATTTGAGGGATTTGTTTGGAAGGGATGTTTCCTACAAAAAGATAAATAGTTTTTGCCGTATTGTCTTTCGTTACTGCTGAATCCTTTATGAAATTGTAATTTTTGAGAATTGTTTTGATTATTTGTGCCTTATCTCTCTCGGCTACCTTCTTTATCTGAGCTTCAACTGCTAGAGGGCTAAGCCAAATTAGCATTAGCCCGAGAGTGAGCAGAATTTGTTTTTTAACCATTAATTGCACTACACGTTCTTTTAATAAAGCGAACTTTCAATTACACGGAAATAATTTCATCTTTACAAATCATATCCGTTCGGGTGCGATTGATGCCACGCCCATGCACTTTCGATGATTGCTTCAATTTCGGGAAATTGCGGATTCCAGCCCAAAACCTCGCGCGCTTTTTTCGCATCGGCGACAAGATGCGAAGGGTCGCCCGGGCGACGCGGCGCAATTTTCGCTTCGATGTTTTTGCCCGTAACTTTTCGCGCCACTTCAATAACTTCTGCCACCGAATAGCCTCCGCCAATACCGAGATTTACGAATTGAGAATCGCCACCTTTTCGCAGATATTCAAGCGCCAGAATATGCGCCTGACTTAAATCTGAAACGTGGATGTAATCGCGGATTGCCGTGCCGTCCGGCGTTGAATAATCGTCGCCGAAAATTGAAATAGAGTCGCGTTTTCCTTGCGCCACCTGCAGAATGAGCGGAATTAAATGTGTCTCCGGTTCGTGATGCTCGCCATTTTTTTCGGTCGCGCCGCAGGCGTTGAAATATCTGGGCGCAACGTATTTCAGACCATAAGCTGCGTTGTAATCAATCAGAGCGCGTTCGACCATAAATTTTGACCAGCCGTAAGGACTCGTCGGGAATTGTGGATGTTTTTCGTCAATCGGGACGTATTGCGGCTCGCCGTAAGTGGCGCAGGTTGAAGAAAAAATGATTTTTTTTATGTTGTTTTCGATTAAAACATCGAGCAGGTGAAGCGTCTGGACAAAGTTGTTTCCATAATAAATCTGCGGTTTTTCGACCGATTCGCCGACAAAAGCAAACGCCGAAAAGTGCATACATGATTCAACATCGTGCTCGCGCACAATACGCGAAACCAAATCTTTGTCACCGATATCGCCTTCATAAAAAGCAACCGATTCGTCAATCGCTTTTCGGTGTCCGTAAACGAGATTATCCAAAACAACCGGCTTTTCGCCTTGTTCGATTAAATCTTCAACAACGACGCTGCCGATATAACCCGCGCCGCCGGTAACTAAAATTGCCATAAATTTATTTTAAGATTCTTACTTTCAAGTTTCGAGCGCTGAATGCTGAGTGTTAATTAAATTTTCCGTTTTGGAAGCCGTAGCTACAAACGATTCCTTTTTGCTCTCTGAAACATTTGCTTCGGGCAAGAAATGGTTAATCAGACGACGAATTTTTGCTTCGTCATTTTCTTCCAAAGCCTCGCGGAAATTGCTCAAAATATTAGCGACTTCATCACTCGAATACGAAGCGATTTTACCGATAAAAATTTTCGGATGTTTTGTTTTTAGGAGATTTTCGCCAGTAATTTCAAGTTCTTCAAAAAGTTTCTCGCCCTTTTTAATGCCCGTAAAAACAATATCAATGTCTTCGTAAGGCTCTAAGCCGGAAAGTCGAATCATATCTTCCGCCAAATCGAGAATTTTTACCGGCTCGCCCATATCA
>JAIVJJ010000097.1:0-3191 GCA_020200095.1 Acidobacteriota bacterium | reverse complement strand
TTCTTTCGACCAATAACAAAACCTTCGGGCTGAAGTTAGTAATTTGTCTGACAAGTTCCGAACCGATTGAACCGCCCGCGCCTGTTACCATTATGGTTTTTGCGGTTAAAAACTCGTGTAGGTTTTGGTCGTCGAGTTCGACTGGTTCGCGTCCTAAAAGGTCTTCGATTTGCACGTCACGAATTCGGTTTATTGAGACTCGCCCATGAGCGATTTCGTTTAGGCTCGGCACAATTTGGGCTTTTACCGGAATTGCTCGGCAAATGTCCAAAACGCGCCTGATTTCTTTGGTGTTCGATTGCTCGATTGCCAACACAACCTGGTCAACATTCAATTCGTCAGCCAGACGAGCTAAGTCGTCGGTTGTTCCCAAAACCTTTACACCGCCGACGCTTCCGCCTTTTTTACGTCTGTCGTCGTCAATAAAACCTTTAATGTCGAGTTCCGTGTCGGCGCGTCCGACGACTTCTTTGATTGTCGCCGCGCCTAGTCTCCCGGCTCCAACTATAAGCGTGGATTTGCTGGTTTTCCGCCGCCTTCCAAGTTGAAATTTACGTTTTTCGCTGAATTCATAAAAAAATCTACGTAGAACGCGTAGTGCCAGAAGCCCAGCAAAAGCAAAAAATGTGTCCATTAAAATAATCGAAAGCGGGACTTGCCAGCGAGTAAATTGTTCGTAAGAAAGAAGTACTCTTACTAAAACCAAAATTATTCCAGATATTATTGCGCCTTTTATGAATGCTTTAATGTCTTCGAGGCTGACGTAGCGCCAGATAATCGAGTATGCGCCGACGAGAAAAAGCGAAGCGAATTGGACTAAAACAACAAAGGGAAGTTGATTAAGAGCATTGTCCAGATAATATTCCGGGATTTCAAAATCAAACCGGAAAAGATACGCCAGATAAAACGCGCCGCACAAAACGACCACATCCGACAAAAGCTGAAACGGACGACGCAAAAACCAAAGACGCTCATCTATTTTGTTATTTGCGGGCAGGTTTGTCATAACGATTTTGGGTTTTAGATTTTGGATTTTGACCGTTAATAATTAATAGTTATTGTTAAATTAATGAGCGGCTGCAAGAATTTTAGCTGATGTTTCGCGGCGTTTTCAAGTATGTCAATAGTTGATAATCGAGAGATTGAAGCGAATACAATTACTTACAACCAATCCAAAATCTAAAATCTAAAATCCAAAATCCCGATAGCAGACAACCGACGTGATAAAAAGTTGAATCAAAAGCGGAAGTAAGTTATCTTCTTTAACAGGAAAAGAAATTATAACATAAGAGGTTTTTGGTATGAAATTCAAAGTTTTTTTGTTCTTTGCGCTGGCAATTTGTCTTTTTCAGGTTGCTTTCGGGCAAGATGTTCTTGTCACACCTGAAGCCGAACGCGGTTATCTGGTCGGACCCGGCGATGAAATAACCGGAAAAGTTTTAGGCGAGCCGGAATTTGATTTTGTCGCCACGATTGACGAAGACGGCAAATTTCAAGTTCCGTTTTTTGATAAATCGGTTTATGCCAAATGCCGCACGGAAAAAGAACTGCGTGCCGATGTGACAAAACTTTTATCGAAATTTTTGAAAAATCCGCAAGTTAGCGTGCGCGTAACCCAGCGTAAAAGCCGCCCACCCGCATCAATCTATGGCGAGGTAAAAACACCGGGGCAAGTTGATTTACGCCGCAAAGCAACTTTGCTTGAACTTCTTTCCTTTGCCGGCGGCATAACCGAAGATGCCGGCGGAATGATACAAGTTTTTCATACTCAACCATTGATGTGTTCCGAAGGAAACGAAGATACCTCTTTGACAGCCGACAGCAGTAATAATTTAGATGTCCCATCACGTACATACAGTTTAAGCAGTGTTAAACAAGGTCTTGAGGCGTCCAATCCTGTAATCTATCCGGGCGATGTTATTGTTGTGCAAAAAGCCGCACCAGTTTATGTCACGGGCGAAGTTATTCAGCCGGCAAACATGCGTTTGACTGAAGGCGGGTTGTCTCTTACGCAAGCCATAGCAATGGTGGGCGGGGTTAAGCGTGAAGCTAAAACAAAGGAAATAAAAATTTATCGGCTGAAAGCCAATTCTAAAGACAGGGAAATTATAGCCGTCAATTACGACCGTGTTAAAAAAGGCGAACAAAAAGATGTAATGCTTGAGCCTTACGATATTGTAGAGGTTGATAAATCAAAGAAAAGTATTCAACAAATAGTTTTTGAAGCAATTACGGGAGGCGTAAAAACTTTAGCTACCCAGAGTCTGCCGATGCGAATTCTTTACTAAAAACTTTTGCGTTTGAAACCGTAGGTTGCGAATGGAAAATCCATTTATAATCTACGGTTTTTTCTTTTTAAATTTTTTAGCTTTGAAACTTTAGTGGTTCTATTTCTCAAGCTCGCTTATCTCTTCAACCCGCCTTTTGTGCCTGCCGCCTTCAAACTCGGTATCCAGCCATGATTTGATAATTTTTGAAACTTCTTCGGGCGAAACCATCCGCGCCGGAACGCTCAAAACATTCGCGTCGTTATGCTGGCGGGCAAGCCTCGCGGTTTCTTCGCTCCAAGCGAGCGCGGCGCGAACTCCGCGAAATTTATTGGCGGCAATCTGCATTCCGTTGCCTGAACCGCACACCAAAATTCCTTGCTCAAATTCGCCTTTGGAAACTTTTTCCGCAACCTTTCCTGCATAAATCGGATAATCAACCGATTCGGCTGAATTCGTGCCGACATCTTCATATTCGACACCTAATTCATCGAGCTGCCGCTTGATTTTTTCTTTATCTTCAAATCCGGCGTGGTCTGCGCCAATCACGATTTTTTTATTCATTTGTTTTTCCCGTTTTGTTCTGTTTGATTTGTAACGATTGTAACCGAAGTTATATGCCTTTGGAAAGAAATTACACTACTAATGATTGTGTTAAAATAACTTTAAAAACCGAATCGCTGTCGTCTCAAAATGAAGACAACAGCGACTCACCTCACCCCTTGTTATTCCTTCCCTTGTTCGTTAACTCAAACCCTTCTCCTTTGTGGTCTTTAACAAAAAGTTCGTTTCTGCAAAAATCCAAATCAATCGTGAGCGGTTTGTTCGATTTAATATTACACAAAATTTTCCCCAGAGTCAATTGAATCTAATAAAGTTTAAGGTAATTTTGACAATTGCCGGTAAATATGACCAATATTAATA
>JAIVJJ010000246.1 GCA_020200095.1 Acidobacteriota bacterium | reverse complement strand
GATTCAGGTTCGTGTTCAAATTTGGGCGGACGGAAGCGGCAACTCCGCAAAGGGCGCATGCAGGGTCTGAACCCAGTGAAACCGAGAACGGTGCACCGCTCTGAAATGTGAAGAATGAATTGACCTGCCAGCCACCGAGGAGACGGCCGCTGACCCCGTTTTGCCGACTATAGAAAGGAAACTCGTAGACAAAATTACCCGTCAGCCGATGTGGTCGGTCGTAGCTCGAGCGGGCACGATCGGCACGACGATTGAAAGGATCCTGTGCGACAGAATTCTCTGATACAGAAGGGCTGAAAATGTCGGAGGCATCATCGATAAAGGTGCTCCACGTGTAATGTAATCCCGCGCTGAAATTATTGCTCAGGCGTTTGGTCAAGCTTGCCTGCAGAGCGTCATAGGTTGAGCTTGCCGCATTCGTATATAACTGGATCACTTCCCGATTCAGGTCGACACGGTTTCCAAAGACCCCGCGGCAGTTAAAACTTGGCCGACATGGATTTCCATCAACGATCTGCAGAAGTCCGGTACCGCGCGTCCTGATGTACCCAACCTGCATCAACACATCTTTGGCAACCTCACGTTGAATCTCAAAAGAAATTTGGTCGGCAGCCGGAGCGCGAAGATCTTCCGAAACGATGATCCTCGACACACGGTTCGGCTGAGTTATATTTGGGGCGGTTGCGTTCCGTATAGCCGCGAAGGCTCCGATTAGTGATACGTTCTCGGTCCATGCGAACGGAAACGAGGAAAACATATTCGCGTCTATATTAACGAAATTCGCATCGTATGTTCGCGAATAACCGCCGCGGACCACGAGCTTGTCGCCGCCTGTAACTAAGCCGAGAAGCCCTCTCCCGCTCGTCCGAGGGTTCCAGTTGAATCCGATCCGCGGCATGAAATTGTTAGTATCCGCTTTCGGCGTCGGGGTTGATCGGAATGCCGGATTGTTACCATTGGCCACCAGGATCCGTTCATTCACTTCTCTTAAATAGCCGAAAGAGTCGCCCGGATACTCGTAGCGAATTCCGTAAGTCAGAGTAAAGTCGTTTCGGATCCTCCACTCGTCCTGTGCGAAAGCATAAAGCTCATGCCATCGATAAAAGCTTGTCGCACTGCCTCCGGCGAGCGGAAAGTTAATGCTCGCCTCTGATGCAATATCGTTGACAAAATTCGATATGTCGCCTGAAGGGGGCGAATTATATTGCAGTCGTCCTCTTGAATTTTGAAATGCCGAGATCCTGGCATCGGTCCGACGCAACTCAATGCCAAACTTCATATTGTGGTTACCGATGAAATATGAGGTTGCGTCAGAGATCTGATAGGCCTGAATTCTTCTAGCGCCGGGTAGAAAGGAAGGTAAGCCTATAGCTGTGCGGTTCACGTTGATATTCAAAATCTGCAGCCCTGGGATAGCAATCGATGGAATCGTCTTTGACGATGGGCTCTCCGCATCGTTCATCGAACTGAACCGAGACCATGCGATACGCGCCTCATTAGACAACTTACTCGTAAAGATGCTGTTAAAGACTATCGTTGCGGCTGCTGACCTGGTCGAGTTAACCGTTGTGTGACCCGGTGGGGTTACCTGACCGGCTCCAGTGGTTCGCTGCGAATCGAACCGGTAACGGCCGTAAATGAGATTCTTGTCGTTAAAACGGTGATTGACCCGCACCGAGCCTTGTCGGTCATCAAATACGAACGGCGATGATCCGGTAAGATTGCCGAGCTCGACAGATCGCTGCGGCTGTCCCGGAATCGTAAAAGTCGCAGATCTGCCATTTGGGATCCCTGCGGGGACAAAATCCAGAAGCGCCTGGACCTGCGGGCGATCGGCAGCTATTGATTGGAGCACTGCCCGTCCATTCGCCGTTGGTGCTCCGATCAGTGTAGTGCCTGAACGCTGCGACCTATCCGACCATCGCTGATAATCACCAAAAATAAATGTTTTGTCGGTACCTTTCCAAATCTTGGGGTCGTCGCCGTCCCCGAACCAGGGAAACGTGAACGGACCGCCGAACGTTAGACCGAACTGATTCTCACGCCGCTTCGGTGCCCGCTTTCGTTCGTCCATCACGGCATTACCGTTACAGAAGCCTGTCGGAGCAAAGCTTGCAACCTTATCCAGGTTGCTGCACGCATTCAAATATTCGTTATTGTGAAACCAGAACAGCGTACCGTGGTAATCGTTTGTTCCGGATTTGCCCACAAAATTCACCACCGAACCGGAATTGCGTCCGTATTCGGCCTTGAATTGATTAGTAACAATTCGAACCTCCTGGATCGCATCTGGATTATTAAGCGCGAAACCAGTGCCTGTGAAAACCGTGTCGTTCACATCCTGGCCGTCGATCATGAAGTTGTTCGAACGGATCCGTCCGCCATTCGCAGAAAAACTGATCCCGGTTGCATAACTCGACTGACCGCCACCGAGCTGCGCGACGCCCGGGACAGACAGCAGGATGTTCAAGACGTTTCGGTTAGGCGCGATGGGCAGCTCCGACAATCGCCGCTCGTCGAACCGAGTTGCAACTTCCGACGTGGTTGTGTTCAGTAGCGAGGCGTCCGAGTTGACGGTGACGGTTTCGTTCACGCTTCCTGGCGTCAGGGTCGGGCTGACGATGGCATTTTGATTTACCAGCAGATTGACGCCCGTTCGAACGTACTTGGCGAAGTTCGGTGCGTCGATTGTTAATTCATAGGCCCCAATGGGTACGTCCGAAAAACTGTAACGCCCTTCCGAATTCGTGATCGATGATCTGGTAAACCCGGTTGCGGTATTCTTAGCGGTAACTGTCGCACCGGAAATGACGGCATTGTTCTGATCTGCCAGGATACCGGAAATATTGCCCCCTGCAGATTGGGAAAAAAGAGACCCAAAGCAGGCAAGAACGATCAAAAAGGTGGTCATCGGGAAACATAGGGAAATTCTCATAGTACGTTCCTCCGTAACTTTCAAGAAGGTCACATAATTAGAAACCCGGGCGATGTACAAATGACTTCAGCTAGAACCCAACGCGTTGCATAAGATCCTGAAAGCGCGGATCATCGCGAAGGTTCTTTAATCTCGGTTCCACCTTCAGGAAAGTCATTCTTGGGTCACGCTGTTGATAACTTCTTTCAAGCCATTCTAACGCCTTATCCGGCTCGCCCAGTTGGGCGTAAACGAGCGCGATGTTAAAAGGCGGAACGAATCGCGTTTTTGAACGGTCGAGCATTTGCTTAAGAATCGCACGCGCTTCGTCGGCCTTTCCTATCTGTATTAGCGTGCCAATCAGCCCGACGTCCGACCAGGTTTGATCGGGTGAAAGTGATTTTGCCAATCGGAATTCGGCGAGCGATTCATCATTCATTTTCCCAACCCTATAGATGCCGCCCGCGATCATATGCGAAAAGTAAAAATTCGGATCAAGGTCGATGGTGGCCCTTATTCTATTCACTGCCTCCTCCGGCTGCCCGGTATTTAGACGCAAGGTTGCCCCGAACGCATTGATGTAGGGATCGTACGGTTCAAGTTCTCTGGCGCGATCAAATTCCGCAAGTGCTTCCTCGCGGCGGCCCATATTGCCAAGGAAATGGCCGTAGGAAAAGTGGGCCGTGGAATTGTTCGGATCGAGCTCCAGTGCGCGCAAAAGATGTTTTTCAGCCTCGGGCCAGTTCCATTCTTGGAAGAAAATAGTAAAGCCCAAAGCGCTGTGGCCTTCAGCGAGCATATCGTCGATCACGACGGCCTTTTGAGCCGCTGCCTTTGCCTTTGGCAGGACTTCTCCGGGAGGCATTTCACCTGCTATTGCGAGGGCGCGGTACCCCTCCGAGATCCCGGCGTAAGCGAGCGCATATGACGAATCTATATCTATCGCCCGCTCCATATACGATATGCCAGCTTCTATCTCCGGCTGGGTCAGCTTGCGAATTGAGAATCGTCCCTTTATAAAAAGCCGATATGCTTCGGCGTTTTCCGTATAGTTTTTAACCAATTTCTGCTCAGTGGAGCCCGATAGTTTAATGCTAAGTTTGCTAACCAGGTCGCGGGTGACATCTCCCTGGAGGGCGATCAGGTTAGACGTTCTTCTATTGTATGTTTGTGCCCACAAACGATTTCCTGTTTTACCGTCGACCAGCTCTGCGCTAAACCTAAGATCATCCCCGCGTTGGGCTACCCGCCCATATAGAACTGCCTGAACACCCAACTCCGACGCGACCGTCCGTGCATCAGTGTCCTTTCCTTTGTAACGAAATATCGAGGATCTGGCCTGCACCCCAAGGCTTGGTATTTTCGACAGGCTCTCGATGAGCGTTTCTGTCATTCCATCGGAAAGATATTCGAGTTCGGCATCTCCGCTTTCGTTGACAAAAGGCATCACGGCGATCGAATCGATCTGACGATGGCCCATGAAATACGAGTAGGTAAATGCAAGAACAGCGACCGCAGCTATCACACCCGCGCCACCGAACCACGATCCCTCTGGAGACCAACTCCATCGTTGCGAGCCGGACGGAATTTCCATTCGACCATTTTGGAGTGGCGGGCTTGCGATCTCTGGACGGTCGGGAAAAGAACGGGACACATCGGCGGCTAAATGCAGCGATTCGGCAGGTTTTATAACCGAAAGAGAATCTGCAGTTCCGTTTTCCCCATTTCTGGCCGGCACCAGCCGGACGTCGCCGTTAAACCTGTATCCTCTGCGCCGAAAAGTTTCGATAAAAGGCTTACCGTTTTGGCTGTTCCCGAGAGTGTTTCGCAGGACGTGAAGGTATTTTGCGAGATTCGATTCTTCGACTATCGAATCCGTCCAGATGGTTTCCATCAGCTCGTCTTTACTCAAGATCTCGCCGCGTCTTTCGACCAATACAAGAAGTGTTTCAACCGCTTTCGGCGCAAGCGGAATCTCTTCCGAGCCGCAGTAAAGCATCAGATGAACGGTATCGAGCCGAAATTTTTCAAACTCGTAAATCTTGTAATGGCAGGGTTTAACCATCGTAAAGTTAAAGTCAGAATAAATTAAATCTAAATCCAAAGACACTTCCGCACCTCTCCGATTAAATTGGTTGCGGAGCGGAAAATCAGGAAAACACTGGACCTGTCTCAAGGATGCAAAGTCAGAGACATTTTAGTATAGAACCGCAGAAAACGAAAGACTTTTGCGATAAAAGATTTGACGCTCCATGTCCGTTGAAAAAAGCGGGCTGAAATTAACACTAAATAAATGAGGAAAAAAAGATGAAAAATAGATTTATGCAGATAATTGTCGGAACATTTTTAGGATTGTTGATACTGTTTGGCGGCACACAGTTTGTGTCCGCTCAAGACGGCGAAGGACAGGAACACAGCCTCGAAGGCGTGTGGCGAGTGACACTCACACCGCGCAATTGCGTTACAGGCGTTCCTATTCCGACAGCCGCTGCCGAAGCCTTACTCACTTTTCACAAAGGCGGAACGCTGTCAGCGTGGTTTCAAAATTCCACGATCACCGTCACACGCAGTCCCAGTCATGGACTATGGCAGCGAGAACAAGGCTGGGGCGATTACTCGTTTAAATTCGTTCACCTCCGCTATAACCTCGCGACCGGTGCGTTCATTGGAAGACAGGAGTCCGGAGGAACTTTGCAGCTGTCCGCGCGCGGCGACGAGTTTACAACGGATTCTCAAACCCAGCTTTTCGACGTCAACGGTAATCTTACCTCTACGAGCTGCGCCAACTCTGTCGGGACGCGGTTTACCATGGGACTCGGGACGCGGTTTACCAGGGGACAATGAACCACGATGCGGGTTCGTCAGCAGTTCGACGGACTCGCCCAACGAATGTTGTAGTCGGACGTTCGACGGGAAAACTACTGACGCCGTTTTCGGCTCAACATTTAACCCAAGAGTTAGCAGGAGAAAATTATGCAAACCAAGTATAAACTCAATCATTCACTTTTCATTTTCGGACTAATGATTTTATTTTTCAGCGCGGCATTCCCGCTCGTTCAAGCTCAATCGGTCGCGCCGGGCGATTTGGACACGACCTTTGGCAGCGGCGGTAAGGTTACGACTTTTTTTAGTCAGTTTAGTGGCGGTGAGGATGTTGCCGTTCAAGCTGACGGAAAAATTGTTGTCGCCGGTGTTGCATCGCTGCTTGCACCGGGTCCACAAATCGCTGTTGCCCGATACAACGCTGACGGCTCACTTGACGCTTCGTTCGGCACCGGCGGCGGAGTTACAACCTCTGTTGCACACCAAACGAACGCCAGCAGCCTAGCCATTCAAACGGACGGGCGCATTGTGGTCGCTGGAGCCGCGTGCGGCGCTTCGGGTGGTTGTGATTTTACCGTCGTTCGATACACGGTTACGGGCGCGTTAGACACTTCGTTTGACGGGGACGGTAAAGCGGTTATTGATTTCGGCAACAATACTGACTGGGCTCATGATGTTGCAGTTCAACCGGACAGTAAAATTGTTCTCGCCGGCTTGACAGTCAGTTCGGCAGGCACTCGTTTAGCTCTTGCCCGGCTTAATTCAAGCGGCTCGCTTGACTCTTCGTTCGACAATGACGGTCGTCTTGTTTTAGGAGTTAATTCCGCAGCAAGCGCGGTGGTTATCCAAACGGACGGCAAAATCATAGCCGCTGGCAGGATCGGTAATTCCGCTTTAGTCAGGTTTCATGCGGACGGCTCGCTCGACTCTTCATTCGATAGCGACGGCATTGTGATTACTAGTGAAGCCGACAACTACAAAGAAGTTACCCTTCAATCTGACGGCAAGATTGTTGCCGTCAGCCAGGCTAATAGTAGTTTTGCAGTTGCTCGATATAACTCGAACGGTTCGCTTGACACTTCATTTGGCGGGAACGGCATTGTCATTACGTCTTTCGGAGAAAAGGCTAGCGCTTATTCCCTCGCGATTCAATCAAACGGAAAAATTATCGCTGGTGGCAGCAGCGGCGATAACTTCGCCCTTGTTAGATACAATCCAAATGGTTCGCTCGACACTTCATTCGGCACTGGCGGCAAAGTAACCACTGATTTTGGCAGACGCGATGACTATTACGGCGCGGCTTTTGGTCTTGCCATTCAGCCCGACGGCAAAATTGTTGCCGCCGGTGGTTGGGGTTTTGACTTTGATGAGTATTATTTTGCGATAGCCCGATACATTGGAGATTCCCCCGTTACAAATCGAAAACTCTTTGATTTTGACGGCGACGGAAAAGCTGACGTTTCAGTTTTCCGTCCGTCAAACGGCGTGTGGTATTTGCAGCAATCGCAAGCCGGTTTCACAGGCATTCAATTCGGTCAGGCGGGCGATAAAATTGTGCCGGCAGATTACGACGGCGACGGCAAAACCGATGTCGCCGTTTATCGAGACGGAATCTGGTATCTGCAACGAAGCTTGCAAGGCTTTACCGGCGTCCCTTTCGGCGCGGCAACCGACATTCCTGTTCCTGCTGATTATGACGGAGATGGTAATTCAGAAATAGCTGTCTTTCGACCTTCGAATGGAGTTTGGTATATCTACAATTTAGTTAGCAATCAATTCTCTGCTGTGCAGTTCGGACAAACGGGAGATGTTCCGGTTGTTGCCGATTATGACGCTGATGCTAAAGCCGATGTTGCTGTTTTCAGAAACGGAACTTGGTATATCCAAAAAAGCAGAGATGGATTTACTGGCATGAGTTTCGGAGAATCAACCGATAAACCAGTTTCGGCAGATTATGACGGAGATGCAAAAACCGATATAGCTGTGTTTCGACCATCAAACGGAACCTGGTATCTGCTGCAATCAACGGCAGGCTTTACTGGCGTTCAGTTCGGATTAGGAACAGACGAACCAGTTCCAGCTGATTATGATGGAGACAACAAAGCAGATATTGCTGTATTCAGAGAAGGAACCTGGTATTTGCAAAGAAGCACACAAGGCTTTACTGGCATTGCTTTTGGCAATGTAAATGACAAACCGATACCGGCGGCATATTTGCCGTAATAAAGAAGGAGATTATTATGTTGTTCAAAAATGCTTATAAAAAATTATGTTCACTGACCGCGGCACTCTTGCTTGTCTTTTTTCTCTCGACTACTTTCTACGCCGCGCCGGGCGATTTGGACACGACCTTTGGCAGCGGCGGCAAGGTTATAACACCTATTACTGAGGGACTAGACTACCCGACCAGAGTCAGAATTCAACCGGACGGAAAAATCGTCACGGTCGGCTTTAACGACGGTTACGGTTTTTATTCTCCCGTGTCATTTCTTGTCCGGCATAACGCCGACGGGACGGTTGATAATTCATTCGGCACAAACGGTTTGGTAATTGTAACTTCTATTTCTGGCTATGATATACCCTTTACGGATTTTGTGATTTTACCGGACGGCAAATTTCTCGTAACCGGAAATAGATATATTCTAAGTAGCGAAACGGCGAGTCTGGTTATTTACCGATACACGGCTAACGGCACGCTGGACGCTTCTTTTGGAACAAACGGAGTTATCACAACATCTGTCGGCGGATATTTGTCGGAACAACGAATTGTCTTACAGCCCGACGGGAAATTTGTCGTCGCCTGTGAAAATTATATTTATCAAAGTTTTTATGAAGTCGCAGTCGTCCGTTACAATCCCAACGGAACTCTGGACATCACTTTTGGAACAGGCGGGGTAACGCGAACATCAATCGGAAATAGAGAACTTCGTGTCAGAGAAATATTAGTGCAGACTGACGGTAAACTGCTGGTTGCCGGATTCCGTTTCGCCAGTCCTATAGATTCCGTCGTTCTGCGATACAACCCGAACGGAACGCTCGATAACAGTTTCGGCGCGAACGGAATTGTTCAGACGAATATTGACAATCAATCTACTTATGTTCGCGGAATGGCTCTGCAGCCGGACGGCAAAATAATCGTTAACGGCTATAGCTATAGAAGCTCGCCGTGGATATCATTCATAGCGCGTTATAACACAAATGGAACGCTCGACAACACTTTCGGCGCAAACGGTATCGTCAGAATTACCGAATTTCCACTCATTGGCTATGCTTTAGCAATACAGCAAAACGGTAAAATTTTAACGGCTGGACAGGGAAACAGCAATTTCGCCATTTCCCGCTACAACTCGAACGGGACAATTGACACATCTTTCGGGACAAACGGTGTCATTATTACCCCTATCGGAAGTATTCAAAACTATATTACTTCGATTGCCCTGCAGACTGATGGAAAAATTATTGCTGTCGGTGGCGTGAAACGTTTCGCCTCCCCTAACAGTTTAGCAACTGATGTCGGATTGGTGCGCTATCTCGGCGACGCGGTTACAACTGCGCCCCGGACGCGATTTGATTTTGACGGCGATGGTAAAGCCGATATTTCCGTCTTTCGCCCATCAAACGGAACGTGGTACTTGCAGCAGCCAACAAGCGGTTTTACCGGACTTCAGTTCGGTATTCCAAGCGACAAACTCGTGCCGGCAGATTACGACGGCGACGGCAAAACCGATGTCGCCGTTTATCGAGACGGAATCTGGTATTTGCAAAGAAGCTCGCAAGGCTCTACCGGCATTGCTTTCGGCGCGGCAACCGATATTCCCGTTCCGGCGGATTTCGACGGCGACGGCAAAGCCGAACTCGCCGTGTTTCGTCCGTCAAACGGCGTTTGGTATCTGTATAACTTGACGAATAATCAGAACAGCGCAGTCGCTTTCGGCACGAGCGGCGACATTCCGGTCGCAGCGGATTACGACGGCGACGGCAAAGCGGATGTCGCCGTTTTTCGCCCGTCGAACGGCATCTGGTATCTACAAAGAAGTCAACTCGGATTTACGGGCATTGCGTTCGGCACAATCGAAGACAAACCCGTTCCCGCTGACTACGACGGAGACGGCAAGGCGGACGTGGCAGTGTTTCGTCCCTCGAACGGAGTCTGGTATCTGCAAAGAAGTACGCTGGGCTTTACCGGAATAGCTTTTGGCTTGGGAACTGACATTCCGACACCAGCCGATTATGACGGCGACGGAAAAACCGACATTTCCTTCTTTCGTCAGTCAAACGGTACGTGGTATTTACAGCAATCAACCAGCGGCTTTACGGGCGTCCAGTTCGGCGCGGCAGCCGATATACCCGTTCCAAACGCTTTCGTGCCGTAAAACAGAATTGTGAAAATGAAGTTCGGCTCGTTTGAACAAAAAGCCGGAAACTGTTGACGAATAAAACAAATTCGCGCGGTTTCCGGCTCAACGCTTACTATAAAATATAGGAGCAGAAGATTATGTGGACAAATTACAAACACAACCGTTCACTTTTCATTTTCGGGTTAATGCTTTTACTTTAGCTATTTTCGCGTTCATTCAAAATTCATCCGCCGCATCAAATCAATAAAACGCGTTAGAATACTATCGGCTTACAGGACAGCCAGAGATGTGAAACTCTGGGTGATTACAGAGGCAGATAGGAGTTCTACTACTGTTTTGCTTCCTAGTGAGTATTAAATTGAAAAGGTAATCTGTAAGTGTGAGTAAAGGTGTGAGTCAAAGAAAAGGGCATCTCAAAAGATGCCCTAAAGTCTTATGTGTATTGGAGCCGGTGAACGGATTTGAACCGCCGACCTGATGATTACAAATCAACTGCTCTACCAACTGAGCTACACCGGCATTTAGTTGCTTTTATCAAATGCAACCGCAAGCGAAAATACTACAAAATCATTTTATTTTGTGCAAGCTACAAAATAGTAAAGTTATTCGTTAGACACTAAAAATAATCGTCACCATTGTTTAATCAAAAAGTTATATTTTGATTGTCAAGGAGAGTAGGCAATGCAGCTAATTTCACTTAATGCGCTGGAAATTCAAACTGTTAGTAAAGTCGAACTGCAATAAAACCATTGCGAAATTAACAACTATGAATTGCTCTGACAAACAACGAGATTGATAATTTCAATCTATATCGAAACGATAAACTGTCGGAGGTTTTATCACGGTTTTGAATTGTTGGCTGAAGAAAAACCGAATACTTGGTTTCTGATTTTTATTTTATTGAAGTTACCGGGTCTTGTTCGGTACGCATAATTTCATTTAAGGTTCGGCGTTTTTTATTCTCAATCAGAAAGTATTTAAAATAATCATACATTGACCAACAAGCCGTGATTACCGAAATCCACAATGCGCCGCGCCCGACCAAGTATCCGAAAACGCGCCAGTCATCGGTATTGAGCGCAAAATTGAACAAATGATCAAAAGCTGTTTGAACTTCAGCGACTTCCCAGAAGCGAAAAGTCGGTAAAACCCAGCCAAAATTTGAAACTGGCGGATTACCGTTAGCGCCTGCCACAAGCAAAGCGACAATTGCCACGCATTGCGCCCACATCTTTATTTTTCCGAGTGATTGTGCGGAAATAACGAAGCCTTCGGTTGCTGCGATTGAGCGCAGACCAGTTACAATAAATTCTCTGCCTAAAATTATTACAACTGCCCAAGCTGGTGCGAGATGTTTTTCGACCAAAACAATCAGCGCGGCTGAAACGAGTAATTTATCGGCAATAGGGTCGAGTAACGCGCCAAATTTTGAAACTTGTTTTCGGCGACGCGCAAGATGCCCGTCTAAAATATCTGTAAAGGAAGCAGCAAGAAAAATAGCAATCGCCAGCGCGTAACTGCTGACGCCGAACCAGTCTTCCGCAAAAGGTGTCAGTAAAACGACTACTAAAAGCGGGATAACGATAATTCTTGCTAATGTCAAATAATTTGGAAGATTCACGGTTTTACGGCGCAGTTTTTATTCTGCCTAAAGTTTAAGTTTCAATTGCAAGCAGTGTCAAGAAAGGGCAAAAGATTTTTGAATTTCAATCCAGATGCTGGTTACAATCCCATAATTCATTAAACAAATTAATGATGCGTCTTCGACAAGCATTTTCTTTCATTATTGTAAGATAAGTTTTGTTACAGAAGCGGAGAACATAATTATGCCAGACCTTAATATGTCTTTGTCGAAAGACTTTAAGCTGTGGGAGTTTGTTAAATCCGTGACGGCGGAAAACCACGGCATTGATAATATTCCAAACACTTCTGAAGTTGCGCATCTGCGCCAACTTTGCCGAAAAATTTTGCAGCCTGCCCGTAACACGCTCGGACCGCTCAAAATTTCTTCGGGCTTTCGTTCCGAAAAGCTTAATCGGCTCATCGGCGGAAGCAGTATGAGTGACCATCGACTGGGATATGCTGCTGATGTTATTCCGATTAACACCGGAACACGAGATTTAGCCGAGTGGGTTGTCGAAAACTGTCCGAAGTTTGATCAGGTTATTCTTGAATTTGGAACGCTGAAAGAGCCTTCGTGGATACATCTGAGCATCGCTCCCAGAAACCGGAAACAAGTTTTAAGGGCAACGCGAGAAAAAGGTCAAACGGTTTACAGAGAAATAAGAATATGAGTACAAACGAAGAACTGATGAAAGTCGCCGTTGTTTTTGTCTTGGCAGATTCTACAGCCGAAAAGAATACGATTCCTGCCGCCGCAGTCGGTTTATTCAGTCTTAAACAACGATCTTAATTTTACATTAAGTAAATGAATACGGTGGAAAGGTTTTTCAAAAAACCTTTCCACCGTATTCATTTATAATCAAACACAATTTTACGGCATCATGTAGCCGAGATTGTTTGTCGGAAAATTGCCGATGTTTGGGAAAACCGCCGCCATATCTGTTTCCGGCAAACCGTACCAACGAGCTAAAGTCGCGGCGTATTGCTCAACACTAGTAGTCGGAATCCAGCGTCCGCGAGCGTTTGCGCCGTTGTCGGCGTCGTCCGGTCCATTCATTACTAGAGTCGGATACGGCGTTCCGTTGGAAGTATTCACTCCATAAAAATCGCCGCCCAAAACCGAGCCGCCGAAGACAAACATATGATTTGCCCAAGCGTGGTCGCTGCCAGCTTGAGCGCCTGAACCAGCCGGGTTAAGCGTGCGTGAAAAATCGGACATCGAAAATGTTGTAACATTATTTGAAACGCCCTGCACAACCATTTCATCGTAAAAAGCGCGAACTGCCTGGCTAAATTCCGTCAGCAACGCGCTTTGAGCTGTAATTTGACCGTTATGCGTGTCAAAACTTCCGAGCTGACAATAAAAGATTTGCCGGTTGACACTTAAATCGGCGCGTTTTTTTATCAAACGGGCAACTTGTTTTAATTGTCTGCCTAGATTTGTATTTGGAAAAGTTACGGTAACTTCTTGAAATGTTGCCAACGCTTGATTGGCTTTGATAGCCTGATCTGTAATATGACTTGCCGCCTTTACATAATTTGAGTCCAAATCCTGCGAACGCAATTGATGAAATGCGGCAAGACGCGCTTGCGATTCAGGTGTTGTGTTAAATCCCTGCGGACTTAATACTTGACTCAGAGGTATTGAGGAATTGGCAATAGCAAGCGGCAAAGTAGATTGACCGGCAGTAAAAAGCTGAGCTCCGCTGATAGATGTAATCATTGGAACTAAACCACCCGGATTATCAGCTGCATTCCGCCGGTCGGAAATTCTGCCGCCCCAGCCCGTAAAAGACTGCATATCGGAGCGTCCCGCTTGGTATTGATTAACCTGGTCAGAGTGCGAGAAAAGCTGGAATGGTCTGCGAATCGAGCCGTTCTGATATTGCGCTCTGGTCATCGGAGCGACCAGCGTTCCGGTATTGGTAACAACCGCCATTTTGCTCTGCGCCCAAAGCTCGTGAACGCCGTTATTAACAATCGTTGTTCCATTTTGTGTCAGGGGTCCTAAATTCGGATTTAAGCCGTACGACAAACCATTCATTCGCGGAACGGCAATCGGCAGAAGCGAATTCTGAGCAATTGCTAAACCAGCTGTATTTCGCGCGTTGAAATACGCGGAATAATTACTCAAACTTGTATCATTGTGATTGGGAATAACGGTGTTGTTGCCGTCGTTTCCGCCAGCCATAAAGATACAGACCAAAGCCCGATAATCGCCCGGCGCGTTTGCTTGCGAGCTGTCGTCAACTTTCTGCGCCAGAGCGTTCATCAAACCGAAGTGTTCAACCTGCGTCGCTAGCGCCGCCATACCTAAAGCGCAACTTGATTTTGTTAAAAATTCCCGTCTTGTTTGTTTCATAAATTTTTACCTCTGCACTTGATATTGCGACGAAGTCGCCACTAAATAAACCGCCGTTTGAGCGCGAAGCAATGTATTCGCCGCCGGAACAGCTTGCACCGCCGTCAAAATCGTATTCTTCATCTGCGCAGACATCGCGCCGTGCATCATTTTTATATTCAGCGCGTCAAGAAGCCGATTGCCGGTCGCATCGGCAGCTGCCAGAGCTTGCATCTCGGACAAATTGATTGACGTTCCCGTTGGAGCGGCTGTGCTGACATTGATACGCCCGAAAACTACGTTGTTGACAAAATTTGCTCGCGCGATTGCCGTTCCGGTTGTTAAAATGCCGAATTCAGGACCGTTTAAGCCTGTTCCCGGAACAACATAATCCGGCGTGTAATAGTTAAAAACTGTCGGCGAGTAAAATGTGTTCTGTCCCATTGACGCAATTATTTGATTAACGTAGCCGTCGCTTTGCGTCATACCGTCGTATGAACGCACGCCGAATTGACGATAAAGATTGGTGGCTAATTGAACAGGCTCGCGCAGCTTGCCGTAATTCGGGTCTGTCTTGATGTTGCCGCGCGCCTCGGGGTCAAGCAAAATTGCTTTAACAACAGCCTTTAAATCGCCGCGAACGCCCGAACCGTTATTGTTAAATACAGCCGCGACACGACCGACGTATGCCGATGTCGGATCGCTTGTAACTAAATGTTGAATAAGAATTCGGCTGACGAAAGGAGCGACGTTCGGATGATAAAAAATATTGTCTAAAGCCTGATTTAACTCAGTTGTGCCGTTTTGACCTGCGGCTATGTTAACATTAACCGCGCCCGGATAATTCAGCAAAGTTTTTGCAGTTACGTCGTGATTGTTCTGATTCAAAATCATCGGGTCTTTGTAATTAGGCGCTCCCAATGTTCTGTTCGGGCAATTCGGACCCGTAACTTCACAAAAAGTCCAACCTGTAAGAACTTTTGTGAAATTGTTGACGGTTGCTTGGTCATAAGTCGGAATCGGGTTGCCGCTCGCATCAAGCTGCAATGTGCCGTCTTGATTGAGCATAAACAAACCGATGGAGAAAAGCTGCAAAATCTCGCGGGCAAAATTTTCATTCGGATTGTTTCTCGTGCTGCGTGCCATATCCAGATAATTTCCCATTCCCGGATTAAGCGTTATGTCATACATCAAATTTCGATAATTTCCAAAAGCATTTTTTGACAGTAGTTGATGATAAGCAACCATATGACTTGACTGCTGCGTATCAACGCCGGAAATTACCCAAATTTGCCCCAATGACCAAGCTGTTCGATGTTTAAGCTGCGCTTCACCATAGAAAGCTTCTTTGAAAAACCAGTTCTGCACCGGATACATTGTGTAATAATCTCGTATACAATTTGGCGGAGTGCCGGCTCGACATTCATCGCTTATATTGCCTGGCATCAAAGCAAGGCTCGGGTATGGATTTGTCGGATACGGCTCTTCAAATTGTTCGGCAAGCCAAGTTCGCAAACCTTTGCGGCGGATTTCCATATCGAGCGCGGGCGTCGGACCGAATGTCGCTTGCTCCATAAACCGCGTACGGTCGCCGGAATATGAGTAACCGACATAATTTGGCGCTAAACTCGTAATTTTTTTAATCGGCGAAGTCGGTGCGGGTGTCGGAACTGCTCCAACATCGTCTTTAATACCGCCGCCTTTGCCGCCGATTCCTAAGCGGACACGATTGCTCTGCAAACCGCGCCACGTAACACCGACTAAAACATCTTCGCCAAACGTCGGTGTTTCCCAAAAACCAATTTCGTCTTTAAGTTGAACTGTCAGCGCGTAAATCCATTCTCGACCTTCGAGCGGTTGAATATCCAAAACAGGAAAACGGTATTTTCTGCCTTTCGCGTCTTCAACATAAAGGCGAAAAGCATTTGCTCCTTCATCTTTTGCCAATTCCAAATTTGTCACAAAAAGCACAATTTTGGAATTCGGCGAAAATGATTTGTTTTTTATTTCCGATAAACCTCCATATAGGGATTTACCTGCTTTATTAGCTAGTGCGCGTGTAGAATTCGGTTCACTTATTAAGATTGGAGTCGGTGAATCGGGGTTCGGGTCGTCTTCCGCCAAGATTGGAAATGTTAATAAAAACATTGCCAAACTTACGGTTAAAATCTGCCACAATAAGCGAGACTTCTTGTTTGCCATACGCTTTTCTCCTTGGATTTCTTTTGCGAAAATTATGTTTTATGCTTGAATTCAAATCTAACGACAGGTAGGAAATCGTCATTAAAAATTGTTTTATATATCCGTATTATAAAAGATTTAACAAAAAAAACAAGCATTTTGAAACATTTTTTCAAATAAATACAAAAAATGTTTTTGTGTGAATTAGACGATTAGTGATGCGATTTGGTCGAAAAAAGTTTGGAAAAATTCATGTCAAAAATTCTTTGGCTCGAAATGCCCAAAAATTTTAGTTTTAAATATACGATTTTCAGCCACGGCTGGTCAGACCTTTTGCCGTTTGAGCTTGGCAGAGAAACCTGGCATTTAAGCTATGTCTTTATTGACGAAGAATCAAAAAGTTTAGTTTCAGCAACAATTAGCGAAGCGGATGGGAAACTTGCAATTGAAATAACAGACGCCAAAATTGGTAAAAATTTTGAAAAGAAAATATTGCGCGATGCACGTCACCTTTTACGGCTCGACGACGATTTGAGCGAATTTTATCAATTAACGAAATCCGAAATAGAGTTGGCTTGGATTGCTGTAAAAAACGCCGGCAGACTTCTTCGTTCGCCGACTGTTTTTGAAGATTTGGTGAAAACAATTTGCACGACGAATTGCTCGTGGGCTTTAACGAAAAAAATGGTAACTAATCTGGTCGAAAAACTTGGTGAGAAAACCGTTGATGGTAAAAGCGCGTTTCCAACTGCCGAAGCGATGGCGAATGTTTCAACCGAATTTTATAAGGATGAAATTCGCGCCGGTTATCGCGCGCCATATTTCTCGGAACTCGCGGAAAAAGTAGCAAGCGGAAAAATCAATCCCGAAAGCTGGCTGCACACTGATTTATCAACTGGAGAACTTAAAAAAGAGATGAAACAAATAAAAGGTGTCGGCGATTACGCGGCGGAAAATCTCTTAAAACTAGTCGGGCGTTATGACGGGCTGGCGCTCGATTCGTGGCTGCGGGCGCAGTTTTACAAAAAACACAACGGAGGGAATATTTGCGCCGACAAGGAAATCGGAAAATTCTACGTGCGATATGACAAGCGACTGGCTATAATGCCGACTTGCGTAAAATTCGCGGCGAATAAAAATTATTTCGATTTCAATATTAGTAAAACTTCACGCAAAGTAGAATTTGTTCAACCTTTTCAAACATTCTGGCGTCTAAATCTGCGGACGGGCAATCACTGCTCGTAAATTTTTTGAAAATCTGGCTGAGGTGATACTCTCCTCAAAATTTAATCACTTTGCCCTTAAAAATAAGGAGTAAAAGATGAAAACGCTGAAAAAAAGTATCACTGCTTTATTTCTTTTTGTAGCAGTCGCAATGACTGTTTTTGTATTCAACACACAAGCGAACGCGCAATACACACGCGTTAGAAGCAACAACAATTTATCAAAAGCCCAAGTCGAACGCATTTTAAGGCGTGTCGAAGAACGCACCGACCGTTTTGTCGCGCTCTTTAACGACTCACTCGACAACAGCCGGCTAAACAACTCAAACCGCGAAAATAACTTGAACCGCCGCGCCCGCGATTTGGAATCGGCAACCGACGAACTGCGTCGGGAATTTGATCGCAGCGACCGTTGGATTGAAAATCAGGACGAAGTTCGTCGCACCTTAAACATTGCTTCGGATATTAACGTAGCAATGAGAAATCGGCGACTTGGCGGCGCAACCGAACGCACTTGGAATTTGCTCAAAACCGAGCTTAACGCATTGGCGCGAGCTTTCAATTTGCCTGCCGTCGGTAATTCTTACACAAGCAGCGGAAATGGCGGAAACTTCAGAAATAATTTAAACAAAGCACAAGTTGACCGTTTAATTACGAACCTTGAGACGCGCGTTGACCGTTTCGTTGTGCAGTTTGATAATTCACTCGACAACAGTAGATTAAACAACACAAATCGGGAAGCTAACTTAAATCGCCGCGCTCGTGATTTAGAAGTTGCGACCGATGAATTGCGCCGCGAGTTTAACCGCCGCGACCGTTGGATTGAAAACAAAGATGAGGTCCGCCGATGTCTGAATATCGCTTCGGATTTTGACGTGGCGATGAGAAATCGCAGACTCGGCGCGGCAACCGAAAACAATTGGAGAGCCGTCCGCAGCGAGCTTAACGCGCTGGCAAAAGTTTATGGTTTGCCAGCTATCGGCGGTGCTTATAACTAGTTTTTTAGTGTAAAACAAATTTGGCAAGCGCGGCTCGACAAAGGTTGCGCTTGCTGTTTCTATGTTTTGCGGATTAAGGGGTTAACGTGGGGAAATTAATCAAATTTTTTTCAACCCCTTCTGAATTTCAGGCATCAGAGTCTTACGAGCGATGATAAATCGCTGCAAAAACGTTTATTTTCAATAAAATAAGATTGAAATAAAGGAGAGAAAATATGAGAAACAATATATCAAAACTATTTGCCGGTCTTGCTGCGCTTTTAATGATTGTGGCGTTGACAGATACAAATTATGCTCAACGAAGAGCGTGGAGAATGACTTATTCAAAACAACAAGTTGAACAACTGCTTGAAAGAATCGAAGAAAGAAGCGACCATTTTTCCAACCAATTGAACAAATCTCTCGACAGAAGCCGTTTAGACGGCGGCGCTACCGAAGACGCGATTACCGCGCGCGTGAGAGAATTGGAAAATGCGACGGATGAGCTGCGACGTGAATACGACCACAACGACACTCGCAACGAAAACAGACCCGAAGCCCGAAACATCTTAAACATTGCAACCGAAGTAAACCGTATAATGCTAAGACGAAACTTCAGCAGACAAGCCGAAAATTCGTGGCTCAGGCTTCGTGCGGAGCTAAACACTCTGGCGGGAATTTACGGATTGCCGGCAGTCGGCGCGAGGACTTATAGATTTGTGGCGGCGCGAAATATCGTTCCGGTACGAAATACAGTTTCCGCCCGACGAGCAACGATTATTAGAGGTTACAGTCAACAGCAAGTTGAGGAACTTCTTGAAAGAATAGAAGAACGGGCTGACGATTTTACCAACCAATTAAACAAATCTCTTGATAGAAGCAGATTGGACGGAACTCAAAGCGAAGACAATATAGCGGAACTCGCCAGAGATTTAGGCGATGCTACTGATGAATTGCGGCGCGAATTTGACCATAATGATACCCGGGGCGAAAACTTTCCCGAAACACAGAGAATTTTGGGTGTTGCAACTAATATAGACCGTTTAATGAGAAGCAGAAACTTTGGCGGGCAAACCGAATCAACTTGGGCGCAGCTTCGCACCGAACTTAATACTTTAGCGCGGCTTTACGGACTTTCGGCGGTTGGTTCGAGAAGTTACAGATAACATACGCAAATTTGTTTTTTAACTTTGTATGAGGCAGCAATTTTCGGTCTGCCTCTTTTTTAATTGTTAAAGCATTTTTGATGAGCGCCCTTTACTTTTTGACGACCTTTGCCCTTTTCCTTGTTTTTTCCTAACATAAATCTATATGGACGAAATTGAAGATTTCTCTGAAAAAATAGTCGAAACCGAAATTGGCGATCCGCAATTGCAAATTCCGTCGGAACTGCCCGTTTTACCTCTGCGTGACATTGTTATTTACCCGTTTATGATTGTCCCGCTTTTTGTTTCGCGGGACAAATCAATCCGCGCTGTTGATGAAGCATTAAGCCAGAATCGGATGATTATGCTCGTTTCGCAAAAGGATGTGGACAAGGAAGAACCGTCGCAGGAAGATTTGTACAAAGTCGGTACGGTCGCCGTTATTATGCGGATGCTAAAGCTGCCGGACGGACGCATTCGTATTTTGATTCAAGGACTTTCACGCGCCCGCGTTAATTCGATTGCAGCGGGAAACGATTACGTTAAATCAAACATTACGCCGATTCCCGAACCGCTCGCGCCGACTAATTCTCTGGAAGTCGAAGCGCTTGTCCGAAATGTGCGAGCTTCAATGGAACGGGCAGCAAACTTGGGAAAAAATATTTCGCCGGAAGTTTTAGCGATTATTGCCAATTTGGAAGACGCGGGAAGATTAGCCGATCTTTCGGCTTCAAATCTTGAGTTAAAAGTGCAGGACGCGCAAAGCGTTCTGGATATTTTTGACCCCATCTTGCGTCTGCGCCGCGTCAACGATTTATTAAGTAAGGAAATCGATGTTTTAACGGTTCAGCAGGAAATCAATACGCAAGCCCGAGCTGACATTGATCGCTCACAGCGTGAATACTTTCTGCGCCAACAGCTTAAAGCGATTCAATCGGAGCTCGGCGAAGGTAACGAGCTTTTTGAAGAGATTGAACAATACCGAGACAAAATTCTCAAGGCGAAAATACCGCAAGCGGCAGAAGAAGAAGCCTTACGCCAACTAAAAAAACTCGAAAGAATGCATCCGGACACTGCCGAAACCGCAACTTTGAGAAATTGGCTCGACATAATGACAGAATTGCCCTGGTCGAAATCTTCAAGAGATAATCTTAATCTGAAAAAAGCCCATTACGGACTTGAGCGCGTCAAAGAGCGGATGATTGAAGCACTCGCAGTTCGCAAGTTAAGAGAAAAACCGAAAGGCTCAATTCTTTGTTTGGTCGGACCGCCGGGAGTCGGAAAAACAAGTTTAGGACGTTCGATTGCTCGCGCCTTAAATCGCAAATTTGTGCGTCTTTCATTGGGCGGTCTGCACGATGAAGCCGAAATTCGCGGACATCGAAGAACTTATGTCGGCGCAATGCCGGGACGAATTATTCAAGCGATTCAGCAAGCAGAAACGAATAATCCGCTGATAATGCTCGACGAGATTGATAAAGTCGGCGCGGATTTTCGCGGTGACCCGAGTTCAGCGCTTTTGGAAGTGCTTGACCCGGAACAAAACAGCAGTTTTAGAGATAATTATTTAGGCGTTACATTTGATTTATCGAATGTGATGTTTATGACGACCGCGAATGTTCTGGATACGATTCAGCCTGCGTTACGCGACCGGATGGAGATTATTCATCTTTCCGGCTATACCGAAGAAGAAAAGCTCGAAATTGCCAAACGCCATCTGTTGCCGAAACAAGTCGAAGAAAACGGTCTCAAAAAGGATGACGTAAAATTTGAGCGTGGCGCGTTGGCGAAAATTATTAGTGAATATACACAAGAAGCCGGTTTAAGACATCTCGAAAGAGAAATCGGAAAAGTTTGCCGCAAGGTAGCGCGGAAAAAAGCCGAACTTGAACAAGCGTTTGAACCCGCTAAGATAACCGCGCAGAACGTAAAAGATTACTTGCGCTCGCCAAAAATTTTCCCTGAAGAAGTCTTGAAAAAAGACCAAATCGGCATTGTTACTGGTTTAGCCTGGACAGCAGTCGGCGGCGATATTCTATTCATCGAAGCGTTGAAAACAAAGGGAAAAGGCAAGCTTCTTTTAACCGGACAACTCGGCGAAGTTATGCAGGAATCGGCACAAGCCGCATTTTCTTACGCTAAAGCGCGAGCCGAAGAATTGAAAATCAATCAGGAAGATTTTGAAAATTACGACATTCATGTCCATATCCCCGAAGGCGCGATTCCAAAGGACGGTCCGAGCGCCGGAATTACGCTGGCAACCGCGATTGTTTCGGTTTTATCGCAGCGTCCGGTCAGAAAAGATGTCGCAATGACGGGCGAAATAACCTTAAGGGGCAACGTCTTGCCGGTCGGAGGAGTCAAAGAAAAGATACTCGCAGCCAGACGGGCAAAGGTAAAAACGGTAATTTTACCTGAACCGAATAAGCGTGACCTGGAAGATTTGCCTCGGGAAGTTTTGGAGGATTTGACATTTATATTTGTCGAGAATGTGCGCGAGGTTTTCCGCCACATACTGCGCGAGAAAACGCCGCAAATTGAAAAATCAAAGAGCCGCGCTGCTAAATAACCAGGATAAATCATTTTGATGTAATCGGCGGTTTTAATAAATGCCAAAACGAAAGCTGATTTTACCGTGCTTCTAAACTTTGACATCACCTTATTCCGTGTGTTACTTTTAAGGTGTTTTTTGTCCTGAAAAACTAAAAATAAGTAGCGAAAAAAAGCAACTTTTTCAATGCTTCGGCGTTTAACTTTAAACGCCAGCAAACTTTAGGTCGTTCTGCTGATTCGCCCTAACCCCGAAATAAATTTATATAAAGGAGTATAGACGAACTTGAAACAATCACGCCTTTTTAAGGTTTTTAATATAACTGCAATTTTATTTTTCTTGTCCAATTCTTTTATTTTTGGTCAACAGACACTTTCGACTTCAAGTAACGAAACAAAGCCGAAGGAAGTTGAACAGGCTAATGTTCGGGTCAACCAAATAACAAACGATTCGGGAAAATATTTCAAGCAAGCTCTGCAAAGTTTGCAAGATAGTCGCCGTTCGTCGGCGCGGGAAGATTTCGATAAATCGGTTGAAGTTTTTCTGATGTCGGGCGTTAATGTTCAAAGCAATCAAAAATTGCGTGAATGCTACAGCCAATTGACCGAAACAATTTATCGGATGGAGTTTCCTTCCAATCAGCCGCCGCAAATCCGAAGTCTTTCGGCAACGTGTGGCTGGGGTATTGATAATAAATTGGCGGATGATATTGCTAAACTCGTTCAGCCGGCTCAATCTAATGCGACAAACAACACTGCTTTGATTGCTTCAAACGGCAGTAGCCAAAACGATACTTCAATGCAAATCGGCTTTGCCGAGCAAAAATTTGAGGCTTCGCCGCTCGATGATTTGGCAAAACTCGAACTGACGACCGAAGAGAAACAGGTCGAAACCAATCCGGTTGCCCAGCAGCAGTATCAATACGCCGTATATGCGGTTTCCAACAAATCGCTCGGATTCAGCTTTCAAGTTCATCCGATGATTCAGCAATTTGTTAATTATTACCAAGGACGCGGGCGCTCGACAATGGAAACCGGACTTTATCGTTCGGGAATGTTTATGCGTATGGCACGCCGAATTTTCCGCGAAGAAGGTATTCCTGAAAACGTCGCTTGGCTCGGACAAGTTGAAAGCGCGTGGAAGCCTTCGGCTCTTTCGTGGGCAGCAGCTTCTGGTTTGTGGCAGTTCATACCCGGAACAGGCGCGATGTACGGGCTTCGCCGCACTGCTTATGTTGACGAACGCAACAGTTTTGAAAAAGCCACCCGCGCTTCGGCTCAATACTTAAAATTTTTGGCAAATCGTTACGGCGGAAATTGGGAGTTGGCATTGGCAGGTTACAATTCCGGCGAAGGCAATGTTGACCGCGCTATACGTCGCGCCGGTGTCGCAAATTTCTGGCTCGCTTATCCATATTTGCCAAGAGAAACGCGCAACTACGTGCCGAATATTTTGGCGACGATTTTAATTGCCAACAATCCGCAACAATACGGCTTCGGTCACGTTCGTCCCGCGCCGCAATTAATGTATGACCAAATTCGTGTCCCGTCTTCAACGAATTTGAGTTTGCTGGCGCAGGCTTCTGATACGAGCGTTGAATATATCCGTTATCTAAACCCGGAGCTTCGCACGAATATGTCACCGCCCGAACCGTATATCATCCGCGTTCCGGCTGGCAAAGCGAATGAAGTCGTTGCTTTGTTCAAAAAACTTCCTACTGCAAATCGCAATATGGCAAGTGTCACGAAAACAGCCGCAGGCGAAACCTGGCAGAATATTGCTAACCGCACTGGCGTTTCCGTTGAACAATTGCAAGCTGCAAACAGCGGCGCAAATGCTCCGCGCGGAAAAATTGTCGTGCCAAACAGCAATGTGAAGAAGATTGTTTATTCACGTCCGACGAACGCTCCGATTTCTATGCCGCAAACAAGCGGTGTTCGCGTTGTCAAAGCTAAATCGGGCGACACGGTTGCAAAAATCGCCGCGCGTGAAGGCGTTTCGGCTGTAGAACTCGCTAAATATAACGGCTTGCTTCCATCTTCAAGTTTATCAACCGGAAGAGAAATCAAGATTCCTTCAAGATAATTAATTGTTAATAGAAATAGAAAAGGGTGAATTGTTAATAACTTAACAATTCACCCTTTTCTATTGTTTCAAACCTTCAACTTAAATAGGCTTTCGATTATTATTCTACTTAAATCATTTATTTACGTTTATCTGACATTCTTTGCGTCTCTGTGTGAAATACGTTGATTTATTACTGTGTTATTTTTTGGTCAATTCAACGCCTGTTGCTTCAAAAGCGATTTCCGTTACAGTCCCGTCAGTGTTACGATTGTCAAATTTTGCGCCGTCCTCGTTGATTAAATGGTCAACCTCAGCCTTGCTCAAAGTTTTTACCGAAAATTTACCTTCAACCTTTGCCTGCATTCCCGCGGCGTCAAGCGGAATAAAAAAAGCGTGGTCTTTCATTTTTACGCGAACGGATTTAGCGTCCTTGTTCGGAGCAAGTTCCATCCAGCAGCCTTCCATTTTGCACGAGCGAATGATAATGCCTTCGACTAGAACAGTTTTACCGGCGTATTTATTTGGCTTTTTCAAGGCTTTTGCCAATGAAACTATTTTTGCACTGCCAAGCATTTCACCGCGCTTAATTTTACCGTTTGCGTCAAAACTCGCAGCTTTGTCCGCATCGGTCGGCTTTTTGTGCGACATCTCGCCCGTTTTTTCTTGAGCAAAGCCCGCGCCCGCGAGGAACAAACTAAAAATTATTAAACTTAAAATTTTTTTCATTTTATTAAAAATCTCCTCTTGAATTTCTTATAAACTTGGGTGTTGAAAAACTTCTCTAAAGCAAAGTATTTCTCTTAATAGATGGTAAAACTATATTCGATAAATCTGATTGCATCAACGAGTTTACCATCGCTTTCTGCTGGTAAAAACTTTATTTTGCGGGCAACATTAACCGCGCTGTCATCCAGTCCTTGACCGAGCTTGGACATAACGGTTATATCGCCGACCTCGCCGTTCGCCCGAAAGAGAACTTTAAGTTTAACAGTTCCTTGAACAGCGCTCTGCCTTGCCGAATCAGTATAACTCGCTCGCGGTTTGCGAAGTATAATCAATGGGCGTGAGTATTTTGTATTGTCCTCCAGCTTTTCTTTATTGGCTAAATCGTATTTCGCTTTTACTTTTGCGGCGTCTTTCTTTTTTAACGCTTCCAAAATAATCGAACTTGTTTTTAAGGAGGCTATTGAAATTCGGTTATCTAATCTGATTGAGTAAAGAAAATTGTCCACCACGGGATTTTTCGGATGTTTAGATGATGCAGTTATCGTATAAAACGCTTTAGAGGAAGCTACATAAATTGACATCATAAATCCTTCGTCTTTTTCGTCTATGTAAAAATCACCGATAAAGTCGCCAAGCGTAAAGCGGGAAACTTTAACATCGGCGTTGCGAGGAGGAAATTGGCGCATCTCTTTTATACGAGCTTTAGCACTACCCGTTTCCTGAATGCTAACTCGCATCATCGCTTCATCGTGAAAAGCAATCGCCCGATACTCTCCGTCTTCGTTATCAATTAAAAAATTCGGCGGAACTGCAAACGATAAATCACTCTTAGGGCTTTCAATCCTTGTCCATTGTATATTTTCGACTTGCGCAAAAAAGATTGATGGCAGAAATAGAATTACCCATAATATAAAAATTCTTCTCATAAAATCATTCTTCAAGCAGTGAAAATTAAACAAATTCTCGGTTACTTACTCGCAATTTCATAGATGACTTTTCCGTCCAACACGGTTGTTAAAACTTTCGTTTTATCGATGTTATTCGGACTTATCGTGAAAATATCGTCCGACAAAATCACCAAATCGGCTAATTTTCCGGGCGTAATCGTGCCTTTCACATTTTCTTGAAATTCCGCATAAGCCGAACCTGAAGTGTAAGCGCGAACGGTTTCTTCAACCGATATTTTTTGTTCGGGAATCCAGCCGTTCGGATTTTTATCGTCCAAAGTCCGGCGCGTAACCGCTGCGTAAACGCCAAGCATCGGATTAAGCGGCGCGACTGCCCAGTCCGTTCCAAAAGCCAAAACCGCGCCGGTATCAAGCAATGTGCGGAATGCATAAGTTCCCCTCAAACGCTTTTTGTCAATGCGTTTCCAAGCCCATCGCCCATCGTCAATCGCGTGAAACGGCTGCATCGAGGCAGTAACTTTTAATTGTCCAAAGCGTTTGATGTCATCCATTCGGATGTGTTGCGCGTGTTCGATGCGAAAGCGCCTATCCTTTGTGCCGTTTTCCTTTGTTACACGCTCAAAAGTGGAAAGCATCGTATCGTTTGCTTTATCGCCGATGGCGTGAACCATCACCTGCAAACCCGCTTTATCAGCCTTCAAAACATTTTCATACATTTTCGGAATCTCGTCCGAAGGCAAACCGGTTGATTTCGGGTCATCTAAATATGGTTCAAAAAACCAAGCCGTCGTCGAACCCAAACTTCCGTCCGAATAGCCTTTCAAACCGCCGATACGCAGCATTTCGCCGCCGAACGCGGTCCGAACGCCCGCTCTTCCCAATCTTTGCCAATCAGGAAGCGGTGAAACGGCGTAAACCCGTGTTTTCAACTTTCCTTGCCGCATTAACTCTTGATAAACGCCGACATCGTTTCCCGCCGACATATCCTGCACGCTCGTGACGCCCAAACTTGCGGCATAATTGGTGGCGGCTTGCCCGGCTTCGAGTTTTTGCTCAAACGAAAATTCGGGAATAACCTTGTTAACGTAAACCATCGCCGCGTCTTTCAAAACGCCGGTCGGATTTCCGTTTGCATCACGCACAATTAAACCGCCTTCAACTTCTTTTGTATCTTTCGTGACAGCAGCAAGTTTCAAAGCCAGACTGTTTGCCAGCGCCATATGTCCGTCCAGACGGTCAATAAAAACCGGATTTTCGGGCGTCGCCGCATCAATCAATTCTTTGGTTGGCAAATTGTTTGGCGTCCAATTTTCGTGATCCCATTTGCCGCCCAAAATCCACCGACCTTTCGGTTGCTTCGCCGCAAATTCCTTTATTCTTCGCACAAATTCTTCGGGCGATTTGGCGTCGCGCAAATCAACCGCCGAAAGCTGAAAACCGCCTTCCAGAAATCCGCCGTTAAATTTTGCGCGAATGTCGAAAACGACAAACATAAAATTGCCGCCAAAAGAGGTAAAATTTTGATTTTCATAATTTTTGTTTTTTAGTAAATGTCGAAACTATATTCAACCACCTTAGTCACGGTCTGCGGTTCGCCGTCTTTTTCCTGTGGAAGAAACTTGATTCTGAGCGCGGCAAAAACCCCCTGCCTGAGCAAGCCTTCTTTTAATGAATTCAAAATTGCAATCTTCGAAATATAACCATCACGCGAAAAATCAAGGCGCAGCCGAATTACACCTTGTTCACGGGTCATCCGCGCGGCTTCTGTAAACGAAGGCGGCGGTTTGTATAAAATAACGACCGGCTGAGAATTTTCAACTTTAGTTGTCGGGACTGCTAAATCTTTGGCTGAATTATCTGGCTTTGGCAATGGTTTTAGATTGGTGTCAATTTCAATTGCGGTTAATTTTAATGCGGAAATTAAAACTGTTTTGACTTGTGGTTCAGAGGGCGTCGCTTGATTTGTTTTTGAATCAGTAAATTTAAAGATCAATGAATCCAAAAAACGTCGGAGCGTCGGGGTTTCACTGTTACGCGAGGCGGCAGTCAAAATATAAACGTAATTTTTCGAATTAAAATATTGGCGGACACTGTAAACGCCGTTGTTTCTCATGACAATTTGCTTAATGCGGAAATCTCCCCGTTTTATTTCTGAAGATTCACCTTCTTTCCTAAAATTGTCACGTTCACGAATGATATCTAAGGCGCTTTTGTTTGCTCGGTAGCTTTCAACGCTGATCAAAGTTTTTTCACGAAAAGCGTTTAGCATTTTCATTTGCTGGAGAAAATATGTACCTGAGTTGAAGGAAACCGAAAATCCATCTTTATCGGCAAAAAATCCATATTCGGCTGGAACTTCAATCGAAAATTCACCATTGTCGCTTTGCACACGAATCCAATCCGCGGTTTGATTCTGCGCGTTGATTAAAGTTGAAAATAAAACGATACCGAATAGCGTCAAGATAAATTTGTTTTTCATATTAATAGATTTTACCGCCTTTAAATAATGCTAAAACTCTACCTTTTTAATTCTTCAATTCGCCAATCGAATTCTTCCAGCAAATTTTTGCTGTAACCGATTTTCGTGTAAGCAATTTTTCCCTGCTTATCAATAAACCAAGTAGTCGGATAAGCATTTACGGGAACAGTCGAAAAATAATCTCCACTTAACAGAACGGGAAAGTCATACTTTTTATCAGCCATAAATTTTTTGATTGTTGCAAGTTCTTCCAAACTGTCAATGGTTATCACGGCGACATCTTTGTCGGCTTGATATTTTTTGTAAAGCTGCTGTAATTCGGGCATTTCCTTCACACACGGTCCGCACCACGTCGCCCAGATGTTAATAACGGCAACCTTTCCCTTTAAATCGTCGGACGAAAAAGATTTTCCGTCAAGCGTCTTCAGGTTAAAAGCAACTAAATCTTTCGGTTCTTTGCTGCGTTTGGAAACGACCAGCTCTCTGCGTTTGGTCTTTTCTACTTTTTTAACATTTTCCAGATAATTCTCAAATCCGTCCGCGCTGCCTTTTCGTTTTTGATAAATGTTCTTCAAACTATCATAATTCGGCTTCTCCAAATTCATATAAGCAAAGTAAGAAATATGAAAGTCTTCGGCTTTTTCTAATTGATTCGTGTTTTCGTAAAGTTCCCCGAGAAGTTTAAATCCATAATTATATTCTTTGGAGGTTTCAGTTGATTCGAGCAAAGCCTTTTCAGCTTTTTCGTATTTTTTCTGTTTGAGCAATGCTTCTCCAATAAGATTCAAAATCCTTGCCCTATCCGGTATTTCCCTAAATTCCAGATAAGCTATATTTTGCTCGTCTTTTTTTGCCTCGCTTAGCTTCGTATCAAACTTTTTCAATCCAGATTCGGCAAATTTTTCCGCTTCCGAAAATAATCCGCGTTGAATTAAACCCGACGCAATCGTTGGGTATGGGGAAGCAAAATCTAATCCGTCAAATTTTACGGCGCGGTCGGCTATTTTCAAGTATTCCGCATCGGAAACTTTTTTGTCGTCGCGCAGAACGTAAAGTAGATTCGTATAAACTTCACCGACGTAGCTTTGATTAAAATGCTGCGGGCGATTGATAAATTCCCACTGCTTTTTTACATATTCGGCTTTTTTTAGTTCATCAATTTTTCTATCTTTGGTGTAATAGTCGAATCTACGCAGGCGGTTCATAACAATTTTTTCGGCTTCGGCGGTTTGCGGAAATTTCGCCAGCAAAGCATCTTCGGTTGCCTTTTGTTTTGCCGAAAGTTCAAGTTTACGATATTGAGAAACGATGCCTTCCAAAATTTTTGGCGTTGCCTGACGCGCCTTCAAATAAGCGTCTATGTCGGCGGCAACTTCCGTTTTGCGCTGGTCCTGGGTTTTTTTCGGTTGTCCTTGATAAAGCGATTCCCAATACTGTTCACGAATATGAAAAACACTTGGTGAAAGCTCGACAGCGCGTTTTAGAATCGGTATGGCTTCAGTGAAACGCTTGTCGTTGTTGAGAAAAAAGCCCGATGCGTAAAAAGCGTTAACGTCGTTCGGATTAAGTCTTCGGGCGTGCGCGTAGGTTGAGAAACTTTTATCTTTTTCATTCTTGCGGTAAAAAAGCTCGGCTTCCAGTGTGGTCAAACGAGCTTTATCGTTTATTCTTGAAGCATTTTTGTCCAAAAAATCCAAAGCCTTCGCGTATTCTTTTTTGGTTAAAAGAGCGTTTGAATAAAGTAAAATAATTTCTTCATTCTCAGGCGCGAAGGCAAGTAGTTTTTCGCTTATCGGCAAGGCTTTATCGAATTCAGCGTTTCTAATATAAGCATTGGCAAGCGCAAACAAAGTCCAAATGTCTTCTTTATTTTTTTCAACCAATTTTTCCGCGACATCAACCGCTTCCTTTGGTTTTCCCGCTCGAGCCATATTTAAGAGGAACCAAGCCTTTATTTCCGTGTTGTCGGGAAATTTTTGAGATAGCCGCTCACCGATTTCCGCACCGCTTTCGTAATTGCGTGCAAAATATAACGCCTTTATTTTTTTGAGGGCGTCTTGCTCAGTTTTAACCAATTGTGCGTTTGAAACAAAGGAAGCCAGAAAGATGAGCGTAATCAAAATAAACGTGCGTTTCATAAAAGAGACTCCTGCGGATTGTTCAAGATTTAGCACAACACACGATTTTTGTCGAGAATTGTTGCAAAAAGACTTTAGTTTTATTGTAGTTTTCGCGTTTTGATAAAAGCGATTTAAATGCAACACAAAACGAATTTGATTGACATCGCCAAACGCTTATTTCAAACTAAATTCGAGAAATTGTAAAAATGAAGGAAAAACACATCCACGTATTAAGTATTATTTTAGCTTTATTCTACACCGTATTTATCGCCTGGCTTTACTGGGCAGAGCCGAGAACTTTGGAGGAAGTTTCGACTAAAGCGCAAACAACAATAGAAAACGTAACAACTAAAACGCAGGTTGCGATTGGAACTTACGAAATTGATAGAACAAAATTCGCTGAAGGGTTAGATGCTTTTAGAAAAGATAATTTTATCGTCGCGCGTGATAATTTTGTAAAAGCCGACCCTGAAAAACGTGATGCGCGAACACAATTTTATATCGCGTATAGTTACTACAGACAGGGTTGGGGCAGAATTTCAAACGACGACGCGCTTTTCAAACAAGGTTTAGAAGAAACAAATCGCCTCATCGCGCTTGATAAAAATTTCAAATCTGACGACGCAAATTTGCAAATAAAAACACCCGTTGAATTGAAAAACGAACTCGAACAAGGCTTGCAGATTACAGCAGATGATTTTAATCCGCTCAAAGTTTTGCGCGAAAGAAAATAAGATATGTCCAAAGTCCAAAGTCCAAAGTCCAAAATCGAAGAAGATATTTCAGGCGAACTATCAATCATTGATGGAGAATTGTTAGAAGTTTCCGACGGAGAAGAAGTAGCGATTGAACAAAAAAACAAACTATCAATCGAAAATAAAGGACAAAGGACAAAGGATAGTGCACAAATCTCCAATCGGCAATCAACAATCCTCAATTACCTGTTTTTGCCTTTTATTTTTCTGACAGTCGCTTTACTTGGCGGTTTACGTTTAGGCGCTCAAACGAGTGATTTTTTGTTTCTTAAACCGCCGCTTGTATGTCTGATTTTCGCAACAGTTTTACTAATTCTTTTTTTTCGCGCCAATTTGATTCGTTTTGAAGGCTGGTTTTCGGAAAATTTTTCAACATTGAAAAATGTCGCCAACGCTACTGTTTTGCTCACGCTTTTTGCCGCTTCAACGCAAGTTTTTAATGCGCTTTTGCCCGAAAGCGGTTTGCCGTTTTGGGTCATCGCGTTTTGTTTTTTCTGGACGCTCTGGAACAATCTTTTTGCCGAATTTGAAACAAAAAAACTACTTAAGAGTTTGGGCGGGTTATTCGGTTTGGCATTTGTCGTAAAATACCTACTTTTGGCGAATTTAACCGCGCCGGCAAGCGAAAGCTGGTGGCAGGGAATTTTTCAAAATCCGACGAAAGAAGCATTTACATATTTGCTAGATTTACCGAGATTCGCGGTAGGAACGGGTTATATTCAGTTCTTTACGCTGATTTTTTATCTGATAGGGTTGTTTTTGGTTCCGCCCGTATTAAGCGAAGAAAAATAGAAATAGTGGTAAGTGCTAAGTGATGAGTAACAAACGGATTTTTCATTTACCGCTTAGCACTATATTAAATCGTCTTCCAAAATTTCTTCCGAAATGATTTCGTAAAGTTTATCGGCATCTTGACGGGAAACTTGTTTTTTGGCGGGGATTTCGAGAATGCGGATTTTTGTTAAGCGGTTGCTCTTTTTTATTTCTATTTTATCACCTGATTTTACATCGCGCGAAGATTTTGCAGTAAAATCATTTATTTTCACCAAACCGGCGTCGCAAAATTTCTGCGCCAAACTCCGACGCGCAATCAAGCGGCTAGTTTTAAGA
>JAIVJJ010000347.1 GCA_020200095.1 Acidobacteriota bacterium | reverse complement strand
TTTTCCAACTGCTTTTTTTGTTCCTCATCCATTTTTGGATATTGCGAATGAAAAGATTTGAGTTTGTCCACGATAATTGCTGCGATAGCCGCTTTTGCAAACCAGCGATGTTCGTCGGGAATGATATGCCACGGCGCGTATTTGGTACTCGTGTTTTCAATCGCTTCTTCGTAAAACCTCATAAATCTATCCCAATGCTGACGGTCTTCTATATCGTCCGAAGCGAAGCCGTATCGTTTATCAGTCCGCTCGATGCGCTGAAGTAATCTTTCTCGCTGCTTTTCCTTTGACATATGCAGAAAAAATTTCAGAATGTGAATGCCGTTGTTTGTCAAATATTCTTCAAAATTATTGATTTCGCGGTACATCCGTTTCCACATATCTTTGCCTTTAGCTTCATCGGGCAGCATCCAATTTTCCAATTTTTCGGGATGAACACGCTCGACTGTTACATGCTCGTAATATGAACGATTAAAAATACCGATTTGACCGCGAGCCGGAAGCGCTTTGACAGCTCGCCAGAGATAATCGTGGCGACGCTCCTTTTCGGTTGGTTCTTTAAAACTTTTCGTTTCACACCCTTGCGGGTCAACGCCCGACATAATGTGTTTGATTATCGGGTCTTTTCCGGCGGCGTCCATTCCTTGAAAAATTATCAGCAAGCCGTATTTTTCGTGTGCCGCCAAAATATCTTGATACTTACTTAAATCGGTAATTTCTTCCTCGATATTCTTTTGCGCTTCTTCCTCACTTTCAAATTCGCCTGTAAAATCACCTTTAAAATCTTTGAAAGAAAATTTCTTCTTAGCTTTCACGATAAATTGGGAATATCTCATTTGATTTTTAATATACGTTTGATTTTTTCAGAATCTTTAGATTATTTTCAGCTATTGCCGAAAACTTTTCATAATTGTTGCAAGTCTTGTGGCAAACGCGCATCTAGGCAATAATAAAAAAGTGTTAATTAAATTTGGCAAACACTAAAATTTCACGAATGATTTAATTTACAACGAACAAGATTAAAGATAAAGCATTTAACACAAATGAATTTTATTAGCGACAGTTTTTCCGATGTTTTAATTGTCGGCGGCGGCATTATCGGTTTGAGCCTGGCGCGGAAACTTCACAAAAAAGGCGTAAAGAAAATCACGATTCTTGAGCGCGGGAAACTTGGACAAGAAGCCTCTTTCGCCGCAGCGGGAATGCTCGCGCCGCAAGCCGAAACGGAAAAACCGGATGATTTTTTTCATTTCTGCGACGAATCAAACAAACTCTACCCAAATTTTGCCAAAGAATTACTTGACGAAACAGGCGTTGATATTGAACTCGACAAAAGCGGAACGCTTTATCTGGCTTTTTCCGAACGGGACGTTGCGGAAATTCGCAAACGCTACGAATGGCAGAGAGATGCAGGTTTGCAGGTAGAACATTTGACGGCGCAGGAAGCGCGAAAAATCGAGCCGTTCATTTCGCCAGACGTGTGCGAAGCGCTTTTTTTTCCGAATGATTGGCAAGTCGAAAACCGTAAACTTTTAACGGCTTTACAAAAATATGCTGAAATAAACAGAATCGGAATCGTCGAAAGTGCGGAAGTAAAAAATCTTCTAATTGAAAACGGAAAAACTCTCAGCGCGGAAACTGCTTCGCAGAAATTTCCTGCCGAAAAAGTGATTCTTGCAACGGGCGCGTGGACATCGCTCATCAAATCGAGCGAAAATGTTCCGTCTCTACCGAATGTTAGACCGATTCGCGGTCAAATGTTGAGTTTTCATACGGCAAAGCGGCTTTTGTCAAAAGTTATCTACAGTCCGCGCGGTTATCTCGTTCCGCGTTTTGACGGCAGAATTTTAGCGGGCGCGACAGTTGAAGATGTTGGTTTCAACAAAAGTGTAACGCAGAGCGGAATTGATTTTTTATTGGAAAACGCTCTGGAAATTGCGCCCAGTCTCGTAAACTTGCAACTGAGCGAAAAATGGGCGGGCTTACGTCCGTTCGCATCTGACGGCTTGCCGATTTTAGGCACTTTCCCCGAAATTGAAAATCTGTTCACTGCGACGGCGCATTATCGCAACGGAATTTTGCTGGCGCCGCTGACGGCTGAGATTTTAGCTGACAAGATTGCGGAAAATTTTGACTCAAAGTATTTGGAAGTTTTTAGCCCGCTCCGTTTTGCGGCGGCAAGAGCAATTTGCAAATAAAATTATAAAAACAATGCGTTATTTTTTATTTTTAACTTTACTTTTATCTTTATCAATTAACATTCTCGCCCAATCGCGGCGCGTTAATCCGAACGTGCGAACTCCGGCAAATCCGGCGATTGCCGAAATAAAAAATTTAACCGTCGAAGAAATGTTCACTGAAGCCAACACTTACGCGAAGCTGAAATTTGCCGAGTTTGAGCGAAAGAAAATTCCCTACACCGAAAATCTTTACAAATACACGCTTCTGGAACAAAAGCAGTTGGCGGCAAAATATGCGGCAGCGCTTTCGACTCGACAAAATTTGGCAGGCGCGGATTTTTATTTTTTGGGAATGCTTAACTGGCTGGCGGAAAACAGTGAAAAGGCGAGCGACGCTTTTCAAAAATTTCTCGCTACTGAAAATCCCGCCGTTGAAAAAGCACAGACGGCACGTTCGGTTATCGTAGTTGTTTCGGCGCGACAGAAAAAATTCGACGAAGCCGAGAAACTTCTTGCCGAGTATCTAAAAACCGAACCGATAAAATTGAGCGAACGCGCTCGGATGGAAAGCGAATTAGCGAAAAATTATCAGGAAGAAAAAACTTTTGACCGCGCCGGAGCGCACGCCGAAGAAGCCTTTCGTGCAACAAAAGCGGTATTTAAAGATTCTTCTTCACGCGCTCGCGGGCTTAATGAACTGCTCGATGCGGGAGTAACGCTCTTTGAGATTTATAAAGAAGGCGGCAAGCAAAAGGAAACGGAAAACGCGCTCGAAGATTTGCGAAAAACTGCCGTTCAGGTTGAATCAACCGCCCTTTATTACGTTGCGCTCGATGAAAATATCAAATACCTGATTGAGACAAACCGGAAACCGCTCGCGCTTCAGATGTATTCAAACGCGCTCTCTCAAGCTACCAAAGATTTCACGCCAAAACCTTTACAGGAAGATATTCTACGCCGTTTGAAAAAGCGCGAAAAGCAGTATAAATTGCTGGGCGAAACTGCACCCGAGTTTGTGAGCATTAACCGTTGGCTTCCTGGCGAAGTAAAGACGCTGACAAACTTGCGTGGGCGTGTTGTTCTGCTTGATTTTTGGGCGACGTGGTGCGCTCCGTGCCTCGATGCGTTTCCCTCTTTGACCGAATGGCATCAGACGTTTCAAAAAGACGGTTTGGAAATTTTGGGTATTACGAGATTCTATGGGGAAGCTGAGGGTTTTAAGGTTGATAACGCGGCGGAAATTGATTTTTTAACACGATTCAAAAAAGCGAACCGTCTGCCTTACGATTTTGTAGTTGCAAAAGACGTCACGAACCAGCAAACTTATGGCGCGACGGGTATTCCGACTACAGTTTTGATTGACCGCAAAGGCGTCATCCGTTACATCGAAACAGGCTCAAGCACTGGTCGTGAAGAAGAAATTCGTGAAATGATTGTGAAACTTCTCGCGGAAAAATAATTATTTAGTGAGTAGGAAAAGTTAACGGTGATTTTAGATTATTTAAAGTCTCGTATTTATTATTCACTTTATCACTATCAACTATTCACTAATTAAGAATGGCGCAAAAACCCAAAAAATCAAAAACGCAAAGATTTTATGACCGCATCGCTGATATTCACAATTTGATGATGAAGGTTAACGGCTATCAAAGCTCGATAGCTAAGCTATTGCGTTCGCTCGATTTAAATCTCGATAAAAACTCTTTAATTTTAGACGCTGGAAGCGGCACCGGCATTGTTACGCTCGGATTTTACGGCGCGGGTTTTCGCGCGCAAAAAACGTTTGCGGTTGACCTTTCCTTAAATTTGCTGAAAATTTCCAGAGAACAATTTGAAACGGACAAACAAACCGATGGAAACAACATTTGCGTCGTGCAAGGGGACGTTCTCAAACTTCCCTTCGCGGACGAAACTTTCGATTTGGTTTTATCGTGCGGCGTTTTGGAATATATTTCCGTAGAAGACGGATTAAAAGAGTTTGCCAGAGTTTTGAAAAAAGATGCGAAACTTGTTTTGATACCCGTAAGACCTTCGCTCGTCGGTTCCATTTTAGAGAAATTGTACAATTTCAAAACTCATTCGATTGAAGAAACAAAAAAAATTGCCGAAAGCTATTTTGAAATTTCCGGCGTTCGTAAATTCCCTTTCACCGAACCGATTAGCTGGTCAAAGATGGTATTTTTGCTGCAAAAGAAATAAAATTAAGTTAATAACTAGAAGCCATCTCAAAAATAGTTTGATAAACTTCACGGATGGCACGACGCGAAGAATTAACCGATGAACAATGGGCTTTGATTGCTCCGTTATTTGAAAAAACAGATGAAATCCAGACGCG
>JAIVJJ010000096.1 GCA_020200095.1 Acidobacteriota bacterium | reverse complement strand
AAATCTACTTTGCAGACTCAAAAGGTCTTGAGCTGTTTCCCGAACTCATCTTTTCCGACAACTAATCAAGCGTCCTTGTTAGTTGAATAGCTGCTGATTGTCAAGATACAAGCTGTTTCGCCCCTCATTTCCAATGATTTGTCAGATGGTGCTTGATTATCATATTCCACACATTTCCGCTCAAACACCATAAATTCTCACATTTGCAAATTCACTTCGATTCCCGGCGAAATGCGAAGTAATTCGCCGTTTGCTCGGCAATGCGGGCAATGGCTTCTTCGAGGTTCGGACCGATGCCGTAGTGGTTGGCGGTAAAAACGCAGATGATGACATTGCGCCCTCGACTCTCCATTATTCCCACGTCGTTTCCAATATATGGCAGAAAGTCCCCTGTCTTGTGCGGTATGAGGAATCCTGTGACGTATTTCGGCAGTCGGGATCTGTATATCTGCCCCCGCATTATTACTAGCATCTGCTCGCTTGCGTATTTGCTCACTGCCTCGCCGCGTTGAATCTTTTCAAGCAACCGCCCCACGTCCCTCGCTGATGAAAGTCCGAAGGGTGTCTTGCCTTGCTTGTGGAACTCCATAGACGAGGGCGAAGCGCGCAACGCTTTAAACCATGCCTCAGTTGTCCCCGTTGCTTTAATAGTGCCGAGCTTGTAGTTCTGCATTAGCTTGTTTACAGGCTCAGTTCCACCGACTTTATCAAAGATCAGGTCGGTCGCCGTATTGTCGCTTACAATTATCATCAGCGTTAACAGGTCTTTAATTGTGAGACTTGCGCCCGCGTCTAGCGAGCGGATCACCCCTGTTCCGGGTCGCTTGTCGGTTTCTTTGAGCGTCACGCGATCCGCGAGCGCAAATTTTTTATCCTCGATCTGACGGAAGGCTTCTACCATCAGTGGAATTTTAATAACCGACATTGTGTCCATCTGCTCATCAGCGTTGATGGCAATCTCTTCGCCGGTTTCGACACACTTGATATAAATGCCCCACTTTGCATTGATTGATCGAGTGATGCGTTCGAGGTTGGCTTGCAATAGGCTGATCGGCGAGGGAACAGTCTGTGCCTGTTGAAATGCGAAAGATCGTGAGGCGAATATGAGAATTAATAAAAAGCTCTGCGCGAAAAATCTTCTGTTCATATTTTGCTCCTTAAATCATAAGCTGCATCGCTTGAAGTCCACTCGTTTAGGATGACTTGAAACGGAAAAGCGGTCTTTATCTACTTTGCAGACTCAAAACAGGTCTTGAGCTGTTTCCCAGACTCGCCTTTTCCGACAACTAATAAGCGTCCTTATTAGTTGAATAGCTGCTGATTGTCAAGATACAAGCTGTTTCGCGCTTCGGTGCAATGACTTGTTATATGTAGTTTTATCTTTAAGACTGTTTTTGAAACACTCTTTGCTCTTAAAATCGCAGCTGATTGCTCTCTTCATTTTTCCTCTTTGATCCTTGAGTTTGTGTTTTCGGTTTTAGCTTCTGCCACGCGAATTCTACTGTTTTGTATCTTTTCGCACTAGAAGCAATATGGCTTCCATTACTGGGTCACGATTAGCGAAATAATCTTTGGCTGTGGTCTGAATAGGAATGTCCATCGGGATCCATAGACGAGTATCTCGCGGACCTGTCAAAGCCCAAATTGTTGAAGAGAGAGCCCCTGTAATACCACTATAAGGCAATACAATTTGCGACTCATCGCTCCCAACTATTAAAGGCGGCGAGCTGCTCAATTCACCTACAAAAACAGCATTTGTCAGGCGATCAACATCAGCGATGAAATTTGCGGCGGCGGAAAATGTCCATCTTGACGTCAGAACAAAAAGCCGGTTGTCCTTATCAGCATCAAAATCTATTAAAGTGCGCAATAGCTCGGTGTAAAGATAAGTATTGCCGCCGTTATTGCGACGAACATCGACAACCAGATTGCGAACATCCGTTTTTGAAAGAAAATCACGTGTGCGAAGACCAAACTGCGCGAGCGATTCCCCGTTCGGCTTATTCGACACCTGATTAAATTGCAGATAAAGCGTTTTCTGCTCTGGCAGGTATTCAAACCAATGCTGATCGTCCGGTTTGGTTAAATAAAGCGGTGGTGCAGGAAGATTAGGCATCCGGGGCGCTTTCAGTTTTTGTCTGGGGAGCGCGTTGATGGGTTCAGGACTGATTGTGCGAGTTTTTCCATCCCGGTCTAGAATGGTTAAATTAACGCGGTCGGGATTCTTTGTTAATTTGAGCGCATGAAGAGTCTGTACGACTTTTAACCAGTCGGAAACAGACCAGATGATCTGCATATCATTTTCAAGCGAATTAACATACCGGGTTGCATCGATGGCGCGTTCGGCAGTCGTCTCATCAAAGCGCAAGACTTGCGCCCCGATCAAATCTTCATAAGGAGCGAGGGCATCAACAATAAAAAGCCCTTCGGGAAAAACGTAAAAATGAAAAGGTAGAAACGTTTGCTTTACCTTATCTCCAGGGATAAAAAGCATGTTGTGAGTTTGCCCGAGCAGAGTCAGCAGGTGCTGCATTTCAACATAAATTTGCTCGTTTGAAAGCTTCGGAATCTCCTTTTTGAGCCGGTCGGCGGCTCGAACGAGCTTTTCTGGCAGGGGGGCTTTGCTGTAGACAGCATTTAGGCGTTTGATTTCTGAAAGCAGGTAATCAACATCATATCGCCAGCCTTCATCACGGCTTAGTTCTCGTTTCGGCGAATTGTCAACAAGTTCAAGAAAACGAGGATTACTCTTGAGCGACTCGAAGGCTGGATCTTTCAGCAAGGAAGGCTTTTGGTTAAAGCGTAGGTCTCGAAGCGCCTTTTCCAACCAGAGTAACGCATTTTTGGCATCACCAGCCCGCGCAAATGATTTTGCAGCATTTAGTGCATTAAATTGTGGAAAAGGAAAAACCCCGAGTTCGTGAGCCTTCAGAAAAACGGGAGCGGCTTCGAGGAATTTTCCTAATTGATAAAGTGAAACACCGAGACGACGCCATTTTTCTCCGTCAAAAGGATACGCTTTGGTTAATTTCTCGTAAGCCTCGGCAGCTTTAGCATAATTTTGTTGTTGAAAAAACTGCTCAGCTTCCTTTGAAAGTTCATAATAAGCTAAAGGAGTTATTTCTTGTGTTCCCTTTAAAAGTGTTGTCGTAGTCTGAGCTTGGACAGTTGTTATGAGTGACGCGAACAGGATAAAAGCTATAAAGGAAATTCTTTTCATTTGGTATTTTTTCCGATAATAGATAGAACTTTAGGTACTAAAATTTTAGCATCAAAACATAAACACCATTCACAGAAACTTTGTGACAACTTTTTTATAAAAGTCTATCTGCAGTAAACTTATTTATCAAAATCTTATTTTTGATAAATAACAATTGATTTTTAAAATGATTTTGGTTTATGAGATCTATGTTATGAAGGCTTCATGAAGCTGTTTAGATCGGGATAATAGATAGTTTGAGAGTGCAATAACTGTTTCGATTAAGTTTTACTATAAAACATATAACGGTTGAGATGACGTGGGGCGAAACCGAATAGAAGCCTGCTAAAGTTTAACGGACAATGTGATAACAAAATCGCTGTTTCGCCCTCACGTCCATTGATTTGTTGGGCGGCAGTATCAGACGGAAGAACCTTAGATTCTTAACTTATCATAAATTATCAAAGATAATTTTGGTGATTTGCGGGCTGACGTTGACTGCACCTTGTTCCAAATAAAGTGAATTAGTCATTATGATAAATACAACATCTTCGTCTACATATCGAAGAAAATCAGCTTCAAAAACATCATTGACATTCCCATTATGTGCAATCAACTTTGTGTTTCGCTTTGTCGAAAATATCGTCCAGCCGTAGCCGTAAAACGATGATCCTGCCTCTTCGGCTTCTCTAACATGCGGCGTGAAGATTTTATCTTTCGCCGCTTTGGTGAACACGCGCCCGCCGTCGAACTGCTTGTGCCATTTATACATATCGCCGACGGTCGAAAGTATTCCGCCACCACCGCGACCGCATACTATAAAACCGTAAACATCGAGAAATTTTCTATTGGAGTAATCATATCGAAACAATTTCTCGTAAACAGTCCCCCATCTTTTCCCGTCGCGATAACCGACGGCGATGTTTTCAAGATTGTATTTCGGAACAAACATTCCCGTCTGTTTCATTCCCGCCGCCTTAAACAAATTTTCGCTGATATATTCATCGAAAGAAGTGTCCGAAGCTAATTCGACAATTACCGCGAGCAGGTCGTAACCCGAGTTTGAATACCTATATTTGGTTCCTGGTTCAAACAGTAGCGGAGCATCTAACGCCATTGCTAAATACTCTTCGCGGCTATTTATTTGTTTACAACTTCCGACTACGAACGGAATACCTGACGAGTGTGTGAGTAATTGATGAATCGTAATTCTTGACTTGTCCGGCGGAACGCCTTTGAAATATTTCGTTATTGGGTCAGTGAATTGCAGTTTCCCCTGCATTTCAAGTTTGACAATGGCGGCAGCTGTAAATTGTTTGGTCACCGAACC
>JAIVJJ010000346.1 GCA_020200095.1 Acidobacteriota bacterium | reverse complement strand
AGTCTATGTTATCAAACGCCTGACGAGTTCAAACAGGATTGGGAAAAGCGGCAAAGATTATTGAAATATGAATCAAGGGAGAAACTCGCCAGCCTAATGGCTCAAGGTTTGGGGTCTTGACAAGAAAAGGAAAAGCGTGAAGTTAATCTTCACGCTTTTCCTTTTCTTTCAAAATCAACCTCTGCATCTAACCATCATTGTCGTCTTGTTCTCAGCTCAAAAATTTTCCGTTAGTTGCGTTATGCTACACAGATTGATATATTGGCTATTCAGTAAAGGACTGAATTGATACGCATTGGGTCAAATTCAGTGTTCAAAAACAGTTAAATTCTTGATAATCCGGGGGTCGTAGCTCAGCTGGGAGAGCGCATGACTGGCAGTCATGAGGTCAGGGGTTCGATCCCCCTCGACTCCACCAATAAATTCAATAGTTTAGAGGTATTGGGAAATACCTCTTTTGCTTTTAGGACACACTCAAGGACACATTGAATCAAATTTCCAAGGTAAATTCTTTGCTTTTGTATTTTTCATTTAATTTATTACTTTTCCTGTCTTTACTAACTTAATACTCACTAGGTAGCAACATAGTAGTAGAACTCCTATCTGCCTCTGTGATCACCCACAGTTTCACATCTCTGGCTGTTCTATAAGCCGATAGAATCCTAAAGCCTTCTCTAACTGAAAGCTCGTTCTCTTTCCAGTCATCTTTACAGATGCATCCCCAGTTTCCAAATTGATGTTTATATAAAAATTCTATTGCCGATTCTCCAGATTCTTCTAGTGCTTCTTTTGCTCCAATGGTTAAGTAGACATCACCAAGCGCGAACGCGCTTGTTATTATTCAAACTTCCGCCGGTCCGACAGTGGCTTGCAACGTCGACGATGACACGGAGATTTACGCGATAGCAATCGCGTTTCAAAGAAACTTGTAAGAAGCGATGAAAGAAAAGCCGTAAGCCTGAAAACCTTGCGGCTTTTATCTTTCTAGTTCTCCAAATTTGCTTGTATTATATAGCCAAATACTGACTAAGCAACTAGTTTGGTAATACACAGTACTTTACACATTTACTTTAAGCGGCACAGTAAGGACCAAACAGTGACATTCCGCCAATTACTCTACATTGCGGTAGATTAATTAATAAAGTTAGGTTGAATAAGCAGTGATTTGTCCGCTCTCAGCTTTCAGCCTTCATAAAAAGATTATGGCAACAGGCAAAAAAAATAATGGAAAATTTAGCTGGCTGAACATTAACGTTATTGCAACGGTTTTAATCGTCAAATTTTTGATTTTGATTTTCGCTGCGCAAAGTTATCAAATCGTTAATGATAAGCCGCTTTTAGGCACTAACTCATTTTTGGAAATATGGCATCGCTGGGATGCTGTGAATTACTTAAAAATTGCTCAGACCGGTTATACAGCAGTCGGTGAAGATAGATTTTTAATAGTTTTTTTTCCTTTTTACCCGGCTCTTGTAGCGTTACTCGGTATTGTCATTCGAGATAATTTAATCAGTGCGTTCTTTATTACGGGTATTGCCTCCGTCGCGCTCGGACTGGCTTTTAGAGAACTTGTCAGACTTGATTATTCAGAAAAAACGGCGCAGCTTGCCGTATTGTTTTTGTTTATCTTTCCGACGAGCTATTTTCTCCATATCCCCTACACAGAAAGTCTTTTTCTCGCCTTAACTATCGGCTCATTCCTCGCGGCTCGTAAAAGAATTTGGCTGGTAGCTGGCGTTTTGGGCGCGTTAGCTTGTTTGACACGCATTAACGGCTTGATTTTAATTCCCGCACTCGCCTTTGAGATTTGGGAAGAATATCGGGAGACGAGGCGTTTCAATTGGAAATGGCTCCTTTTGGTATTAATTCCGGTGGGTTTTGGCGCATATCTGGCTTTGAACTATTTTGTGACTGGCAATCCGACGATGTTTCTGATTCACCAGCGCGAACATTGGTTCAGATACTTCAGAGTGCCGTGGGAAGGGATTTGGGAAACGTATAGAACAATTATTTATAATTCCAAAGTTGCAGATGCTCATATGCATGGCGTCCAAGAGATGCTTTTTGTTTTGATTGGATTGTTTTCAACAATCTTCGGCTGGCGGTATCTGCGAAATTCTTACCGCGTCTGGATGGTAGCGAACTGGCTACTTTTCGTCAGTTCTTCGTTTGTTTTGAGCGTTCCCCGCTACACCCTCACTTTATTTCCGTTATTTATTTTGATGGCTCTTACCGGGCGACGAAATTGGGTGACAAATATATTTTTGATTGTTTGGTCAATTCTCTTTTTGTCATTATTTATTACGCAGTTCGTTAGAGGTTGGTGGGCATTTTAATTTAGAAGAAAAAAGCCCGCCTTATCGAAGTACGGGCAAAGGTGATTAAATTCTAGGTAGGGTTACCAAAAATGTAATGAAGGAGCTACCAATTCCTTCAAATAAATCCACGCCCGTAGAAATAAAAAGTTACAAAAAGAAGATAAGCCGTGAGCCGTAAAGTACGCGGCTTTCCTCATTTCCGGACATACCTCTAACCCTTGCCCTGCACAATAAAAACGCGCCACAGGGCAAATAAACCTGAAAGCAGAGGCACATAAAGTTAAGAGTTTTATTGACTTGTTTTAGGAAAGAGGTGTATAAAAACTCGGTATTTGAAAAGATATACTTTTTAGTCCAAGAAATGTATGCTGCTTCTGTTTGACGGCTAAAACGTTCGAGTCAGATGGCGTGGTGTACTTGGTCAAGCAGTTTAACATAAGTTAATAATTCGCGGTAATTTATTATGCGGAATCGCCAGAATACCTTTTCGATAAAGTAAAAGTCAATCATCTATTGATTTTTGCAGCGATAATAAACTATAAATAACTCTGCATAATACAGATTTAATTCAGTGGAATACAAAGTTCGGCTTCTGCGTTTATTAGATAAAATATTTATGAGGTTTGTCATTATGATAAGAAATTTTTTAATTGTTTCAGTTTGTTTCCTTTTAGCGATAAGCTCAGCTTGTCAAAGCGCGAATACAACAAATACAGATGCCAATACGTCAGCAAATATCCCACCCGAATTTTCATCCAGCCCAATTTCGATAGAGGGAAAATCGATACCGGGAATTACCGATGCAAACTCCGGTAATGTGAATATATCAGCGAACGGAACGATACCCGGAATTCCTGACGAAGAAACGTTGAAAAAGCAGATGAATACTCCGCTCCAAGACGTAAATATAGTAAATAATCCGCCTAAAGATGATAAAACACCTAATGAAAATTCGGCTAATCAACCAAAAACTGTTCGTAAACCTTGATTGTGAAAAGTAAATGGTTGTTTTCTAAAACATGATCAGTCATTTTAATCAGAAAAGATACTAAAGGCTCGTATATGCCGCACACTGGACAATCAACTGACTGCCATTATGCCATTCAAAAGCAGATATTGGTGTTTTTAGAAATGTTACCTGGTATATCCAGAGAAGCAGAAATGGTTTCACTGGTCTTTCATTCGGACAAATAGGAGACAAACCTGTTCCAGCTGATTACGATGGAGATGGTAAAACAGATTTAGCGGTCTTCAGACCATCGAACGGCACATGGTATCTGCAAAGAAGCCAACTCGGATTTACTGGAGTAGCATTTGGATTGGAAGGTGATTTGCCAATTCCAGCAGATTACGATGGAGACGGCAAAGCGGACGTAGCAGTGTTTAGAAACGGGACGTGGTATATCCAGAGAAGTCAATCAGGCTTTACCAACGTTGCTTTCGGTGCGCCTACCGACAAGCCTGCTCCGAATGCTTTTATTCAGTAAACAATTCAAACATAGAAAAAAGAAAAGCCGTGAGCGTTAGAACTTACGGCTTTTTGCTTTCAAGGTATCGCAACAGTCTTCTGTTTTGCTATGACGCAGCACAAAGGCGAATCAGTTTGAGATTTCAGAACTTGCCTAGTGGACACAGACATCAGACAAAACCCCATCTATCACCCCTCTAACAGCCCTATATGAGTCCCCAGCCTTCTATAGAGAGAATTACTCATCAAGGATACTTAAGAAGGTTGTCTAAATAGAGATAATCTGACCTTATAATTCACAAAATAATTTAATAAACTTTTGACTCGTGCTAGAATTCTGATCACTTTACGAATGATTTCAGCAGGTGAACAACTTGGACGTTATAAAATCCGTTCCGCAATCGGCAGAGGCGGTATGGGTGAAGTCTGGCTGGCTGATGATATAGAACTGGAACGTCTGATTGCACTAAAAATCTTGCCCAAAGATTTGGCTAATGACGCAGAACGGATGCGCCGATTCGTTCAGGAAGCTAAATCTGCCTCTGCTCTTAATCATCCGAACATCAGCACTAGACGCTGCACATCGAGCAGGAATAGTTCATCGGGACATCAAACCTGAAAACGTAATGATTCGTCCTGATGGATTCGTAAAGATTCTTGATTTTGGGATTGCCAAACTAACTGAGAAAAAGGTTCAGTCAATTGATGCAGAAGCGGCTACAGCAATCAAAGCTGATGGAACGAGTCCTGGAATGATAATCGGCACGGCTGCATATATGTCGCCTGAACAAGCACGAGGAAAAAATATAGATGCCCGAAGCGACATATTCAGTTTCGGGATAATGCTCTATGAAATGCTGGCAGGCAAACAGCCATTTGAAGGCGAGAATGCAATGGATGTCATCGGCTCTATCTTAAATAAAGAACCCATACCTATTCAACAACTGATTCCCGAAGTTCCGCAAGAGATTGGACGAATAATAAGCAAGACGTTAAAGAAAGATCGTGAAGAGCGTTATCAAACAGCGAAAGACTTGTTAATAGATTTGAAAGATGTAAAAGAAGAATTGAAGATTCAAAACAAGTTAGACCGTACAGCTTCGCCAACTCGAGAAGAAACAAAGACGCAGATTCTTAATGCGACAACAAGCGACGCTTCGTATACAACTTTGAGTGCCGAGTATATTACTAATGAAATAAAAAGCCACAAAAGCAGCTTTGTTATTGGGTTGATTGTTTTACTTCTTGCATCAATCGGTTTGGGTTACTGGTATCTCACAGGGCGTTCAACAAAACAAATCGAATCAATTGCAGTCCTGCCATTCGTTAATGAAAGCGGCAATGCTGACGTTGAATATCTCTCAGACGGAATGACCGAAACGCTTATCGGAAGTCTCTCGCAGCTTCCAAACCTAAACGTGAAAGCCCGAACTTCAGTGTTTCGTTATAAAGGCAAGGAGATTGACCCAAAACGAATCGGACAGGAGTTATCCGTTCAAGCAATTTTAACTGGTCGTGTTTTGCAACGAGGACAAGATTTAACTTTATATGTCGAACTAATTGATGCGGCAACAGAGAATGTTCTGTGGAAAGATAACTACGCCCGTTCAATGAGCAATCTTGTTTCATTACAGAGCGACGTTGCAAAAGATGTCTCGCAGAAATTAAAAACAAAATTGTCGGGCGCGGATGAGCAGCAGGTAACAAAAACTTTCACTGAGAACGCGGAAGCCTACCAGCTTTATCTCAAGGGTCTTTATCATTGGAATAAACGCACAACCGACGACCTCAAGCAAGCCATCTCATTGTTCCAGCAGGCGATTGACAAAGACCCCGCTTACGCAAAGGCTTATGGCGGCTTGGCGATGACTTACGGAGTTTTCACCAGCAATGCCGCCCTCACCAAGCAGGGGCGCAGCGAAATGCAATTAAAAGCAAAAGCGGCGGCGCTCAAAGCATTAGAACTTGATAACAATCTTGCCGAAGCCTATGCCGTATTAGCGAATAGAAAAATTGACGATTGGGATTTCGCCGGAGCAGAAAATGATTTCAAACGCGCTATTGAATTAAATCCGAGTTTTGCCACCGCACACCAATGGTATTCGGAGTTGCTTGAAAGACTTGGACGATATGATGAAGCTCTCTTTGAAATAAAAAGAGCTTACGAGCTTGACCCATTCTCTCGCGCCGTTAATTTGAATCTCGGGCTGCGCTACTGGTCATTACGCCGCAACGATGAAGCTATCGCGCAATTCAAAAAATTAATTGAAACCGAGCCGACATATCCCTTACCTTATAGATCTCTCGCTATTTTATATGCCGAAAGGGGAATGTTTGAAGAATCCATCGGGATTAGGTGTAAAGGAGAAGTTCTTATGAACATCGAGACGGCGGAAAACTGTCAACTAAAGACTGCCGATTTTCGTCAGGCGTTAAAGACAGATGGGGTAACAGGTTTTTGGCGTCGGACTCTTGAGTATGATTTAAAGTATTATGAACGAGGCATCGGCTCGCCCGTAAATGTCGCCGGAGACTATGCGCGGCTTGGCGAAAAGGAACGCGCTTTTGAGTGGTTAGAGAAGGGATTTACCGAACACCACATTGATATGACTTATTTGAAACTTGAAACAGCTTTTGACAGTCTGAAATCTGACCCGCGCTTTCAAGATTTGCTTCGCCGCGTCGGATTGCCCTAGTGCGGAATACTTTTTCTAAAAAACGACCCACTTTGGGATGACTTTCACTCAGACCCCCGATTTCAAGATTTAGTGAGACGAATTTGTCTCCCGCAGTAAAATGAAAACAGCTACCAAAACATTCAATTGATAAGAAAGGCAAAGGATAGAAGAACTATATTGCTATCAAAAAATCTAAAGGGGAATATATGAAACATAATTTCTTTTGTTTGCTCGTTGGGTTTCTTTCAATTTTATCTACCCTTTCAATTCCTGCTCAAGTTGCGCCTGACCCCACGCTTCTAACGGAAATCAACAAAATAAAAGCTATTGATAATCACGCTCATCCTTTACCGTTTTTGAAAGAAGGAGAAAAGGATGTGGAATTCGACGTTCCTGAATCCATTCCGCCTTTAGCTCCTCCTGTGCGTCTGCGTCCTACTAATCCGGAATATCTTGAAGCGTGGAGCTTTCTTTACGGATACAAATACAAAGATACAAGTAATGCACATATGCGCGAACTTCTGGCATTGAAGCGTCGAGTGATGAACGAAAAAGGCGATGCTTATCCTGCTTGGGTGCTTGATAGGCTCGGCATCGAAACGATGCTTACTAATCGCATTAGTTTAGGTCGCGGACAAAAGACTCAACGTTTTCGCTGGGTGTGGCATACAAATCCGCTTTTGTTTCCGCTTAATAATGAAGAAGCAAAAAAGAGTAATCCACAGCGTGAAGCTGGCTTTACTACCGACGAACGATGGTTAAAAGATTTTATCGCAGAGGTCGGACTAACAAAGCTGCCTGATAGTTTGGATGGTTACTTAAGTCAACTCGTCGTTCCATTGCTTGAACGGCGGAAGCGTGATGGCGCAATAGCTGTAAAATTTTATGCTGCTTATATGAGGTCACTGGATTTTACAGATGTGCCGGAATCAGATGCGCGACAGGTTTATGGAAAATATATCAAAGGAGGTGTGCCGTCCGGGTCAGAATACAAAGCTCTCCAGGATTTTCTGTTTCGGCGCATTGCACTCGAATGTGGACGCATCGGTTTAGCTGTTCATATTCACGTCGGTGCTGGTGCTGGCGGGTATTTTTACAACAGCACGGCGAATCCTTTTCTGCTTGACTCGGTTCTCAACGACCCGAATCTCAGAAAAACTACATTCGTCCTTATACACGGGGGTTTACCCTTCGCGCAAGCCACAAGATTCTTACTTGGTAAGCCGAATGTCTATGCAGATTTCTCATCACAGACTTTTCTCACATCGACCAGAGAATTAAGTGGAGTGATTCGCAGTTGGTTAGAGTTCTTTCCTGAGAAAGTATTGTTCGGAACAGATGCCTACCCTTTAACGACAACTGTTGGATGGGAAGAAATCGGCTGGCTGACGAACCGAAGTGCACGACAGGCACTTGCGCTTGCACTCACAGATATGATGAATGACGGCGAAATTACCCGCCAACGGGCGTCAGAACTAGCACGGATGGTAATGCGCGATAATGCAATTAAACTTTATGGGCTTAAAACTCGCTGAATAAAATTGCCGAGACAGCTAAACAATAACGCCCTTGCTTACCAGCTGGCTTGATTGTTGTATGGTGTGGCTCGTTTCCGAAAAGGAGAACAAAGTTATGGAAAAAGGTATCAATTCATTACTGTATGGTTTGACCAATCAAACAAATGATGGCTTCCCGTGTGGCAGCCCAATTGAAAAAAGAAAACAACATAGAGGTAGAAACAGTCAAAGGCGGACTTGGAGAGTTCAGTGTCTATATTGATGAACAGAAGGTTGTTGACACAAA
>JAIVJJ010000095.1 GCA_020200095.1 Acidobacteriota bacterium | reverse complement strand
GAATAACTTTGACGGGCGCCGACGGTATAACTTTGACGGGCGCCGACGGTATAACTTTGACGGGCGCGGATTCTGTAACAGGTGTTAGCGCCGACGGGACAGTTAATACTTTTAGCTCCCCTGCCGGGATTACATTGACCGGAGCCGACGGTATAACTTTAACGGGTGCTGACGGTATTACGTTGACTGGTGCTGACGGTATTACTTTAACGGGCGCGGACGAAGATGAAGCCAATAATTCAAGCGGTTTGCAAAGTGTTGATCCTGAATTAGCGATTCTCTTAAATCAATCAACCGACGATAGTAATATCAATGCGGTAATCGTTTATCATCAATACCCGTCAAATTTTGATTTAACGCAATTACAGCAAATCGGGGTTTTAGGCGGAACTCGATATAAAGTTTTACCAATGGTTGCCGTGTCTGCGACGCGACAGCAACTTTTCGCCATTTCTCACCTTCGGCAAGTGCGTTCACTTTACGGAAACAGAACATTGAATTTAAATTCAGACCCATACTTTCAAAATAGCGGCGTTCAAAGGATAGCACCTGATAAAGATTTGCAAACTCATAATGGCGGCGTTCCGATTTCCGGTCAAAATGTTACGGTTGCGGTTTTAGATACGGGCGTGAATTCCCAACATAGTGACCTTTCAGGAAAAGTAGTTCAAAACGTCCGTCTCTTGGATTCTCAAAGCATTTCGTCAGGTTTTTCCAACCCAGCTCCGGTGGAAAATGTTGTTAATACTGATCCTGTTAGTGGACACGGAACTTTTGTTTCGGGTGTGATTGCTGCAAATGGCATATCTTCAGGCGGAAAATATAACGGTGTAGCGCCGGGCGCGAAAATCTTAGGTTTGAGTGCTGGCGATTTAAATCTATCGCATATCTTATCAGGATTTGATTATCTTCTTGATCGCGGAGCAAATTACAATGTTCGCGTTGTTAATTGCAGTTTTTCTTCAAATACAGTTTTTGATTATAACGATCCGGTAAATGTCGCTACCAAAATGTTGACCGAGCGCGGCGTTAATGTTGTCTTTTCGGCAGGGAATTCGGGTTCAGGCAACGCAACGCTTAATCCGTATGCATCCGCTCCATGGGTTGTGGGCGTAGGCGCGGTTGATGAAAAGGGAAGACTGGCAAGTTTTTCTTCGCGCGGGGTTTTCGGCGCACAAAATCAAAAGCCTTCTTTAGTGGCAACTGGCGTAAATGTTGTTAGTTTACGTGGTGTAGGGACAACAACCGGCACTTTAGGGTTTGCGAATGGAGCGGACACGCAGAGACTCACAACCGGCGAAATGGCTTTTTACACAACAGCCAGCGGTACTTCTTTTTCCGCGCCGCAGGTTGCCGGGGCTATCGCTTTAATGCTCGAAGCCAATCCAAATTTACGCCCGTTTGAAATTAAAGATATTTTACAACGCACGGCAACTCCATTGCCGCGATATTACAGCCATGAAGTTGGCGCAGGAGTATTGAATACTCACGCCGCCGTTTTAGAGTCAGCTTTTTCCGATAGGAAAATCGGTCTTTTTCGTGCTTCATTGATTGGAAATGAGATAATTTATACAACATCCGTTTCTCATATTTTTAATAAAACAGTACAGCCCGGAGGCACAACTTCAAGTCATTTTGCAATTCCCAGTGATACTATCCAAGCAAACGTCAATATTGCGTGGGGAATAGGCGTAAATGATTTGAGTTTGAAACTTTTTGACGCTAGCGGAACATTGGTTGGCAATTCAAATTACTTAAATGCGCCAGGATTTACCGGAAGTAGAGAAAAGATCGTCGTTAATACTCCAAGTCCACAAATCTTCAAAGCGGATGTGCAGCACACAGGGGGCGTCGGAATATCACAAAAATATTTTGGTTTAGTGGAAACCACTCGTGTTACCTACCCGCAGCTTATTGATCTTAGTAATGTATCAACACAAGATCGAGAAATTATCAAAGAAAGTTTGCGTTCTTTTATAATGCTTCCCGAAGGTAAAAAATTTAATCCGAGTTCTTTGGTGACAAGATTTGATTTTGCGTCGGCACTGGTTCGCAGCGGTTCTGTTCCGCAATATTTAGCAGGCAGCCCGATATTTACAGATGTAAGAAATTTATCTTTACGTAATGCGGTTGAGAGCGTGCAGACAAATCCATCCGGCAAACTGTTTTTTGACGCCTCAAACGGCGGCGCGTTTCATCCCTTTGATACAGTTTCAAAAATAGTCGCAACAATCGCTTTGGTAAAAGCTGCGCAGGAGGAAAATTTGACTACCACCGCTACCTTACCTTTGACGGTTGCTGATGCTAATTCAATTCCTACTCAGTGGCGCGGTTATATTGCTGTTGCTTTGCAAAAAGGGTTGATAAGTTTAGATGGAAACAACTTTAACGGTAACCGGGCAATTACGCGCCTTGAACTTACAAAATCCTTAACGAAACTAATTAATTTAAAAATTGAATAAAATCTGCTCTTCTATTTTATGGGAAAACTCTGGTAATTTTCGATTTGACAAATGAAAAAGAACTTGCGACTGTTCAAAATCAATCGCAAGTTCTAGAATTCACTTGATAATTCAATTTTATTTCCGCTTTTGAATCTTTTCAGAAACTACGGTTTCAAAACTACTTTTCGCCAAATATCCTTTTCAGTGTTGAAATTTTCGTAAGCGTTTGGCGCTTCGTCTATTGATAAACGATGCGAGATAACAAATGACGGATCAATTTTTCCTTCTTCAACAGCGGCAAGTAGGCGCGGCATATATGCCTGCATATGTGTTTGTCCCATTTTGAAGGTTAAGCCTTTGTTGAAAGCCGCGCCGATAGGGAATTTATCCATAAATCCGCCGTATGCGCCGGGAATGGAAACCGTGCCGCCTTTGCGGACACAGAAAATTGCCTGACGTAGCGCGTGGGGTCGGTCGGTCGCTAAAAAGACGGCGGCTTTCGCATAATCGAGAAGTGAATCAACCGAAGTGCCGTGCGATTCGAGTCCAACAGCGTCAATACACGAATCAGGTCCACGTCCGCCGGTCAAATCCTTTAGTTTGTCGTGAACATCGTCGTCATCAAAGTTTATCGTCTCGACATTTTCGTTGTTGGCTTTAGCAAATTCGAGTCGCCCCGGATAGTGGTCGATCACGATAACTTTCTCCGCGCCAAGCATAAATGCTGATTTGACGGCAAATTGTCCTACCGGACCCGCGCCCCAAATAGCAACTGTATCGCCTTCCTTGATATTGCAATTGTCAGCCGCCATAAAGCCGGTCGGAAAAATATCAGAAAGAAATAAAACCTTTTCGTCTTCAATTGAATTGGGAACTTTTATCGGTCCGACATCAGCGTATGGAACACGGGCATATTCGGCTTGTCCGCCCGCAAATCCGCCCATCATGTGCGAAAAACCGAAAAGTCCAGAACCGGCAAAACCATAAGCTGTTTCCTGTCCTTCGGGTTTCGGGTTAGAGTTGTCACAAACGGAATACATTTCATGCTGGCAGAAAAAACAATTTCCGCAAGCAATCGTAAAAGGAACGACAACTTTATCGCCTTGCTTTAAATTATTAACCGCTTTGCCGGTTTCGACAACTTCGCCCATAAATTCGTGTCCGAGAATGTCGCCCTGCATCATCGAAGGAATATATCCGTTATAAAGATGTAAATCCGAACCGCAAATCGCTGTTCTGGTGATTTTGATTATCGCGTCGCGTTCATTTAAAATCTTCGGATCAGGTACGTTCATTACCTCTACGCTGTGTTTTCCCATCCAACATACTGCTTTCATTTTCTTGTTCTCCCTTGTTTAGTTAAAAAGATGTTAGAGATTAGAGGCTAGAAGTTAGTATAAATCAAACTGACATCTAACTTCTGACCTCTAATCTCTCATTTACGCTGATGCTTTTTTCGCCTGCGGTTCGCGTCCTGAAGTTTGTCCTTCGACAGTCATAACTTCGCCCGATTCCATCAAACTTTTGAAGCGATACAAATCTCCGTAAACCTGCTGGCTCGGTTCTTCGCCGAAAAGCTTGGCTAAAAGCGCGCCGAGCGTGCCGCCGGGAGCTTCATAAGTTAATGAAACTTTTACTTCCGTGCCGCGATTAATCGTCGGTTTGAATTCAACGATGCCACCATTTGCAACGTCTGCACCTTCTAAAGACTGCCACGCAATGTGTTCATTTTCCTTTTCGCCGGTAATTTCGGCGTCCCATTCAACCGAAGTTTCGAGCGGCGCTTTCGCTTTCCAGTGCGAGCGATTGCCGTCCAGATTTTTAACCGATTCGAGATGCTCCATAAATTGCGGTAAGTTCTCGAAATTGCGCCAGAAGTTGTAAAGCTCAGCAGGTGATTTGTTGATTGTCAATGATTTGCTGACGTGAACCTTGCCCGAAAGCAAACCTTCCTGATAAGTCGACGATTTTTTGTTTTTAGTCGATTTAAAGTTTGCCTGCGTTTCGCTATCGGTATTAATTCCCGCCGCGTCATAAACGTGGCAATGTCCGGTAGCGCCGCGAAAAGCTAAGCCGCCGCCCAAAACCGAAAGTAAAACTC
>JAIVJJ010000345.1 GCA_020200095.1 Acidobacteriota bacterium | reverse complement strand
CTATTTCTAAAAAAAATTTAGAAATTTTCTGTAAGAAATTGTCCAAAAAAATCATTAACCATAGAAAGAAATATTTTATTCAAAAAATTGAGAAGAAGTTTGTCTTCTGACGTATGGAGCATGATAAACGGTGGGAAAAAATTGAACGAATTTTCAATCAGGCTGTACTAGTTCCGGTTCACGAAAGAATTGGTTTTATTGAGCAAAACTGTGACGATACCGATTTACGTATTGAACTTATTTCTTTACTCAATGCCGACGAGCAGTCAAGCGAAATCTTAGAACAATCCGTATTTCCGATGGTGGCGCAACTGTTGGATGATGATTTTAGTCAGCTGCTCGAAAAGTCTGAATTCGCTTCATACAAATTACAAATTCTTTTAGGACGCGGCGGCATGGGAGCTGTTTTTCTCGCAGTTGATACACGTCTCGGTCGCTCGGTCGCTCTCAAAATCCTACCACCAACGATTGCCGAAAACTCTGAAATAGTATTGCGGTTTCGGCAGGAGGCAAAAGCCGCTTCAGCAATTTCTCATCCGAATATAGCGCATATTTATGAATTTGGCATATATGAGGGAATGTACTTTTTGGCAATGGAATATGTTCCGGGAAAAACACTGCGTGACTTGTTAAAGGAAAAACAAATTGATTTGCGCGGTGCCCTAGACATTGCAATTCAGGTTGCTGATGCATTAAAAGCTGCTCACCAAGAACACATTACGCATCGTGATATCAAGCCCGAAAATATTATTTTGACAAAAGACGGCTTGGTAAAAGTTTTAGATTTCGGACTTGCCAAATTAGGTGTAGAAAGGCGAGTCAGCGAAACTTCATCGCTTGAAACTACGCCAGGCACGATTATCGGTACAACCGCTTATATGTCTCCCGAGCAAATTCGCGGAAATCAAATTGACGAACGAACGGATTTGTGGAGTTTGGGAATTTTGATTTACGAATTAGTAACAGGTGAGCGCCCCTTTACTGGTAACACAAGAAGTGATATTCAAGCCGCAATTTTATTGCAAGAACCCCTGCTTTTACCTTTTTCGGAGGAGCTTCCGGATCTCAACAGAATTGTTCATAAGGCTTTAGCAAAAGACGTTGCGGCGCGTTATCAATCAGCTAAGGAAATTATTCCCGAATTACGGTCTTTCCAACGGCAGGTTTACGATTTTCTCCAACTTAATGACGAGCAGAAGCCGCTAGTTTCTTCCGTTAAACCAAAACTCGTTACTGGCTCTCAGCACAATACCATAACTAACGATAAACGATTCAATAATGGTAGAGTAAGTGTTCAATCACTTTCGGCACCGAAAATCAAACAGCTAACCTTCCGACAGGGCGTCATTCAATCGGCAAAGTTTTCTTACGATAATCAAACAATTGTTTACGATGCTGCCTGGGGAGGCGCAGAGCCTGAGCTTTATTCAATTCATCGGGATGCTTGGGATTCGCAACCCATGGGGCTAAAGCAAATCAATGTCTTTGCCATTTCTCCGACTGGTGAAATGGCAGTGGCGTTAAGACGAAAGTTCCTCAGAGGTTATGTTTCGGTCGCCACGCTCGCCCGGATTCATCAAAGAGGCGGAACGCCGAGAGAACTGCTGGAAAATGTGCAGTGGGCAGACTGGTATCCAGATAAAGAACGTCTCGCAAAGCTTTTCGATAATCAGTGTCTCGCCATCGTCCGTGAAGTCGAGGGTCGCAGCCGGCTCGAATATCCAATCGGCAATGTGCTTTATGAAACGGGTGGGTGGATCAGTTATCCGCGATTTTCTCCTTCAGGCGAAGCAATCGCTTTTATTGACCACCCAACTTTAGCGGATGACAGCGGAGCGGTTGCCGTTATCGATCTTCAAGGCAAAGACAAATTTGAAAAACGCGTGCTTTCCGACGGCTGGATTAGCATCAGAGGGCTTGCCTGGAACGGGGCGGCGGGAGAAATCTGGTTCACAGCGACCAGAGAAGGAAATGCCCGTGCCCTTTACGCCGTTGCCTCAAACAGTGAGATTATTGACGGAACAAGTAATGAGCGCCTTGTTTATAAAGGATTTGGCAGCCTCACTCTGCATGATTTATGTCCGGACGGAACAACAGCCTTAATAACGGTGGACAAAACGCGTATTCGCATTTTATCTGGTAATTGTTCTGAAGAAAGAGAAGAATGCGATTTGTCATGGCACGATTGGTCACTTGTCAGAGATTTGTCGCCGGACGGTGAAACAATTCTCTTTACCGAAGCCGGAGAAAGCGGCGGCAGCCTTTACTCAGTTTACGTTCGCAAGACTGACAGCTCGCCAGCTTTGCGCCTGGGCAACGGCTCGGCGCTTTCGCTTTCGCCAGACAGAAAGTTTGCTCTGGTCAGCCTTCTTACAATGCCGCGGCAACTGGCACTTCTGCCCACCGGCGCCGGCGAAACGAAAATGCTTCAACCTTACGAACCGAAATCTCTGAAATATCAGCCATGGGCATGCTGGTTTCCTGATGGAAAGAAAATTCTTTTCGCAGCTAACGAATCAGATAAAGGAACTAAATTGTACGTTCAGGAATTAGATGGCGAACCCGTCTGTCTTACTGCGGAACAGGAAGGCATGGAAATATCTTCGCCACATTCTATTTCACCCGACGGCAAACAAGTGGCAATCATTAATTCAGAAAAGAGGATTTGCCTTTACGGAATCGAAGACAGCAAGCGTGAGCTTCTTCCCGATTTAACGGCTGATTATCTGGTCGTTGGTTGGAGCGGTGATGGAAGTTACCTGTTTATCCGCGAGCGCGGACAAGTTCCGGCGATAGTTTACCGCTACGAGTTAGCAACGGCTAAGACGGAAGAGTGGCTGCGCTTGATGCCGCAGGATAAAACCGGAGTTCACGAGATTTTGCGAGTACTGCTCACGCCTGACGGAAAATCTTACGCATATTCTTACGTCCGAGATTTGTCCGACCTGTTTCTGATCGAAGGATTGCAATAGGAACTAACACCTGCCGAAGAAGACTTCTTTTCCCTTTTCAACACTAACCAAGCAAACAAAAATATGTATCCACTTTTTAGTGGAGACTTTTTATTTACCTGCAATCAAAAAATCTTCTCTTCGCGCCCGGACAGCGCTTTGAAGATTCACTGCGGCGCGTCGGTCTGCCGCAATAAATTTCTGTAGCTTATTAATATCAAATTTAGCGTCACGGAATTATGCCAACCTGTCCAAAAACATATCGCGGTAGTTTTTTTTGACACCTTTTCCTTTCTCCATTATCTTTCAATTATTAGAGTTGGAATTTACGCCCCCGTTTCGACGCACGGAAATTTTTCTATGTCATAAAAATATTATTCCACGACGCTGTCAAATCTGACACTCCTTATACGCTTGAAGACAGTACACTAATTTGGTAAGGAGCAATTTGGTATATTATCATCGCATTTGCAGTTTAATATGAGTTAGACGTATCGTTACTGACAAGTACTACGAAACAATGCCTTACATAATTCGCAAAGCCAATCGAAATGACATTCCACAATTGGGGAAACTGCTAGAATCCTATATGCAAGAGACATATCACGGCGCATGGGGAGGAAACACACAGCTATTAGAGCAACACTTGGTTGACAATGAGTTAAAAATAATCGTCGCAGAAACCCTTAACCGGAAAGCTGTCGGTTTTGTCGCCTGGATAACTTCCTACGACCTTCATTGGTGTGTGAAAGGCGGTGACATTATTGACTTTTTCGTTTGTCCTCCCCATCGCGGTCACGGGGCGGCAATGCTGCTGATTGCCAAACTTGCCGCAGACATTCAAGAACATGGAGGCGCATATCTTAAAGGCGGAGCGGTAGATAATCCTGTTGTCCGACGGCTTTATCAAAAAATTGCGATGTGCTTGCCGGATGGTGAGAGCTACGTTTCCGGACGAGCATTTCGCCGATTATCCAAGTTGTCAAGCAAAAGTTTGCGTGAAATCATTAAGAACTTGCCCGAATCAGCGTGGAACTATGAGCCATAAGCGCCACAACAAATCATTTTGGATAATTAGTGTGTCACTTTCGATGATATGTTTTTTTTAAGTTCAGAATTGTGAGAACATTTTGTACTACATCAAGTAAATTATGTTATTTTCGTTTAAGGAAGAATTAACTGATGCAAAATAAAAGTTCATCTCTTGGAATCGTGAAAGAAGAAGCCGAACGGATTTCGCAATCTGCTCGGGGCTGGATTGTTCCGCTCGCCAGATTCGGTTATGCCGCGAAAGGAGTTGTCTATATTATTATCGGCGCGCTTGCCGCACTCGCAGCTTTTACCGGAGGCGGGAGAACAACCGACTCGCGCGGCGCGTTTGAGGAAATACTTTCGCAGTCATACGGTAAATTACTGCTCGGCGCGGTTGCCGTCGGAATGGCGGCATATGCAATTTGGCGCATAGTTCAGGCTGTCAAAGACACGGAAAATAAAGGTTCGGACGCGAAAGGAATAGCTAGGCCGCCTAAAGAATGGACAGCAACTTTGCTCGCACAACCGTTCGGACAATGGCTCGTCGGCGCTGTCGGTTTGGGCTTTATCGCTTTCGCCGTATCTCAATTTTACAAGGCTTTCACGGCTAAATTTCGTGAGAAGCTCAAAACAAACGAGATGGATGAAAAGACGCAAACATTTGCCACGCGCTTCGGTCAGGCAGGATTGTCGGCGCGCGGAGTCGTGTTTGGAATTATTGGCGTCTTCTTGGTTCTGGCGGCTCTGCATTCAAATGCCGGCGAAGCGCGCGGATTGAGCGGAGCGCTTCGCGCCCTGGAACAGCAATCATACGGTCAGTGGGTGTTGGGCATTGTGGCACTCGGTTTAGTGGCTTACGGACTTTATATGCTTGTGCTGGCTCGTTACCGGCGCATTGTGCTGTAAATGTTGCTATCAGAACGCGCAAAATAAATCATTTTAATTTGCCTTGTTTTGACCTGTTAGACGGCTTCCGATTGCGACGTAAAGTTAAACGCTTTTAATTTCAAAGGCGGAATCAAGGATGCGCTGTCCGTATCGCCGACACGCTCGGACGCGCCGATCATCTCGACGTTGCCCGGCGCGAGCATCTGAATGATTGATTGGTTAAAGCGGAAATTTTTCACCGGATATTGAATTTTTCCGTCTTCGATAAGCCACACGCCGTCGCGGGTTAAGCCCGTCAAACTCGCGGTTCGCGGGTCTGTCGAGCGAATATACCAAAATCGGCTGATGAGAAGTCCGCGCTTTGTCGAGCGGATCATTTCTTCAACCGTCGCCGCTTTTTTGCTTGTTTCCATAATCGTATTGACCGGACCGGGCGTCGGCTCGGCGTCTTTTTGCTTTGCCCAAAAACGCGAGTAAACCAAAGTATCCAAAATACCGTTTTTGACCAGATAAACTTTTTGCGACGGAATTCCGGCTTGCGCGGATTGCGAGCCGGGAAGCTCGGCGTTCCAAGGGTCGCTTAAAATGTTGATGCGCTCGTCAAAAATCTTTTCGCCGCGCCTTGTTTTACCGCCCGCCACGGAAAACGCGCTGCGACCTTCTTCCGCGCTGCGAGCGTCGAAGCCGCTGCCAAAAAATCCGAGCAAATCGGCGACGGCTTGCGGTTCGAGAATTACCGTGTAAACTCCCGCGTCCAGTGCTTTGGCATTTCTGCCGTCCAAAGTTCGGCGAATCGCTTCGCGGGCAATTCGCGCCGTGTCCAATTTATTCACGTCAAAATGGCTTCGCGCAAAATAACCTGAGCTTGTCCCGTCCGAAGTGCGTCCCGTGACCGAAAGCCCGACGACCGTTTCCCTTTGAAAGCCGAAGTTTCCGTTTTTGGTGGCAAACGCGGCGGCGGCGGCTTGCGATTGATAAAAACCGGCGGCGATAATTTTCGATTTTTCGCTTTCGGCGAGAATGCTGCCGACCGCTCTAGCGCGTGCGGCGGGCGAAATGTTTGCCGTCGCTTCGACAAACCCGTTTACGGGCTTGTAAGTCTGCGCTCCCAAAGTCGGAATATATTCGCGGTCAACCGGCGCGAGCCGCGCAATCTGCTCGGCTTGTTCGACCGCCTGCCGCAGCGAATTGTCGTCCAAATCGTTGGTTGACGACGCGCCGCGCTTTCC
>JAIVJJ010000094.1 GCA_020200095.1 Acidobacteriota bacterium | reverse complement strand
GATTAAAGTCAGAAACCGGCGAAGCGAAAACGCTTAAACCATCTTGATAAAGAATATTTTTATTTACTAATTTGCCGACTCGAATTATGATTAACGCAAGTTACCAAACGGAGACTCAAAATGTTTTATAAGAAATTTTTTACTCTTTTTCTCTGCTTCATCTTTGTCGGACAAAATTTAGCGCAAGTCGCCCCGAAAACAGAAATTAAGAAAAACGACCTCACACCTGCATTGCAGGAAAAAGCCATCGTTTTATTAACTAATTTGGTTCGTGAAGCCGAGCAATTTTCCCTGCCGTTTAATCGCATAAACGCGCGTATCCTGGTTGCTAACTTGCTTTGGGAACGCGATGAGAAACAAGCGCGGGCGGTTTTTCAAAACGCAATTTCTGAGCTAAATCAGACGATTGGACAAATTCCGTTGGAAAATCCAGATTCCGACGAAGAATATAATACGGAAAGATATGTATTTTTGAACGACGCGCGAAATTTGCGAAACGAACTTCTTTTGGCTCTCGGTTCGCGCGACCCGGCGTTCGCACTTTCGGCGTTACATTCACTCAACCGCAAAAACGCGGAAGGCAGCAGCATCTTTGAAGATGACAAATCTCTCGAACTGAGTTTGGCTGCTCAAATTGCCGAAAAAGACCCGAAGAAAGCCTACGAACTCGCTAAGAAAAATCTGGAAGAAGGAATAAACCATAATGTTTTTTCCACGCTCGAAAGTTTATATGAAAAAGACGCTGAACTCGGCATAAAACTGACTCAGGATATTGTCGGAAAAATCAAAGGCAAAGATACGAAAATCATTTCGCCAAACGATTATATTGGAAATACAGCGACCAATTCTGCAACTAATATGAAGGTTACAGCCAATCAAAGCATAGGTTTTACAGTTAATTTATGGGAAGTTCAGACGTTTTTCGATACGGCTAAAAAACTCAATCAAAAAGCGATAAAAAATAAAAAAACTGCTGTCTTAACCGAAAATGAAATAAAAGAGATTGTTGACATTCTGGCGCAAATCTATGTCAAGCAGCAACACCTTTCCGCCTATGAAGTCTCAAAATTAATGCCCGAAATCACCAAGTACTTTCCTGCGCAGGCGCAGGCAATCCGGCGAAAAATCGGGCAAAGTGAAACCTCGACGCTTAACAGCTTAATAAGCAAACAAGTTTTTCAAAACGAAGCGGAAGACAAATCCGCCGATGAAATTTTGCAAATCATCGAAAAGAAACCTTTAGATGAGAGAGATGATTTGTATTGGAAAGCCGCCGAGACCGCCTATACAAATGGTGACATCGAAGAAGCTAAAAAGTTTCACGGAAAAATCAAAACCAAGCGCGAATACGATTATTTGGCAAAAGGCATCGAAAATGCGCTCCCGAATGCGCTGGCGGAAAAAGGCGATCTGCGCGAAGTCCGGCAAGCTCTTGCCAAACTAAAAACCAACGAAGAACGCATCGAAGTTTTAACGACATTAACAGTTTCCGTTGCTAAGAACGGCGATAAAAAAACCGCTTCGACGCTTTTGGACGAAGCGCGTTCGCTGTATTCGGGTAGAATGAAAAACCGGAAAAATCTATCTTCCGTTTTGCAAATCGCGCAAGCCTTCGCTGTTCTAGAACCCGAACAGAGTTTCGTGTTTTTAGAAAATAATACGACGTTTTTTAACGATGTTATCGGCGCGGCTATTCTGCTCGATGAATTTAATGAAAGCGGCGCGGTGCAAAATGAAGAGTTACGACTCGATACGGTTAAAAGTGAATCTTACCGCAATATTCCGAAAGCCGTTGCTCTGATAAAAAATTTGACGGCTGCTGATTTTGACCGCACATTGAGCGCTGCCGAAAAATTTTCCCGTCCCGAAATCCGATTTTTTGCGCGATACCGAATTGCCGAAGCTCTGCTTAATCCGGACGCGGAAGAATACGAAAAGAATTTTGAAGTAAATACCGAGGGTGACTACCACGAACATTAGACAAAAAGTTTTTAAGGAGTTTTAAAGAAATGCGAAAAAAATTGTTTTTATATTTATTTTTAACAATGGCTCTTACGCAAGCAATTTCCGCTCAGTCGTCAAGCGGCGAAAAAGTGGAAGCAAATGTTGCTACTCCCGAAAAAATTGAGGTGTCGGCTGAAAACAAACAGCGCATTACCGAAATTTTGCGCGAGACTTCGGCAATGTCGGCGATGCTTCGTTCACCATACAACCGTATTCACTTCACTTTAAAAAGCGCTTCGACTTTATGGAAGCTGGACGAAAAAGAAGCGCGGGCAATGCTATCGGTTGCGATGAACGACATCCGGCAAATTATTGTCGAATCTGACGCCGAGATAAATCGCATCGAAAACGACGCCGAAACAGATGTCTCACAAATTAGCGGCGGAAACGAATTGTGGGTAAAAACTAATCGAATCACCACTTTGCGTTCGGCTTTAATAAATCAATTGGCAAATCTTGATCCCGAATGGGGATTTAACTTTTTACAGGAAACGATAAAAGCTGTAACCAATCAGGAATTAAAAACTAGAATCGAGGGTAATGATAAATATCTGGAATCAATGCTTATCGGTCGAATTGCCGAAAAAGACACATCAAAGGCTTTGGATTTAGGACGGAAAAAACTTTCCGAAGGCGTTAGTTCCGAAGTTGTTAACCTGCTTCAAACAATCTACGGCAAAGACAAAGAAAAAGGCGCGGCTTTTGCCGAAGATGTTTTAAAACAAATAAAGTTATCCGGCATAGATCCGAATTCAAGCTGGACTTTATCCAACCTGTACAGTTTTGGTGTTGCGAACATAGAAGAAATCACCAAAGAAAAATCGAACGACAAACCAATTTTCAGCGAACAATCTTTGCGTGATTTAGCCGTTTTGCTGGCAAAACAAATCACTGACCCGCTCAACAATAACAACTATTACGGTTTAACGCCGGAATTTGTCGCTTCCTTGCAAAAATATGCTCCGCAACAAACGATGCAAATCAAGAAAACTGCTGAACTCCAAAAATTGCGTGCTGAAAGAGAAAAAGCTAGGTACGAAAAATCTTCAAATTTCAACGGCAGCATTCAAAAAATGTATGAAGCGCAATCAAAATTTCAAAACGAGATTGGCACTAAAATGCAGGGTCTAACAGACACAAATATAAATTCTGAACAAAAAAAGAAAATTATTGAAGAAACGAAGAGTAAAATTTTAGAATCTGGCAACAAAAGCCTCCGTTTTACAAGTCTCATTTCATTGGCTACTCAAGCGGCAAATGTCGGCGAAAAGGAAATTGCCATTGATGTTTTGGAAAAAGCCGAAACTTTTATCAATTTACAGCCTAAGGAAATGAGAGAATTTACTGAAGTTTGGACCCTCGCCGGAGGCTACGCGAGTCTTAAGCCGGAAAGAAGTTTCGCTCTTGTGGAAGATACAATTTTTCGCCTCAATGACGTTATCAACGCTTACGTAAAATTCAGTGAGTTTCAAAGCGGTCAGGCAGTGATTGAAAACGATGAGCTGAGAATGGGAGATTCCGGCGGTCAAGTTTTTGGATTTTTTTATTATTCGGGCGATTTGATTGGAAAATTAGCCGAAGCGGACTTTAAGCGCGCCAAAGGCTTAGCCGATAAATTCGAGCGCCCTGAATTTCGTATAGAGACGCGCTTAATGATTGCGGCGAACATTTCACAGCCGCAATTTAATAATATGAGGAGAATCACACCGATAATAAGCATCAACAGGGGATTCCATTTTTCGGGAAATTAATGTTACATAAAGGTATTTGCGGAAAGCCACTGTCCGCCGTCAACGACCAATGTTACGCCGTTAATATAATTTGCTGCGTCGGAACATAAAAAAACCGCTGCGTTTTCGATGTCATTGATTTTTCCGAATCTTTGCAGAGGTATTTTCTTGGCTAATTTTTCTTTCAACTGTTCGGGCAATAAACGCTTCATTCCTTCGGTATCTTCAATTGGACCGGGAGCGATGCCGTTGACGCGAATGCCGTATTTTCCCCATTCAACCGCCAGGTTTCGCGTAATCGCGTCAACGCCTGCTTTCGCCGCCGAAACGTGAATCTGCATCGGAGTTCCGAGATAATGTAAGGTTGCGCTGATATTCAAAATCTGTCCCTGGTTTTTTTTCAATTCCTCAAACGCCGCTCTGCAAACGTTGAAAGTTCCCTTTGTGTCAATATCCACAACAGTTCCGAAACCGTTGGACGAAAGCTCTTTTGCTTCGCACAAAAAATTTCCCGCTGCTCCGTTGACGACAATATCAATTTTACCGAATTGCTCGATTGTTTTATTTATAGCGTTTTCTACCGCTGCAAAATCACGCACATCCGCCGCAACCGCGAAACATTCGCCGCCATTTTCCCGAATTGTATTCGCCATCGATTCGAGATTTTCTTGTTTTCTGCTCGTAATCGAAACTTTTGCGCCCATTTCAGTCAAAGCCCGTGCAACGCCGCCAGTAATTCCCGTTCCGCCACCGGTTACGAACACTACTTTATTTTTTAAAATATTTTCGGCAAAAATGTTTTTATTCATAATTTTGGTACTAATATATTTAACTCAGTAAAGCTT
>JAIVJJ010000463.1 GCA_020200095.1 Acidobacteriota bacterium | reverse complement strand
TCGATTTATTTATAGCAGTTTTCAGTTGCATGGACACAGGCAAAAAGAGTAGTTTGAAAGAATGCAAGCCTATTCTTTAGATTTACGCGAGCGTGTTGTTGCAGCTTATGAAAACGGTGTTGAAACAATCCTGGAGGTTGCCGAGCGTTTTGAGGTCAGCGACAGTTTCATCAAAAAACTGCTGCGCCGGAAACGTACAACCGGCGACATCGCGCCAATCGGACATCGCGGCGGACAGCCGAAAAGATTGTCAGAGAAACACCGGAAGTGGTTATTGAAAACGGTATTGGCTGAACCGGATATCACATTGGGCGAGTTACAGGAGCGACTCTTAGGCGAGAAAAACTTGAGCGTTTCAGTGCCGACTTTGTGCCGCGAGTTGCGAGCCTTGAATTTGCGGCGCAAAAAAAGTCGGTGGTCGCTCGTGAGCGCAACAAACGAAAGCGAGCGTGGTACTGGCGAAGACTCAAGACGGTCACGCACGAGCGGCTCAGATTTTTAGATGAAGCCGGAGCGACGACCGTTTTGACCCGGCTTTACGCCAGAGCGCTGGGCGGGAGTCGAACTGCCGAAGCCGTCCCACGCAATTATGGAGCGTCAACGCGCAATGATATCAACCGTCGGCAGTCGCGGCGTGGAAGCGACAATGCTGATTGAGGGCAGCGTTGACACGCTCTGTTTCAATGCTTATTGCGAGCAGATTTTGCGCCCGACCTTAAAAGTCGGAGAGGTCATTGTGTTGGACAACTTAGGAGCGCATCGAGCAAGCCGGATTGAAGAAATCACCCGGAGTTGCGGCGCGACGGTTATTTGGCTGCCGCCGTATTCGCCCGACTTTTCGCCGATTGAATTGATGTGGTCGAAAGTCAAAGCGTATCTAAAAAAGGTCAAAGCCAGAACCCAAACAGAATTGGAAAAGGCAATCGCTGCCGCCCTAAAAACGATTACCGTCAGCGATTGCTTGAATTGGTTTCGGCATTGCGGCTACGAGGTTACACTCAACTGAAAACCGCTATAAATCAGCAAAAACAAAAGTTGATACGGTTAATAAATCTGAAACCGGCTCATATGAAATC
>JAIVJJ010000344.1 GCA_020200095.1 Acidobacteriota bacterium | reverse complement strand
CTATAACATTCTTGCCGTTACATTTACCAACAAAGCGGCAGGTGAAATGCGCGAACGCATCAATGTGCTTTTGAAAGGACAAAAGTTACAAAGTGCGCCACTGATTGCCACTTTTCACAGTCTTTGCGTGCGGATTTTGCGCCAGGACATAGAGCATCTTCAAGAAGGTTACACAAAATCCTTTACGATTTACGATACAAACGATTCGCAAAAAGTTATCAAAGCCTGTATTAAAGACATTGGTTTTGACGAAAAACAACTGTCCGCGCGGTTCGTGCAAAGCGCGATTAGCTCCTCAAAAAATCGCGGCGAAGATTTTGAGATGTATGCTTCGCGCGTAGAATACACGGACGAAAAACGCGCCGCCATTGCCCGCATTTTTAGAATGTATGAAGAACGTCTGAATAACGCTAACGCGCTTGACTTTGATGATTTGCTGATAAAAACCGTTCGGCTTTTACGAAAAAACCAAGAAGTTCGTGAGAAATACAACAACAAATTTAAATATATTTTGGTTGACGAATATCAAGACACAAACGCATTGCAGTTTGCGTTGATTCAGTATTTGACCGAGAAACAACAAAACATCTGTGTTGTCGGCGACGACGCGCAATCAATCTACGGGTTCAGAGGCGCAGATATTGGCAATATTTTATCGTTCGAAGAACATTATCCGAATGCGAAAGTAATAATGCTTGAGCAAAACTACCGCTCGACACAGACAATTCTCGATGTCGCCGACGCGATTATCAGCAACAATCAAGGACGTAAAGAAAAGAAACTTTGGACAAACAAAGACGGTGGCGAAAAGATTTTTTATTATCAAGCGTTTGATGCCGACAACGAAGCGCGTTTGGTCGCTTCAAAAATCGAAGAGCATCAAAGAAAAAATCCGAAAGAAAAAATAGCCATTCTTTACCGCACGAACGCGCAGTCCCGCCTTTTTGAAGAAGCTTTGCGCCGTCAGCGCATTGAATACAACATTGTTGGCGGGTTTTCATTTTACGAACGCGCGGAAATTAAAGACGTTATTGCTTACCTGAAACTCGCGCTCAATCCGTTTGACGATATCGCGCTTTTAAGAGTTATCAACACGCCTCCACGCGCCTTGGGTAAAACATCTCTCGACGAACTCGCTTTCCGAGCCAAAGATTTCAGCGTTTCAATGTGGGAAACAATTGCGATAATTACTGATGAAAAATATGCGCAGCCTTTGAATTTAACTCCGCGCGCAAAAGAAGCGTTGAAAAATTTCAGAAAGGTTATCGAAAAAATTACATTAAAAGTCGGTGAAGCGGCGCAAACCGACAAACCTGTTTCAGATGTCGTAATTTCTGCGATTGAAGATACAGGTTACGCGAATATGCTGCGGTCTGAAAACTCGGATGAATCAAATGCGCGACTGGAAAATTTGGAAGAGTTGGTTAATGCGGCGGTTGATTACGACAAACAGGAATCCGCCGGTTTGCGTGATTTTATTGACCACGCGGCTTTATCGTCCGACACCGACAAATACGACCGCAACGCCGCCGTAACGATGATGACTGTTCACTCGGCAAAGGGTTTGGAATTTCCGATTGTTTTTCTAGTCGGACTCGAAGACGGAATTTTCCCGCACGCACGCAGTATCACCGATCCGAACGAATTAGAAGAAGAACGCCGCCTAGCTTATGTCGCCATCACGCGAGCGGAAAAGATTTTGTATGTCACGCATTCGATGCGCCGCCGCGTCTACGGCGAGGAAATGGCGGCAGAACCTTCGCAATTTTTGAATGAAATGCCGCTCGATTTAATCGAAGATTTATCGCGTGGCTCGTCGTGGCTGTCTTACCGACATACGCAGGCAAAACTTACAACAGCGCAGACGCCATCGCCGAATTTTTCAACAAGAAAAAAATCGGTCAACTGTCAGGCGACGGCAATCAGGAGGAGAAACCGAAATCGCTTTCCGGCTTTGAAAAACTTAAAGCCGCTGGCTCAAACCAATCCGAAATTCAAAATCCAAAATCCAAAACCCAAAATGGATTTGTTCCCGGCTCGCACGTGCGCCACGCTAAATACGGCAAAGGCTTGGTTCTGCGGCGCGAAGGAACGGGCGACAACGTAAAACTCACCATCAGTTTTCCCGGTTTCGGTCAGAAGAAATTGATTGAAAAATTTGCAAATTTGGAAAAGGTGTAATTCTGGATAATTTTTTATGCGGAATTATTTTTGAGAACAAAGAAAAACGGAAAGTAGAATTTTCATTAACTTTAGACTATGAAGTATGAAAAGTTCGGTATAAGAAGATTGTGATTCAGTAGAATACAAAGTTCGAGGGCTACTTATTCTTCGGCAGAGAGGCAACTCTGTTATGCGAGTCGCAGCAATTCATGATATTCACGGAAATCTTCCCGCGATTGAGGCTGTTCTCGAAGAAGTTCGGTTTGCCGAAGCAGAGCTTATCATAGTGGGCGGCGATGTCGTTCCCGGTCCGATGCCGTGTGAAACGCTTGAGTGTTTGCTCAACCTCGATGTTCCGGTTCAGTTTATCCAAGGCAATGGCGAGATTGGTGTGCTGGCAGAGATGACGGGCACGGGCGCAGTTAGATACCACGAACAGGTTCGAGAGGTTATGCGCTGGTCAGCGCAGCAGATTTTTCCCGAATACGAACAGTTTGTAGCTGGTTGGGCTAAAACGCTCCGCATTGAAATCGGGGGTTTAGGCGCGGTGCTGTTTTGCCACGCCACGCCGCGAGACGACAACGAGATTTTTACCCGACTCACATCGGAAGAACGCCTCTTACCAATCTTTGAAAAACTAGATGTTTCTTTGGTCGTCTGCGGTCATACTCATATGCAGTTTGACCGAATGGTTAGAAAGATTCGGGTTGTAAATGCCGGAAGCGTGGGAAAGCCGTATGGAGAATCGGGTGCGGACTGGTTGTTGCTTGACGAAGACGTTCAACTTCAGCACACAACTTACGACCTTGCAAAAGCCGCCGAGCGCATTCGGAAAACTAATTATCCGCAAGCGCAAGAATTCGCGGAAAACCACGTTCTACAACCGCCAAAAGAGGAACAAATGCTTGAAGTATTTACCCGCCGCGAATTGAAGTAAGCGTGGTTAGAATTCTTGTGCTGTGAGCTAATAGAACTGTAATGATTGCATTTCGTCAATATCAAACCGCTGTCGAACCATTCAATGGACGTGAGGGCGAAACAGCGACTTTGTTTTTAACGTCGTCTTTCATATTTTTGCTTGCTCGTATCTGGTTTCGCCCCACGTCATCTCAGCCGTTCGACATCTTTCTTGTTATAATGTAATCGGCTTATGCAGAAAAAGTATTTCATAGTTTCTATTTTAATTTTGAGCATTGCTTTTGCTCTGGCATTTTTAATGCGTGTGCCAAATACAAATGTTGTTTTGTCTCAAAGCAAAGAAACTTTGCCGAATAACTCAAATCGTGATTTATCGCTTTATGAACAAGGCAAAACTTATGATTTCAGTTGGAGCAAACTTAAAACTCTGAGAGCAGAGCGCGAAGAATTTAGAGAGTATTTGTGGCAGCAATGGTCAAAACAACGCCGCACGACAGTAACCGCAACTTTCTATTCTGTTGAAGGAGACCCGACAACCTCGACTTATTACATCGAACCCGACGAAAGCGGACGCTGGCATATTGCTGTTGAATCAGAATGTTGTTGGACTTACGCAATGCTGAAGCCTAAGAAACAAAGAGAACGTCGAAAATACAGCGCAACATATAGCGATTTGGAGCGAGTCCAAGAAGTGCAAGACAAAAACGGTTTATTTCTAAAGTGGAAAGAAGTTCCAACAGACAAACAGTTGGCGCCGCAAAATTATATGTTACGCTTGAAAAAAGGGGATGAAAAATCGCCGAATGTATTTTAACGCAATGTCGAACAGGATGTGATACAAACAAGAAGTTCGGTGTATAATGTTCACGCGAGCAAAAGCGTGGACAAGAAGCGATGAAGGTCGGCATTGAATTTGGGTCAACTCTCTTGAGAGCCAAACCCGTCCAACAGTGTGATTAAATATTCGCCTTCATCCGTATCACAAAATGGAACGATTGATTCCGAATAGGAGTGTGGAAGAACACCGGGCAATTTCTTGTTCTCGCTCATTGCAAGCGAAGAAAAAACAGATGCTTCGTAGAACTGTCAAAGCGTTAGTCGCAGACGGCTCGGCGGAGTTTTTTTAGTTGACGATTGACTTTGCATAGGAATTCAATGGACGTGAGGGCGCGGGCAGCGACTTTCTTATTCAGCTTGTCCGTTAAGCCTTAGCGGGCTTGGCGGCGGTTTCGCCCCACGTCATCTCAGCCGTTGTGCGTCTGCGTGTAAAATAAACGTATTATAATTTGAAATGAGATGAAAAGACTTTCCTTAAAATTAACGCTCGCTATATCTTACGTTTTTCATCGGCGTAGGTGCGGTTGGTCTTTGGTATCTTTCACGAATTGAAGCAGAAAGTCAGCAATCTTTGTCGGACGCTATTTCGTCGGTAACGCCCGTAAAATTTACGGTTGAAAATCCTTGTGATTATCCACAACCGAAATACAGAGAACTTGAAGCGGAAGAAGCCGTTTATTTGGCGGAATGTTTTATTATTCAGAACGGTTACACTGACCTTCCGTCAATTGCCGACAAATCAAAGTTGACTCCAGAAAATCTGTTTCCGGGAACTGACGAAGAAGGCTTAAGGATGCGCCACGATTCTTTAGAGCGCAAAGCATACGGTTATGAACGTAGTGAGATTTACGGCGGCAGTTGGATAGTAGTGTTTCGCTACAAATCTCGTCCCAATCCTGCGGATTTTTACAATGGTAAGATGTATGAGAGCGGACGCGCCGTAACAATGGACTTTTTCGGCAAACGGCTGAGAGTTCGGCACACAGATTATTTGTTAAGTATGCCAACTTTACGAAAAATAAAGCCGTGAAATGGAGACGACGCCCAACAGGTCGTGATACAAGCAAAAGAATCGGCGTATGATGTTTGTGATGCTTTTCGGAGGTCACAAGCAAAAGACAGGGTGAGGGTCGGCAATGATTTTGGGACGCTTTTTACAAAGATGATCCCGACCAACAGTGTGACCAATTTGAACCCTGACCCGTAACACGGTATGGGACAATTGAAGCCCGAATAGGAGCGTGGAAATACACCGAGCCGAGTCTTTTGTTTTTCAAGAACCTCCGACAAAAAGGAGGAAAAAGACTTGTGAGATATATCGGAGTTGATTTACACAAAACAAACTTTGTCGTTTGCTTTTTGAATGAAGACGACAGTTCTAACTTAGAAACTTTTCCGCTTTCCAAGATGGGCATAGAGCGGTTCACTTCGCAACTGAAAAAAGACGACGCGTTAGCGGTAGAAGTGACACAGAACATCTATTACTTTTACGACCAAATCAAAGCCTTCGTTGAGCGCATCGTGTTGGTTGATACATACCGTTTTTCGGTGATTGCCAAATCGAAGAAGAAAACCGACAAGGCGGATGCGCTCGCTTTGGCTCGGTTTTTGAAACTCGACCATTTGCCGGAGGTTCCGGTACCGTCGGAACGAGTTCGGCAGCTTCGGCATCTGCTTCAGGCGCGGGAAACGCTGGTCGGGCTGCGAACCAAACTAAAGAATCTTGGACACGCCGCTTTAACCAGAAACGGCATTGCGCTCGTCCGTTCGGCGTTTGCTTCCGCCAGTGCCAGAGAACGGTTGCTAAAACGCGACGACTTATCGGCGGCAGACCGGGTAATCTTGCAATCGGCGATTCGGCAGATTGCTGAACTTGATCAAGAAATTGAAAAGCTCGAAGCGGAAATCGTGCGTTTGGGCAAAACTTTGAAAGGCATCAAACGGCTGCTCGGGCTGCACGGAATGAATCTGCTGTCGGCAATCAGTCTGTTGGCAGAAATCGGCTCGATTGAACTTTTCGAGACAAGTAAACAACTGGTCGCTTATTCGGGATTGGCAACATCGGTTCGGCAATCAAACGAAACAATCAGGCAAGGACATATTACCAAACAAGGCAGAAAGCGACTTCAGACGGTGGCAATCCGGGCGGTTCTATCAATGGTCAACCGGACGAACACGCCGTTGATGAGCTTTTACCAGAAGAAGAAACGAGAAAAAGGTTCGGGCAAAGCAATCTGTGCGACGGCGCGGAAACTACTAACAATAATCTTTGTAATGCTCAAAAAAGAGTTGGATTATTGGTATCTGGAAGAGCGTTTGTATAATCGAAAACTAAGACTGCTCAATGCAGTTTGAGAGTTGACTTTGCATAGGAAATCAATGGACGTGAGCGCGAAACAGCTTGTATCTTGACAATCAGCAGCTATTCAACTAACAAGGACGCTTGATTAGTTGTCGGAAAAGATGAGTTCGGGAAACAGCTCAAGACCTTTTGAGTCTGCAAAGTAGAT
>JAIVJJ010000225.1 GCA_020200095.1 Acidobacteriota bacterium | reverse complement strand
AGAGAATTAATTGCATTTGCGCCAAAAACTTACTTTAAACCCACAAGGTATTTTGTAATCTGTCCATAAAGATATAGGATTTTTTCTGAAATAAGTTGCCAAATCTATGATTGATAGTTATCAAATTCGTCTTTAAGAACTTTTTTGACAGACTGTCAAAATAGAAGTAAACACGGATTTCTGCCCACAAGACGAAACCATATGACCACAATGGTCAGAATCTAATTTGTAATTCGTCTCTATATCTTAACGAACCAAAACGGAACGAAAGTTATACGAGAAATAAAAAATTAGCAACAAATTTATTTCGCTCGGTATCTTTTGCACTTGATGTTCTGCTTTTGCAAGTTAAAAGAAACAACACAACTTTGCGATCCTTGTGGCGTTACCCTAACAAACAATGGAACAATAGTATTTATTAAAATAAATATCCCTGCTAAAATTTGCTAGCCGAAGTGAACAATTGTATTCAGTGGAATTAGACATTACATCTCACTCCCCCTAGCCCTAACATTCGCAAGGCTTTTCTTTTATTTGCTCTACAATTTAATTGTCAGCCACAAAGTTCATCTCATTTAGGTCCTCGACTATCAGGTGAACTTGTGTGCTTTGATTAAAGGTGTAGCGTTTATGAGAAACGCTGAAAAAATATGTCTCGCCCGCCGGAACATTATCGAAACTGTAATAGCCGAACGGGTTGGATAAAACAGTTCGCGTTGCACCGTTTGAGTCTGTCATTGTCACGCGCGCCTTATTGATACCGCGCCCTTTTGCCGTTGTTACGCGACCGCTGACCGAAACGCTGGCGGCTGTCGGAGCCAGCTGGACTTCAAAAGCTCCAATATCCACGATTGCCGTGCCGTCGCCGTTACCGTCACGAGTGTAGTTCCGCCGTTATTTTGCAACGCACCGAGCAACGGATTCACGTCTCGAATGTCGGTCGGCTGATAGGCTATAGCATTCCCGGTGTTTGTTGAATCGCCCGTTGAATCGCCGACCAGATTGCCGCCCGCCGATGTGATTGTGCCAGTGCCAAACCGAATTTCGGGACCAGTACCGCTTGCGATATTGCCCGCGACAATCGTATTGCCGAAATTGAGTGTAGAGTTAAAATCAATGTTAATGCCGCCACCGCCTAGGTTTGCGGTATTATTGGTAATGGTCACATTACGCAGTGTTGTTGTGCTGAGTTGGCTGCAAAAGCCGCCTCCGTTACCCCCCGTTGCTGTATTGCCCGAGATGGTCGAGTTGACGACTGTCAGCGTGCCGCTGGCATTGACAAAGCCGCCGCAGTTAAAGGCAGTGTTAGCAGAAAAGGTCGAGTTGGTAATGCGGTTTGTGCCGCCTCCGAAATACACGCCGCCGCCAGAACTACCCCCTGACGTGTTGCCTGTAATGTGAACACCGTCAAGGGTTAGCGAGCCTTCTTGGGTAAAAATCGCTCCGCCCAAGCCGCTAAAACTTGCGCCCGTGCCGTTCCCGCCGGTTAAGGTCACACCCGAAATTGTCACGGTCGCATTATTTACGGAAAAGATGCGGTTTGTTCCCGCGCCGCCGTTAATCGTCAGATTGTTCGCGCCCGTCCCGACTATCTCCAATGTGCCATTGTTGGTTATTGGAATCTCTCCGCCGTTAGCAGTTGTCAATGTAACGGTCGAATTCGCAGGCAGATTAAACAAAACCCGGTCATTGCTGGCAAGCGCGTTAGCTTGCTCAACCGCCGCCCGCAATGAGCATTGCTCACCTGCGATTGCCAAATCAATATCGCAAATGCCGTCGCCGGTGTTTGCATCATGCTGGTCAGTGGTTAGATTAACCGTAAAATCCGCAGCAAAGGTTTGTATCGAAAAAGTGAAAATAAAAGCCAGAAGGCTCAAGGTCAGAATTGTAATTTTCATGGAATTCCTAGGGAGTTTTTTTATTTGCGTGTAATATAATTGACCGAACGCAATACTTTGTAA
>JAIVJJ010000343.1 GCA_020200095.1 Acidobacteriota bacterium | reverse complement strand
GGTTTATTGCTTGCCGTTATTACCTACATTCCGATTTACAAAGCGATGCAGACGGCTGCCGGTTCAAACGTCGTCACCGCCGCTTCTGAAGCCAACAAAGTAACCGGTGCAATCCGGCTGATTCCAAAATCAGAGGATGCGAGCGGTGCTTTAATTGACGCGCCGAAAGTTTTGCCCTACACAAATTTCGGTGATTTATTATCAAATAGCACGGTTTGGACATTGATTCTGTTGATTTTTATTCAGGTTATCTGGGTAACGATGGTTTACGGTCCGATTGCCGCGTATCTGGTCGAAGCGTTTCCCGCCAAGATACGATATACCGCGCTCTCGTTGCCGTATCACATCGGCAACGGCGTATTCGGCGGACTGTTGCCGCTCATCGGCTTATCGGTCATCGCCCAAACCGGCAACATTTACGCCGGACTTTATTATCCGATGATTGTCGCTTCAATCACATTTATCGTCGGCTCACTGCTCTTGCGCGAATCGCGTAATGTTAAAATCTGGGAAGAGGTGGGAGCAACATCCGAACAGACTAGACCGACGCGCGAGGCGGGCGAGGCGGCGGACGATATTTAATTAATTCTGTGCGAAAATCAACACTGCAAAATGTAGGGACGAAGACTTGCCCTAGCCCCTACATTTTCCGCCACCAGTTTTGTTTTCAAAAGTTTAACTGTAGATTAGCTCGATTTCACTTTTACCTTTTTGCAATATGACTGCGTCCGAATCCGACACAATCGAAAAATTTTCGCACAAGGAAAACGAATATCCGCCACCGCGAATCGTCGCAGAAAACGCTTTACTCAAAGACGCGAAAGCTGAATATGAACGCTGGCGCGAAAACCCCGATGCGTTTTGGGCAGCAGAGGCGGAAAAATTTGTCTGGCTGAAAAAGTGGGATAAAGTTTCGAGTTTTGACGGCGTAAATCACGAATGGTTCGTCGGCGGAAAAATCAACATCACGCTCAATATGCTCGACCGCCACGCAAATTTAGATAAAAGAGACAAAATTGCTTACATCTGGCTCGGCGAAAACGGCGAAGAAAGAAAAGTTTCTTATAGGGAATTACTTGAATCGGTTTGCCGGTTTGCCAACGGCTTAAAATCCCTGAACGTCAAAAAAGGCGACCGCGTGATTATTTATATGCCTTTGACGATTGAAGGCGTCGTCGCAATGCTGGCTTGCGCTCGCATCGGAGCGATTCATTCGGTTGTTTATGCGGGACTCGGACAAGCGGCTTTGCGCGACCGGATAGTTGATGCTGACGCGAAAATCGTCGTCGCGGGCGATGTCGGTTTTCGGCGCGGAAAAACAATTGACTTAAAATCAATTGTTGACGAAGCAGTGAAAGATTTTCCGTCGGTGGAAAAAGTCGTTCTCTTTCGACGTTCGACAGAAACTCCGACAAATAATTCAACTCTTGCCGCTGAACCCGATGAAATTTCGCACGGCTCGCTTGAATACTTAGATAGCGATAAAAACGAATCAGCAATCGGCGAACGCGATTCGTTTGTTGACGCTGATATTCTTGATAGAGAGATTGATTTTGCCGATTTGATGAAATTTCCCGCTAAGTGCGAAGCCGAAGCAATGGACGCCGAAGACATTCTTTTCATTCTTTACACTTCCGGCACGACCGGCTTGCCGAAAGGTGTCGTTCACTGTCACCAGATTCAGGAGCGTTTGATTGATTCGGCAAAAACGGTTTTGCAGCTTGAACCGGATGATTTTTTCTGGTGTTCGGCGGACGCAGGTTGGGTCACAGGTTTGTGTTACGGAATTTTCGCGCCATGGCTGCTCGGTTTTCCGATTTTGATTTACGAAGGCGAGTTTGACGTGCATCGCTGGCTCGACATTTTAGAGCGCAATCAGGTTACATGCTTTTATACGACACCGACGCTTTTAAGGCTTTTGAGAAACGAAGTCGGCGACATCTCGAAGCACCGCAATTTTGCTTTGCGGCGCGTTTATTCGGTCGGCGAACTGCTCAACCCGGAGGTTATCAAGTGGGCGGAACGAACATTTGACGCGCGAGTTTTTGATAATTACTGGCAAACGGAAACCGGCAGTTTTATTATCGCTAACCGTCCGAATATGCTGGTCAAGCGCGGCGCGATGGGCAAAGCGGTTGAAGGCGTGCAGGTTTCGATAATTGATAATTCAGGTAGAGAAGTTCCGAATGGTGTTGTCGGCGACATCGCCATTCGCCCGACGCTGACTTCCCTTTTCAAAGGTTGCTGGAATTTCCCCGAAGCGACGCGGGCTTGGTTTCGCGCCGGTTGGTATATCACGCGCGACCGGGGAAAACGCGATGCGGACGACTATTTCTGGTTTATGGCGCGAAACGACAATGTGATAATGTGTCAGGCGCAGCGCATCGGACCATTTGAAGTGGAAAACGCGCTGCTTTCGCATCCGGCAATCGCGGAATCGGCGGCTGTCGGCGCGAAGACGAAATGACGACCGAACACGTTAAGTCGTTCGTCGTGCTGAAAAAGGATTTTACGGCTTCGCGGAAATTGGCGGAAGAAATCGCCGCCCACGTCAGGGCGCAGCTTTCACCGCTTGCCACGCCGCGCGAAATAGAATTTTGCGCCGATTTGCCGAAGACTCGTTCCGGCAAAATCCAGCGTCATCTGCTGCGGCGCAGAGAGAATTTTGATAAAGAGGAAGTTTTTATAATCGAATAAATTTTGGAGAAATAATAATGCCGAAAAATACACAAATTGCCATCGAATCAACATTACACGAAACGAGAGTTTTCCCGCCGCCGTCCAATTTTGCGGCGAACGCTCACATCAAAAGTTTTGCGGAATATGAGGAAATTTATAACAAGGCAGCCGAAGACCCAGAAGCATTCTGGGCGAGCGTGGCGGAAAATCTGCACTGGTTCAAAAAATGGGACACCGTTTTAGAATGGAACGAGCCGCACGCGAAGTGGTTTGTCGGCGGTAAGATAAATGCTTCATACAATTGTTTGGACAGGCATCTTGAAACGTGGCGCAAAAATAAAGCCGCGATTATCTGGGAGGGCGAGCCGGGCGAGGTTCGGACTTTAACTTATCAGCAATTGCACCGGCAAGTTTCGAAATTCGCCAATGTTTTGAAAAAAACCGGAATCAAAACCGGCGACCGCGTTGCGCTTTATATGCCGCTTATTCCCGAACTGGCAATTGCGATGCTCGCGTGCGCCCGCATCGGCGCGACCCACACAGTAATTTTCGGCGGATTTTCAGCTGATGCAATCCGCGATCGTGTAAACGACGGCGAATGTAAATTGGTCGTCACGGCGGACGGTGGTTATCGACGAGGCGCGGAAATAAAATTAAAGGAAACCGTCGATAAAGCGGTCGCACAGACGCCTTCGGTCGAAAACGTGATTGTTTTCCGGCGGACGGGTTCAAAAATTAATATGGAACTCGGACGCGATTACTGGTGGCACGAGATTTTGGAAACGGTCAACGACGATTGTCCCGCCGAAGAATTAGATTCGGAACATCCGCTTTATATTCTTTACACTTCGGGAACGACAGGCAAACCGAAAGGAATTCTGCACACGACGGGCGGTTATTTAACGCAGACTTACATCACGACGAAATGGATTTTTGATTTAAAGGACGAAGACACATATTGGTGTACGGCGGACATCGGCTGGGTAACGGGTCATTCCTATGTCGTGTATGGACCTTTGGGAAACGGCGCGACCGTTTTTATGTATGAAGGCGCGCCGAATCATCCCGAACCGGACAGGTTTTGGCGCATCATCGAACGTCACAAGATAAATATTTTATACACCGCGCCGACAGCGATTCGTGCTTTTATCAAATGGGGCGAGCAGTATCCTTTGAAACACGATTTATCCAGTTTGCGACTTCTCGGAACTGTCGGCGAACCGATTAACCCCGAAGCGTGGATGTGGTATCACACGATTATCGGAAAGAAAAAATGCCCGATTGTGGACACTTGGTGGCAGACCGAAACCGGCGCGATTATGATTTCGCCGCTTCCGGGCGCGACGCCGACCGTTCCCGGAACTGCGACTCGTCCGTTTCCCGGCATTCTGATTGACATTCAAACCAAAGACGGAAACCCTGTCGGTACAAATGAAGGTGGTTATTTAGTCGTGACTAAACCTTTCCCGTCAATGCTGCGGACGATTTGGGGTGACGACGAACGCTATAAAAAACAATACTGGTCGGATATTCCCGGCGTTTATTTCGCGGGCGACGGCGCTCGGCGCGACGAACGTGGCTATTTTTGGATAATGGGCAGAGTTGACGATGTAATTAATGTTTCTGGTCATCGCTTGGGAACGGCGGAAGTCGAATCGGCACTCGTTTCACACGAAGCGGTAGCGGAAGCGGCAGTCGTCGGAAAGCCTGACGAAATTAAAGGGCAGGCAATTTCCGCATTTGTTACATTGGAAGGTGGGCGCGAAGGAAGCGAAGAATTAAAAAAAGAGCTTCGCGCTCATGTCGCCAAAGAAATCGGCGCATTGGCAAAACCCGACGACATTCGCTTTACCGACACTTTACCGAAAACTCGTTCGGGCAAAATTATGCGCCGTCTTTTGCGCGAATTGGCGGCTGGCAACCAGATTGCGGGCGACACTACGA
>JAIVJJ010000224.1 GCA_020200095.1 Acidobacteriota bacterium | reverse complement strand
GATGAATATTTTACGAAAATCTTATCCGGTCAGGCACGGCGGATTTGCGCCTGCCTTGTCGGATGAAGAAGTGATCCCGATTGAAATTTGTGGCGAGTTCTTCAAACATTCAACTGACAAAGACCTTTTCAATTATTTCAAGGCTCACTATCAAAGTTGGTTTCCAAACCTTTCAGAGCGCACCCTATTTGTCCGTCAAGCGGCTAACTTGTGGCAATTCAAAGCCTTGATTCAACAACAGATAGTCAGACAAGCCGAACAGCTTTTTGCCAACTTGCAAGTGATTGACACGATTCCCGTGTCAGTTTGCGCGTGGATTCGCGGAATCCGTGACAAATGTTTTCCTTCGCAAGCTGATTATGGCTATTGTGCCGCCAAAGACCTGCATTATTACGGCTTCAAACTTGGATTAAGATGTTCCCGCATTGGAATGATCACCTTTGCTTGGCTGCTTCCGGCGCGTCCGCACGATGTCAATTTCACCGAAGAATTAGTCAATGGCAGCAGTCAGACTATTTTGGGCGATAAAGGCTTTCTCGACCCGTTTCGTCAAACTTTACTAGAAGACCGCTATGGCACCAAGTTAATTGTCCCAAAACGCAAAAATATGAAAAAGCTAAATCAAGAACCAATTGATAAAATGACTGCCAAGATGTTTCGCAAAGTTAGGAAAGTAATTGAAACTGTTGGCTCACATTTAACCGAAAGATTTAATTTGAACAAAATCAGAGTCCGTGACTTATGGCATTTTCAATCCCGTCTAATCAGAAAGATTTTGGCTCATACAGTTACCGTTTTTCTTAACTTGCAACTCGGAAGAAAACCGCTTGACCTTGATGGTTTGGTTTCGAACTAAAAGTGTTGCACATTAGGTATTTATTATATCGTGAGCCTTTGGACTACGAATCCCCGTCATAGAACATGCAAAAATCTGCATATACTCTGTTTGAATGTTTCTGCCGCTCTCTGTGCCTAAATCATCTAACGAAATGATTGGAGTTTTTGGAGAAAAAGCTGTATCCATTAGGCTCGCTCCATCTAATTCGTTTCCTGTTTTCTTCTTAACTTTAAGTTTTACAGCTTGGTATCTGAT
>JAIVJJ010000093.1:4869-9521 GCA_020200095.1 Acidobacteriota bacterium | reverse complement strand
GAAAAACATAATTACTAAATATATTATGAAATAAAGATAAACTCGATATTTTTTGCGAATTAACAAAATGTGATATGAGATTATAATAACATTATCCAAAATATAAAACTCGCAATGTAAAACTGAAATGTTAATAGTGTCTTATAAGGATTTATTAACATTTAATATACAAGCTACTTTTGTAATTAAAATTAAGATAAAAAGATTGCTTTTATTTGTTGTAATAGTAAATTATTAAAGAAGTATAATTTATAAGTTAAAATAAATATTGCTTTGAAACTATTTTCCGATACAAAACGTTGAAAAAATTTCATTTAACATATCTTCGGTGGTAATTTCTCCAGTGATTTTGCCCAAAAACTGTAAAGCGTTATGCAAACCGACTAGAATAATTTCTTCACTCGTTTTTATATCTATTAAATGACAAGAATCTTCAATTTCTGATTTTGCCCGTAAAAGTAAATCATTATGACGTGCGTCAGAGATTAGAAAACTTGCGCCTTCTAAATTCTGTGATAAAAAAGGTTTAATAATCTCCTTTTGCAATTTATCTAAACCTTCACCTGTCTTCGCAGAAATTTTAACCACCTTAAAATTATCAAAAGAATTGTCTCCAACTTCCTTCAAATCTATTTTATTTACTGCAATTAAATGGTTTAGCTCTTTAATCTGATTAATAATTTTTTCATCTTCAAAAGTAAATTTTTCAGAACCATCCAGCAGAACAACAACCAAATCCGCATCAAACATTACGCGTCTTGAACGCTCGACACCTAAACTTTCTACTAGGTCGGAAGTTTCGCGTAAGCCAGCCGTATCAATTAAAGAAATAGGAATATTGTTTATGGTAAATTTTTCATATAGATGGTCACGAGTTGTTCCAGCTATTTCAGTAACAATCGCGCGTTCTTGACCTAGCAAAGCGTTGAAAAGACTCGATTTACCTACGTTTGGGCGACCAACGAGCGCAACTTTCAACCCTTCTCGTAAAAGTTTTCCAGCTTGAAAGGTAGAAGCCATTTTGCTTAACTCTACAGTAATTTTCAACAGTTTTTGTTTTATAGTTTCTATTTGCAAATAGGGCAAATCATCTTCGACAAATTCAAGCGAAGACTCTAAAACGACAATAACTTCAAGTAAATCATCCTTTAAAGGTTGAAGTTGACTTGAAAGTTCTCCGTGAAGTTGACGAACTGATTGCTTTGCCGAAGCGACAGATTGAGCGTCAATTAAATCTCTAATTGCTTCTGCTTGGCTTAAATTTATCCGCCCGTTAGATAGAGCGCGAAGAGAAAACTCTCCGGCTTCTGCCATTCGTGCGTCAAGTTTAAGAGCAAAATCTATTATTTGTCGCAGCACAATAGGTGAACCATGACAACTAATTTCAACCACATCCTCACCCGTAAATGATTGAGGCGATTGAAAATAAGTTATAATAGTTTCATCCAGAACTTCTAACGTTTCAAGATCGTAAATTTTTTTAAGGGTGGCAAAACGAGGCTCGGGCAAAAAATATTTATCGCGCACTAACTTTTGTATAATTTTTAGTGAATTTTTACCGCTTAAACGTATAATGCCAATTCCACTACGTCCATATGGTGTGGCAAGAGCTACAATTGTATCTAACATATCTAAGTTTAATAGTTAAAACTTTCAAGTTAAGGCTCGACCTGAAACTTTAAGCTTCGGAACTTAGAGATTATTTTAAGGAAACTTGGAGCCGCCTATCTCTTCCATCTCCGACAGATTGTGTCAATAAATCATTCTCGTTCTGTAATGTAAGATGTATTATACGTCGTTCAGTTGAATTTAATTTACCGAAAATAAAAGGTCTGTTATTTTTACGCACGTTTTGTGCAGCGAAACGAGCCATGGCTTGAAGTTCGGCTCTACGAGTCTGTCGAAATCCATCGGCATCGCAAATGAAACGCTCGGTTCTAGAAAGCTCTCTGCCGTAGATTTGAAATAACAATGTCTCAAAAGCATCCAGCATTTCTCCATTTTCACTTAATAAAAATGCTATGTCCGTGCCTGTTAAATTTAAAAGGCAGCCTTCAGTTACCCATTTTGTTGATACGCTTACATCGAAACGCAAATTAACTAAAATTTCCGTCAAAAAAATTTCGGCTTTCTGGCAAACTTCATTCATATATTTTAAGAAGTTGAAAGATTGGGCTTTACCTTTTTCGCATTCTTCGGCACGGTCTGCACAATTTCGACTGTCGGCGGTTCGTTAGTTTTATTTATTCGGTTAATAATTATTTGTTGAACAAAGCTAACAATATTTCCAAAAAACCAATAAAGAAGCAGCCCGGCGGGCGCACTCCACATAACCCAAAGCATCATGACGGGCATAAAATATGTCATCATTTTCTGCTGCATTTGCTGCTCGGGCGTAATAGCAGCGGCTTGCGGCGTAAATTTCATTGAAAGAATCATCGAGAAAGCGAATCCGAATTCGAGAAGATGGTAGGGATCGCCAGCCGAGAGATCCGGAAGCCATAAAAACGATGCTTGACGAAATCCAAGCGAAATCGTAACTGCCGTGTACAAAGCAATTAGCAAAGGAAATTGGAGAAGCATCGGAAGGCAGCCGCCAATTGGAAGCGCATCCTTCGTCATTTTTAATTGTTCCATCTGCAATTCACGCATTCGGGGGTCATCAGCCGCAATGCCTTTCTTTTGCATTTCCTTAAGCTTTTCCTGCATCTCTTTCATTTTAGGTGCATTGCCCGCAGCCTTTTTAAATGACTTCGATTGAGACCAGCGAAGTGGGAAGAGCAGAGAATAAAATAAAAAAGTAAAAATGATAATGGCAACGCCGTAATTTTGCGTAAATGAATTGATAAAACTTAACGCATATAAAATCGGAACTGTAATCGGTTTGACAATAGCTCTAATCAAATCGTAATTACTGAAATTTACAAAGTCTTCAATATCAATTGTTCTGCCTACGGCTTGCGACAAAATATCGTTGTATTGATTAAGAACAAAGAAATCCTTCGTTCCGGTGTAAATTTTGTTTGTCGAACCATCAGCATTAATCGGAACATACGCCGTTAATAAATGCCTAGTTATATTGGTTTTTTGGCTGCCGGTAATCCAACTTACTATTCCGTCATAGAAAGGCTCGGTTTGAACTTCGTATTTAGTTGCGCGAAGTTCAAGACCTTGAGTTTTTTGAGCGGGAATTGCCGCCATCGCAAAATACGCATCGCCGACGCCTGCCCAATTTATTTCACCTGCGACGGGAAGACGTCCCATATCTTCTTTTTTATCTGTAATGGCGGCGGCTAGGTGTCTTTGGCTACCGCCGTTTATATACACAACTGCTTCCGGCTCAATATGATAATAATTGTGAAACTTAATGCCGTGGTCGCCGATGCTTGCGCCAATAAGAAGTTTTGTATTTGGAACAGGCTGACCGTTTTTGGTTAATTTAACCTGCAAATCAGTTAAATAAGTGTCGGCGTGAAAAACAAAACTTTTTGTAATTTCTAAATCACTCGCTTCATCTTTTAGAATATAATCAATTTGTTTTGATTGACCGTCGCCAAGCTCGACATTTTCTTCATTTACGGAGACCTGATAATTGCGCTCGTTAATAAAATTATCAATGTTTTGGTCGCCGGTTGAAAGCCGAAAGGGAATTTCTCTCGGACTTCGATTTAATCCTTCAGGCGAAATTAGTTCAAGCGGTTTTTTCTCGTTTTCCGTTGAACCATCGGCAAAGAGAAGTTTTTCACCCTCAGAAGATTTGTTTTTTATTAAAACCCAGCTTGTTGCCAGTGCACCTTTTGAATCGAGTTTTACTTGATAAAGCGGTGTTTTAATGGTGATTGATTTATTCGGCGTGTTATCAGGCGTTGAAACTACATTTTGCTGATTGGAAAAATTTTGCTGAACTTCAGGTGTCGGCATTGCCGGTGTATTCGCAACGGTTTGTTGGGTATTTGCATTATCGGTTTGCGGTTTTTGTGGCGCAAAAAAATAACTCCAACCGAAAAGCACCGCCATCGAAAGCAGTGCGGCGAGAAGAAAACGAGATTGTGTTTGTTGTTTATTATCTGCCATTTTTAATGAGTCTAAAGTCCCAAGTTTAATGTCAGACGGCATAAGACTTAAACATTTGACTTGGGATTTATTTAATTGGGTCGAAACCGCCTTTGCAAAAAGGTTGACACCGTAAGATACGCTTTAAAGACATCCATGTTCCGCGAATCGTTCCGTATTTGTCGACGGCTTGCGCCGCATATTCAGAGCAAGTCGGTGTAAAGCGACACGCGGGCGGCAAAAAAGGCGAGAGCAACGTCTTGTAAAGTTTCAAAAAATCTAAAACTAAAAACTTCATTCTGCTTTACTTATGACGTTTTCTTCGCCTTTCTTAAATTCTCGTTCGGTATTTTTAACTTTTGCTATAATTTGCCGAAATTCATCCAAGGGCTTTTCGAGTTTTACTTTTAGCAAACTTCTTCGAGCATTAAAAACCCAATCGTATTTTGTGTCTAATTCATTGAGTTCCGATTTGCTTAAACGAAATGTTTCACGCAAAAGACGTTTTGCTCGATTTCGCAGAATGGCTTTGCCGATAGCCTTTTTTGAAGCCGTAACGCCAAGACGCTGAAATTTTGTTTCCGAAGGCAAAACAAAAA
>JAIVJJ010000093.1:0-4716 GCA_020200095.1 Acidobacteriota bacterium | reverse complement strand
ATAAACTACATTTCGTCCAATAATTTCGTAGTTTCCTTCTACGACTCGCTTTACCGAATCAACATAAAGCCTGTGTTCATGTTCCAAAATTCGCGCAGAAAGTGTTTCGGGTGTATCGTCATTTTTTACTTCAACTACTTTTTGAGCAATAATTGCGCCATTATCCAAACTTTCATCAACAAAATGAACTGTGCAGCCTGAAACTTTTACTCCGTATTCAACAGCTTGTTTTTGGGCGTCTAAACCTTTGAAAGAGGGAAGTAAGCTCGGATGAATATTCAAAATTCGATTTGGGAAAGCACGTATAAATTCAGGCGAAAGCAGCCGCATATAACCTGCTAGACAAATTAATTCGACATCTCGCTTTTTCATTTCGGTGATAATTTCAGCGTCGTGTTCTTCACGCGTGCGACCTTTTTTAGCTATGACTAATGTCTCTATTCCGCGCATCTTCGCCTTTTGCAAGCCCTCTGCGCTCGTTTTGTCGCTGATGACGACCGCTACATCGGATTTTGGAATTCGCCCGCTTAAAACGGCTTCTATTATTGCCGCCATATTTGAGCCGCGCCCGGAAATTAAAATGCCGATTTTCATAATCTACAAAATTGAAACATTCTTATTTCCTTCAATAACGCGCCCGATCTCAAAACATTTTTCCTTTATATTCTTTAAATGAAAAGCAATTTTTTCCTTATTTTCTTGAGAGCAAACAATCACCATTCCAACACCCATATTAAATGTGCGAAACATCTCTGTTTCTTCAACACTTCCGAGTTCTTGCATCACATCAAAAATCGGTAACGCTTCCCAAGTTCCGCGTCGAATTTCAACCGAAACATTTTCCGGTAAAATACGCGGAATATTTTCCAAAAGCCCGCCGCCGGTAATGTGCGCCAGACCTTTTATCACGCCCGAATCAAGTAAGCCGTCAAGTAGCGGTAAATAACTTTTATGCGGTTTCAGTAAGGTTTTTCCAATAATTTCGCCGCCTAATTCTTCAATTTTTGAATTAGCTTCGTAATTGCCGATTTCAAAAAAAAGTTTTCTTGCCAGCGAGTAACCATTTGTATGTAAACCGTTTGAGCCGAGACCCAAGACAACATCGCCCGACTTTATATTTTTTCCGTCAATAACTTTCGCTCTATCAACAATTCCGACAATAAAACCTGCCAAATCGTATTCGCCATCGGCATAAAAACCTGGCATTTCTGCCGTCTCGCCGCCGAGTAGAACGCAGCCGTTTTCCTTGCAAGCCTTCGCAATTCCCTCAACGACCGAAGCCGTTGTTTGCGGCGAAAGTTTTCCGGTGGCAAAGTAATCAAGAAAAAATAAAGGTCTTGCGCCTTGCACCAAAATATCATTGACGCAATGATTTACTAGGTCTTGCCCGATTGTATCGTGAATTCCGGTATCAAAAGCGATTTTGAGTTTTGTGCCAACACCATCCGCCGAAGCAACCAATATCGGCTCGCCCATTTCGGGAAACGCCGCCGAAAACATTCCACCGAAACTTCCGATTTCAGTCAAAGTTCGTTCATTAAAAGTTGATTTGGCAAAAGTTTTAATTTTTTCAACTGCTAAATTTGCTTTATCAATCGAAACTCCGGCGTCTGCGTATGAAATTGAATTTGACATAATTTTTGAAAGCAAGATTATAAACTGCTCACGTAAAATTAACCATCCTGTTTAGCGTGAATATAAGTACAGATATATTTTAATTCGTGTTAACGCGTGTAATTTTGTTGCTAAACTTCATTGACTCAAATCCCCTTTCGCGTTTAGCATTTTCCGAGGAGATAAATGAGAAAAAGACATGAGTTTTACATTAATAGATTCGAGTTCCGAAGGTTTTGAGTTTCGCGCTAACGTATGGAATTGGAAACCGACACTGGAAATTATCAAAAGTTTCAATCTAATTGACGAAGGGAAACTGCGGCAGATGAGCTATAACGCGACGGGTGCAAAGTTTTCAAAGGAAGAAACGCAAATTATCGGCGAAAAAATTCGAGATGAAATTTTGCCGCGTCTTGCGCCCGACAAACGTATTTATATGGATTTGTCTGTTACGGACGCGCCCGTCGATGGCACGCTTTTTCACGACGAAGATGAGAAATGGAAAAATTTCAGCGTGAGTTATGATTGGTTAAAAGATTTTTCAGAATTTTGTCTTAAATCGAAAGGCTTTCAGGTTTTTTAAGATAGTCCAAAGTCTCAAGTTCAATGTCCAAAGTGAAAATAAAGACAAATTTTGAACTTTAAACATTGGACTTAAGACTTAAAATTAGAGAATGGAATTTTTTCAAATTTTAGAGGTTTTTTTCAAAAATCTGTGGGTGCAGGTTGCTTTGCTTATTCTTTTTGCGACCGTTCACGGATACATCGGCGCGTGGCTTGCTGTGCGGATGCTTTTCCGCCCGCGCAATCCGGTAAAACTGCTTGGCTTAACCATATTTCCTCAAGGAATGATTCCGCGTCATCGCTCGCGTTTGGCAGAGGCAATCGGCAAAGCCGTCGGTGAAGAACTCGTTTCGCAGGAAACGATTGTCGAAGAGCTTTTCGGTAAAGAGTTTCTGCGAAAAAAAATTCAATCAGTTGTTGATTCCTACACTGAAGAATTAATTTCGCAAGAATATCCGTCTCTCGTCGAAGCCTTGCCAGCAAACGTCCGCGAATCTGTTCTTGACGCGATTTCTTCACTGCAAATGAAGATTTTTCAGCACATCGAAAATGTTTTGAAAAGCGAGGAAACCGTTGAAACGATTCGTGGGTTTATTGACCGCCGCGTTGACGAAGTTCTGTCACGGAGAGTTTCAGAAGCTGTTGATGAAGAAACGTTTATCAAAATTATCGGCTTTCTAGAAATTCGCATTCGTTCGATTGTCAAAGAGCGCGTATTCGAACAAAAAATAAAAGATTTTATCAGCCGGGAAGTTGAAGATTTAGCGACGATGCAAACGCCTCTTGGCGAAATGTTCACGCCTGATGCGATTGCGCTTTTGAAAGAAAAAGCGGGCGAGCAAATCGAGCCGATTGTTCACCAATTAGCTGAAATTGCTACGGCAGAGCGCACGCGCAATCAAATCGGTGCACTTATCAAACGCGAAGTTCACGATTATTATGAGCAATTACCGTTTTTTAAGAAAATGTTTGTCTCGCGGGAAAATCTTTTAAGGGAAGTTGACGATTTGGTCAATGAAAGTTTGCCGCGCCGCGTAGAAGAAACTTTGCGCGGAGATTTTTTTGCCGCCGAAGCGAAAAATTTCCTCGACACAACGATAAATAACGCTTTAGCGCGTCCGCTTCCCGAAGTTATTGGAACAATTGCGCCCGCACAGCTCGAGCATCTGAAAGCGCAAATAGTTAAAAGCGTTTTTTCTTTGTTGCAAGGCGAAGAAATGATGCATTCCGTTTCGGCATATTTGACTGATACGTTGCAAAAAATTCGCCCGCACAGCCTAGGCGCGATTTTGCAGACTGCTCATCCAGAAGCAGAAGAAAAGCTCAAAAATATGCTGACTAAAAGTTTGCTCAACGTCCTAAATCGTCAAGAAACGTCAAACATTATCAACCGCGTTTTATCAAAACAATTCGAAAGAGTTCTTGCTACGCCAATCGGTAAACTTTCCAACTATATTTCCGAAGAAAAAGTCCGTGAAGCAGGGAAATCGTTGACTGAAACAATTATCGCCGCCGCGCGGGAAAAACTTCCCGAAGCAATAAGAGAATTCAACATCGGCGGCGTTGTGCGCGAAAAAATTAACAATTTTGTCGTATTGGGCTTTTGCTCACAAATAAATTTGAAACTTGCGACAAAATTTTTTCGTTTGCCTTTTTTAGAATTTATAAAAAAATTTTTATGGAGGAAACACAATGAAAAAAATAGGTTTTGTTATTTTCGTGGTTGCTTTAACAATCGGTTTAATTTTTACGCCCAATTGCAGTTTCGGAAATTTTACAGGTATTAAAGGTTCTGGCACTTCAAAAATTCAGCAAAGAAATGTAAGCGGCTTTAAGAGAGTTGACGCCGGCGGCGCGTTAAATGTTGAAGTTGACGCGCAAAAAGATTTCAGCGTAACTGTCGAAGCCGACGATAATCTTCTGGAACATATCAAAACGGAAGTCAATGGCGACACTTTGAAAATCTACAGCGAGGGCAAAATTTCGCCGACGGCAAAGCTAAATGTAAAAATTTCAATGCCCGAAATCCAAGGGTTAAATCTCTCGGGCGCGTCGGACGGGAAAATTACAAATGTTAGAACCGATTCGCTTGAGTTAAAAGCAAGCGGCGCGTCGGAAGTAGTGATTGTCGGTGAGGCGAAAACTTTAGAGGCGGACGCGAGCGGCGCAAGCACGATTGATGCGGAAAACCTAGATGTTGAAGATGCTAATGTTGAAGCGAGCGGAGCGAGCAAAGCGATGGTTTCAGCCACAAACAATTTGGAAGCGGACGCGAGCGGCGCGAGCAAGATTTCCTATACGGGCGAGCCGAAAAACATCAAGCAAAACTCTTCCGGCGCAAGTTCTATAAACAAGAAATAACTTAAAGAACATCTGAAAACGGAAAATCGAGGATTAAATTTTTCATCTTCCGTTTTCAATTATCTATTTTCTACGTTTCGACAGCTTTTGTCTTTATTCCCATCAATCTATTTTCTGCATTAAGCCCGACTGCATAAACATCTAATTCGATTTTCCCAATCTTAAAAACTTTCATAT
>JAIVJJ010000223.1 GCA_020200095.1 Acidobacteriota bacterium | reverse complement strand
GTTTTAGCCTGGCTACCTGACTCTTGTCTTTGAATGATAACTTTTTCAGTTTTTGCATTCTTTTCAAGTCCGCCTGCCTTTGCAATGGCTTGAGTTAAAGTTACAGGTTCTTTTAGCTGAATTTTCGTCGGCTCCTTAACTTCACCGACAACATAAGCTTCTTGCGCTTCCAAAACTGAAACAATATCGCCAGGCTGCATCCACGGGTTTTGCTTTCCTTCCAATACGTCGTTCAAATTGTAATCAATAAATTCTACTTTGGCGTTTTCGTCGTATTTCTCTTCGGTATTCTGGCATCCTGAAACGTTTCCCATTTTGGTAACTTTTATTCTTGAGCCAGCTTTTTCAACATCCTGACCGCCTGCTAAAGCAAGCAATTCCAACAATCGCACCCTTCGATTCAAATAAAAGTCTCCTGGTTTTTCAACTGCGCCTATAACTGCAAAGGCTTGTGAACGTTGCTCGGACACGCGAACATTGACAAAAGGATTTCGTAAATAATTTTTTCTATAAAGTGCCTCGATATAAGCCTTTAACTCTCTCTCGGTTTTGCAAGCGGCGTCAATCGGTTGATCAATGTGCGGCATTAATATTGTTCCGTCAGGACCGACGTTGACAACCTGGTTAAGTTCGGGATGTCGGACAACGCTAATGTCCAATCTGTCCTGAAATCCGATAGTGTAATTGTCGTTTGCTTTATTGTTCTGTGAAGTCTGCCTTTCTGATGTGTCCTGTTCTTTGTTTCCTGTAGGAACAATTCTATAATTTCGAACCGAATCGGATTGTTTATTTTTGTTCTGCTCAGAAACTTCGGAATTTTTTACCGTGTCCTTGGGTGTTTCTTGACCTAATGCTTTAAATGTTGAAAAACTGTTTAAAAATAAGACATTTTGAGTTAACATTCTAAATTAAAGATTCAAAAATTTAATTATGGAAAATGCGACGCCAATGTTTCGACAATATCTCGAAATAAAAAAACAATATCCGGGAACTTTGCTCTTTTTTCGCCTCGGCGATTTTTACGAACTATTCGGTGCTGATGCCGTTGTCGGTGCGCGCGAACTTGATATTACACTTACTTCCCGACACAAAGAATCAAAAAACCCAATTCCGATGTGCGGAGTTCCCCACCACGCGGCAGCCGGTTATATTTCAAGACTTGTCAAAAAAGGTTTTCGGGTCGCAATTTGCGAGCAAACCGAAGACCCGAAAAAAACCACTAAACTTGTCAAACGCGAAGTTGTTCGAATCATCACCCCCGGAACGGCAGTTGACCAACAATTAATTGAAACAAACGAGTCTGTTTTTTTAGCTTCTGTTTGCGGAACCGGCGAAACTTTCGGAGCGGCATTTTTGGAGCTTTCCACGGGTGAATTTTTTTCCACGCAAATTTCCGATAAAAGTTCCTGGACAAAAATCTGCTCTGACATAGAAAGCTTTGCGCCGCGCGAACTTTTGTTTCCTGAATCTCTAAAGCTTTTAGTCGAAGAAAGTTTTGGAAATGTCTCTCATAAAAATACTCAAAACGTCCCGGATGCAATTATTTCTCCTTCAAAACAAAATGTGTTTTTCACAACTTTAACTCCGCTTGACGACTATCTTTTTAACCCTGACGAATGCGAGCAAAAATTGTCGCGGCAGTTAAACGTGCGCGATTTATCGGGTTTTGGTTTAACCGGCAAAACCGAGGCGATACGCGCGGCAGGAGCGTGTCTCGGATATGCAAAAGAAACGCAGCGTGTCACGGCGCAGCATATTTCTGAAATAAACTATTTTGAAGAAAACGACTTTATGGTTTTGGACGCTGTAACGCTTAAAAACCTGGAAATTGTTGAATCGCGCTCGGAAAATAATAAACGAACTCTTTTAGGTGTTATTGACAAGACAATTACGGGAATGGGAGCAAGACTCTTACGG
>JAIVJJ010000222.1 GCA_020200095.1 Acidobacteriota bacterium | reverse complement strand
GCTTAGAAGGCTGTTGCTCTATCCAACTGAGCTACGGGAGCGTAAATTCGTTAGTTTAATGGATTGAATGAGTTAACTAATTTCGTCATAGCACTCGATTCACTAAACCTATCTATATCTACCTTTTCATCTACCTTTTTACGGTTCTTACCGTAAATTGGCAAAGAGATTTTATATCAAATTGAAGACTATTCTCGCAACTCGGATAGTCTGTTTCCAACAAGTATATCTTACTTCTAAAATTTAATGCTCATTCGGAAGCAAAATAGTCGTTAAACTTCTATCAGCCTCAGTTATGCACCAAATCTTAATATCCTTAGCTGGTTTTATAAGCTCCTTTTTTCACTGACAACTCGTTTATCTCGTCTGTCATCTTCGCAAATGTCGCCGTAATCACCCGATTGATGCAGTGCTAGAAGTTGGTTTGCCGTCTGTCCTGATTCTTCAAGAGCTTCTCTTGCGCCAATCGTTAAGTAAACTTTACCGAGTGGGAACAAAACTTTCGACTCGTTCAACATTTCGAGTTTTCGCACGAACTTTAGCCAGAAGACGCTCTTACATTCATTGAATTCCTATGCAAAGTCAATCGTCAACTAAAAATACTTCACCGAGCCGTCTCGCTATTGCTTTGACAGTTCAACGAAGTATCGTTTTTTCTTCCCCGTTAAAAAGCGAGAACAAGAAATTGTCCGGTGTCTTTCCACACTCCTATTCGGAATCTATTGTTCCACTCTGTGATACGGATGAAGGCGAATATTTAATCACACTGTTGGACGGGTTTGGCTCGAAGGAGTTGACCCAAATTCAATGCCGACCTTCATCGCTTCTCGTTCACGCTTTTTCCAGCGTGAACATTATACACCGAACAGCTTGTTTGTATCACACCTGTTATGTCGCCGTTATTCGTCAAATTTCATCTTTTGTATCAAATCAATAAAACGCGGCTCGTGGCGGAGGTTATTCAATTTCGGGTCAATTTTCAGGAACGTCATTCTCGTATCGCGCTGCTCGAATCCGCGCTCCAGCCAAGCGAGTGCTTCGTCTTGTTCGCCCAGCCCGTTATAAATCAGCGCGATGTGATAAGGCGGAACAAAAC
>JAIVJJ010000462.1 GCA_020200095.1 Acidobacteriota bacterium | reverse complement strand
CGCTTTGCGGTCATCTTCGTCAAATCGAAACCGCATCATTCTTCCCGTCGCCGTTCTTGCTACTCGTTCGGTTATAACCTTTCGCGCCGCATCTCTGAGCCACGCATCGAGACCGCGATAGGTGGCGAAATAGCGGCGCATAATGTCTTCGGCGTCGGTTTGTTTTAAGCCGGTCATCATTGCGAAACGCTGCGAGCCGATGCCGTAAACGACGCCGAAATTTAAGCGTTTGGCGAAACTTCGCTGGTCTGGGGTTACGTCTTCGGGTTTGATGTTGAAGACTTGCGCGGCGGCGGTTGTGTGAAAATCTTCGCCGGAGAGAAAGGCGTTGATGAAATTTTGGTCTTTGGAAAACTCGGCTAAAATGCGGAGTTCGACTTGTGAATAATCGGCGATGATTAGTTTTTTGTTGTCAGCGGCCCGGAAACATCGGCGGTAGGCTTCTTCGTGCGGGATTTGCTGAATGTTTGGTTTTGAACACGAAAATCTACCCGTCGGCGCACCGATTTGGCGAAAGTCGGCGTGGATTCTGCCGGTTTTTGGTTGGATGAATTCTAAAATATTTTCACCGAAACTCGACAGAGATTTTGCCACGCCGCGATATTCCAAAAGTTTTGCTACGACTGGATACTCCAAAGCAAGCGGCTGCAATTGCCAGCCGCGCGTTGTTTCGGGAACGGGGACGCCCAAATTTTTCAGCGCGTCGGTAACCTGCGTTTGCGAATCGAGATTTATTTCGGTAATTCCAAAAAGCGATGCTTGAGCGACGCCAGCCGAGAGCATTTGTTGTAATTCTAAAGCGGCTTTTGCTTGTAATACTTTTACCTTTTCAAGTTGCTCGCGCCAACGTTTTTCATCTAAATAAAATCCGTTTAGCTCCATCGCGGCAATCGGCAAGACGCAATCGAATTCGAGTTTCGCAACCTTAACTAAATCATCGGATTTTAATTTTTCGATGATTTTTTCGCGCAAAGGCACCATTGTTGCGGCGTCTCGCGCGGCGTATTCGATTTGCGATTGCGAGAGTTCCGGCGCGCTCCAATCGCTGACTTGTTCCGATTTATCAAGTTCCGTGTTGAGAAAATAGCTGACAACTTC
>JAIVJJ010000342.1 GCA_020200095.1 Acidobacteriota bacterium | reverse complement strand
TGATTACCGTTCTGTTTTCCGCACTGGGATTTGCGCAAGATAATCGGACGGCTTCGAGCGTGAAAGATTTGTATGTTATTTCAGCGAAAGCGGGCGGCGTAAATTATGTTGAAGGTCAGGTTTCCGTTACGCAAAGAAATAATCGAAACGGCTTGTTGCTCAAAGGCGATACTGTTGAGGTCGGTGAAACGGTTAGCACCGGCACGGATGGCAAAGCTGAAATTTTGTTAAATCCGGGTTCGTATATTCGGCTGGCGGAAAATTCTAGTTTTGCATTTTCAAACACATCTTTGGACGATTTACAATTAAAGTTAAATCGCGGCACCGCATTGTTTGAAGTTATCACCGATGATGAGTTTAAAATTACCGTCAAAGCTCCGAAAGCAAATTTTTATATCGTTAAGTCGGGCGTTTATCGTGTAGATGTGGCAAATGACGGCGCGGGAAAAATAGAAGTTTGGAAAGGTACAGCGCAAATCGGCAACTCTCCGGTGGTAGAAGTTAAAGCCGGACGTACAGCGACAGTAAACGGCAATCAGGTTGCAGTTTCAAAATTTGACCGTGGTGACAAGGATGCGCTCGAAATGTGGAGCAAATCACGTGCTAAAGAATTAGCAAAGTTAAACTCGCGCCTGCAAAAAAATGATGTAAGAAATACTTTGATGAGCTCTTTTGTCCGCAGGGGCTGGAATATGTATGATTCCTTTGGATTGTGGGTTTTAGACCCGTTTTCCAGAGCTTATTGCTTTTTGCCTTTCGGCTACGGCTGGAGCTCGCCTTACGGATACGGTTACGGACGCGATATTTGGTATTATCGTCTTCCCCAAGTTGTTTATAACCAACCGCCGCCGCCAACGACCGTAAGGCGCGCAATCGCCACGATTGCCTCTGATGATTCGGGAAGAAGGCGAGGCAATAATTCCGGTAACAATCCTGCAGTTGGTAGAGAAGTCGTGCCGCCCTTCCAACGTATTCAAAGAGATATGGGACGTGAGACAATTTATCAAGATACAAGCCCATCAATGTCGCCGGGAAGACAATCGGCGCCTGTTGTAATTTCTCCTCCACCTGTACATTCTCCTTCGACACTTGGAGGTAAAGGGGATAGAGATAATTAGTTGGTTTTGTTGAGTAGTTTTAAAAGCGAGAGAATAAAGTTCTCTCGCTTTTTTATTTTAGAAAATAAATTATAGAAGCGGCTTGTTTTGACGCATCTTCTAAATTTAAGTAAGGCTGCAAAATGAGAAAAAGAGATTGAACGCCGTTAAAAATCGTGTGAAGAATGATGCACGGGAGAAGATTCTTGGTACGGACACGAACTAAAGTTAAAATTAAACTGAGCAAACAAATCAAAAAAATTGTCGAATAACTCGGATAATACTGTGGAACGTGAACCAAGGCGAAAAGAAAGGTTACGAGCAAAACAGCATAAGGAATGCGGAAACTTCTCTGTAAAGCCGAATATAAAACTCCGCGATAAACCACTTCTTCAACTAGCGGCGCGGTGAAAGTTGCCAGAAAGGCAACTATGTAGACTGCCGTACGCGAACTGCGCAGAATTTTCAAAAGATCGTTATCTTGTTCGGGAAAATAATAACTTACGATAGAGGCAAGAATGAAAAAACCGCCCAAAATTAGGAAATAAGCCCAAACATTAAATCCGCCGGAACGCCAACCCAAAGCCTTCCGAAAAGAAAATTTATTAAACTTTGTAATTACAACCCACGCCAATGCTAAAGTCAAAATATGCGCGGGAATTACGGCAAGAACACTCAATAATACAGCCGTCGCGTCGGATTGAACGAATTCAGCTAGTACTGCTTGATCGGACAAATCAATACCTTGTTTGAGAATATAGGGGACAACAAAAAGATTAGGTAAAATAAGTATAAACGCAATGCTCGCAAGCCAGACTAAAAAGGCGAGCCAACTGTTCCAAGGCGGATTGTTCGGCGTAGGCTTTTCTGCGACAATAATTTCCTGTGGTTCAATTTTTGGAAAACTTTCGGCGGATTGTTGTTCGTAGTTTTGCACGAGAGAAAGTTTAACGAAAAAAAGTTCAAGGTTCAAAGTTCAAGAAATGAAAATTTATGTGAAGTCATCAATGTAAGAATGCCCTTAAATCTTGAACTTTGAAACGAATAACAATAACGTAAAATCCGGTGAACATCCACGATATAATTCCCGACCGAGAAGTTATCGCTATCATTCCCGCACGCTTTTACTCAACGCGGCTCGAAGGCAAATTGCTTTTGTCTCTAGCAGGTAAACCTTTAATTTTGCACACCTTGGAACAAGCCAAAAAAGCCGCGAATGTTTCTCGCGTTATTGTCGCAACCGACGACGAAAGAATTTTTCAAACCATCGAATCGAGTGGAAACAAAGTTGTTATGACTTCGCGAAATCACCAATCGGGAAGTGATAGAATTGCGGAAGTCGCTGCGAATTTGCCTGAAAATTCGATTATCATTAATGTGCAAGGCGACGAGCCATTGATTGCACCATCAACAATTGAAAAAGCGGTTGAAGCGATTTTGCAGGACGATTCGATTGATATGGCGACGACGTGCGAACCTATTTACAATCCAAAAGACATTCTAAGTTCTGATGTGGTTAAGGTTGTAACTGATGAAAAAGGTTTGGCGCTTTATTTTTCACGTTCGCCGATTCCGTTTCCGCGTGAAGCGGTTAAAAAATACGGAACTTTAGAAAACGCTTTGCGCGAAGAAAAAAATTTGCTTTCACTTTATCGCAAACATACGGGACTTTATGTTTACCGCCGCGAATTTTTATTAAGATTTACAAAGCTGGCACAAACAAATTTGGAAAAAATCGAAATGCTTGAACAACTTCGCGCTCTTGAAAACGGCGCACGGATAAAAGCCATCGAAATTTCAGACACCTCGATTGGCGTTGATACAGCGGAAGATTTTGAGCGCGTTAAAGAGATTATCGAAGGGCAAAAAATAATTTACCGCGAAGCGAATATCGAAGACGCGCTGGGCATTGCAAAGGTTCATGTCGAATCTTGGCACAAATCTTTCGCCGGAATTGTGCCTCAAGAGTTTCTTGATAATTTAACCGTTGAAAAACGCGAGCAGGCGTTTCGGGAAAGATTTGGCGAATCGGATTATAGGATGTTTGTTGCGGAAACCGCGAAAGACGGCATTATCGGGTTTGCTGATTTTGGTAAAGCCAGAGAAACCAATTTTCCATTTGAAGCGGAACTTTACGCGATTTATCTTTCGCGCGAATTTCAACAAAAGGGAATCGGCGCAAATCTTTTCCGGCTTTGCCAAAAACAGATGATTGCAGATGGGATAAATTCAATGTATTTGATGGCTTTGGAAGTCAGTCCGTATAAATCTTTCTATGAGAAAATGGGCGGACAAATCGTCGGTAGAGGAAATCATTTTCTGGCGCTTATCGAATATGAAACAATCATCTACGGCTGGAAAAATTTAGGTGAAAGTTTAACGTCAAATCAAGATGAGAAAAATTGAAGCGCGAAGAAGCCGAGAAACGAAAAGTGAAAAACTGGAAATGAAAATATCGAATAAAAAATTTTCATTTTACACAGGTTAATTTTATCTGATATTTACCCGTATTTCATTCTTTCCGTATGACCTAACTTTTCGCGCATTTTAGCTTCAACCAAACTCGGAACAAAACCGTCAATCGTTCCCCCTAAGCCAAAAACTTGTTTGACGAGCCGCGAGCTAATATACGAAAAAGCCTCGCCGGACATTAGAAAAACCGTTTCGACGCGCGGTTCGAGCCTGCGATTCATCAGAGCCATCTGTAATTCGTATTCGTAATCGGAAACGGCGCGAATACCACGTAAAATTGCGTAAATCTCGCGTTTAATAGCGTATTCGACCAGCAAACCTTGAAAATCTTCAACCGTCAAAACGCAATTGCCCGTCTCAATTGCAGGTAAAACTTTGTTGAGCATATCAATGCGTTCTTCGACCGTAAACATTGGATTTTTTTCGGGATTATTTAGAACGGCGATAACGATTTCATCAAAAAGTTTCGAGCCGCGGGCAATAATGTCGAGATGACCATTTGTTATCGGGTCAAATGAACCGGGAAAAATTGCGCGTCGCATAGATTTTAATCCAAAGTCTAAGGTCAAAACAGGTAAGTTGCAAATTAATCTTGGTAAACTTTTATGGTCTTTTTATTTCATCAACTTTTGAGTCTTTTACTTCCGTGCTGAATTTCCGGTAGTTGTATGATTTTATCAATTGGTTGATGTTGATTCCTTTGACCAATAAAACTTTGACCGACAAATTAATGTCCGCTGCTGACGGCAGCCAAATCTCATCATTTATGCGCTCTTGTTCGAGCGTGAATGACGCGCCCTTTTTTAAACTCGCTAATAAACCACCGCCGACCTTAAAGTTATCAAACAAAACAGCTTCAATTCGCGCAACTTGTTTGTCCTTTTCGTCAACCCACATTGCGCCGCCGACTTTACCGAAAAATTTCAGAAAACTCTTGGCGTTTTTAAAATCAAAATTAGGATTCGGCTCAAAATCGAAAACAATTACCTCCCGCCCGCGAAACCTTTCACGTCGCGGATTTATTAAACGCGAAGCACGCAAAACTTCCGCCGTCGAAACGCGCTTGCTTTCTTCATCGGGCGTTCCGTTTGCCGATTGCTTAACTGTTTGCGCTTCTTTTTTGGCAATATCTTTTTCAATTTCTGCTAC
>JAIVJJ010000245.1 GCA_020200095.1 Acidobacteriota bacterium | reverse complement strand
GGTCGGACAGACGATGTGATACATCAAAACTGAAACATTGTGGTTTTTATGAATGAACTTGCTCATTCAACCATTATAAAGCCGCAGCAAGCTGACGGGGTATTTCACCCAAAGTGAATAAAGCTTACAAAGACAGTTCAAGCCAATTCAGTATTTGCGATTATTCCTGCTGAATGGAATAAATTATTACAAGATTTGATGTCTTTTCATATTTGGCATGAAAAGACAAACGAAGTCAGATGGATGTGCGCCTTCGATACCGAAGAAAAGGATATCGATGAATTTATATCGTTGATTCGCAAGCTAGATAACATTTAGGGAAATGTCTGTCACACCCGCACTTTACAGCTCAGCTTCTGCGTCTCATTTTAATCACTTAACGACGGAAGGCTTAAGTTAAATCTGTCGCCATTTTAATTTCCGATTTTGCCAATTTAATACTAATCTTCTTATATGAGAATGAATAATAAACTTTCTACTTTTCTTGCCGGAAAAATATCTGTAAGCTGCAGTTACCTGCCTGTTTTCATATTATTGCTAATCATCATAATTACTCCAAACAGTTTCTATGCACAACGCACTGTGAAGCCGGTGCTTCACGGAAGACATTGGATGGCAATCACCGGCAAACCTCTGGCTGCAACCACCGGTGCGATGACTTTTCAAAAAGGGGGAAATGCGGTTGACGCAGCCTGTGCGATGCTCGCGGCGACCTCAACCATGTGGGACACTTTAAGCTGGGGCGGCGAAACGCAAGCGCTTATTTATAACCCTAAAACCGGCAAAGTCATCGGCATTAATGCCCTAGGAGTTGCGCCAACCGGAGCGACAGCGGAATTTTACAAACAGAAGAAAATGAAATATGCGCCCGAACACGGCGCGCTTGCCGCCGTCACGCCGGGAACGCCGGGCGGTCTGCTGGTAATGTTAGCCGAATACGGCAAACTCAGTCTAAAAGACGTTTTAGAGCCTTCGATTCAGATGGCGGCTGACGGCTATCCGATTGAAGCGCAGATAACAAACAGCATCGAACGCGAGAAAAAGCGTTTGAAAGAATGGAAGTATTCGCGCGAAGTAATGCTGCCCCACTTGGGACAGACTCGTGAAGCTCCAACCGCCGGTGAAATCTTTCGCCAGCCCGATTTAGCCGCGACGCTGCGAAAAATGGTTGATGAGGAGCAACAAGCGCTGAAACAAGGGAAGAATCGAAAGGAAGCAATTTATGCCGCTTACGACCGCTTCTATAAAGGCGACATTGCCCGTGAAATTGCCAGAGGAACTAAAGAAGAAGGCGGTTTAATCACGGTCGAAGATTTAGCGAAATGGAAAGTGCGAATAGAAGAACCCGTCAAAACGACTTACAAAGGAGTCGAGGTTTACAAACTGTCACAGTGGACACAAGGTCCGGCAATGCTTCAGACACTTAACATCCTTGAAAATTTTGATTTGAAAGGAATGGGTTATAACAGCGCGCGGTATGTGCATACAATTTATCAAGCGATAAGTTTAGCTTTTGCCGACCGTGATTTTTATTACGGCGACCCGTATTTCGCGCCCGCCGAGCCGATGGAAGGACTTTTATCGAAGGCTTATGCCAAAGAACGAAGCAAATTGATAAACATGGAGCGCAACGACCCGGCAATCAAACCCGGCGACCCGTATCCGTTTCAGAAACAAATTAATCCCTATCGTAATCTTCTGGAGAAATGGAATTCTCTCCCGCCGGAAAATCGCGGATCGGGGTTTAATCAGGACGCTATCTCACAATCATCGTGGGATGAGTTTCGGCAGTCGTTCTACTCGGGCACAACCTCGATTGAGGCGGGGGTTCCCGCCGTGATTGCCGGTAAGACGGGAATCGGTCTGAGCCAGCGTGCGCAAAGCTTTGTGCTTGACGCGAATGAAAATCCGTTTAACGTAATCGAGCCGGGAAAGCGTCCGCGCGTAACTTTGACGCCGACGATGGCATTAAAAAACGGAAAGCCGTTTCTTTCATTCGCGGTTCAGGGCGGCGATAGTCAAGACCAAAATCTTTTGCAGTTTTTCCTCAATATCGTGGAATTTGGAATGAACGTGCAGGAGGCAAGCGAAGCTCCAAACATTAATAGCTTTCAGATGCGCAGTTCCTTTGGTATACACGATTCTCGACCCGGAAGGCTTCTTTTGGCTGAATCCATGTCACCTTGGATACGCACTGAACTTAGGAAAATGGGTTATGACTTAACTTTTGAAGAGCGAACTTCAGGACCTATTAATGCTATCTTTTTTGATCGCGAGCACGGCACTATGTGGGGAGGCTCAAGTCATCACGGAGAAGATTATGGTATTGCTTGGTAGCAACTGTTCAAAGCTCCATTTTAGGATCGAATTAGTGTTTGATGGTGGTCCAAAACCGACGGGACTTCGTTATTGTATGAATGGTGTAGCGATGAAATTTATAAAAACGGGTTAAGGTAGAATAAAGCTTCAGGTAGTGTCCTAATCTCGTGGTGCTATACTTATTTTGTCTCAAAAACGACCAATACTAGCAATCATTAATGAGTGTTTAGCGCAGGCAAAGTATTATGAAAAAGAAAATCAATTTAGTTGGAGCAATTCTAATTGCCATTGTCTTCTTCACGGCTTGCACGGTTAACATCAACCAGCCAAACTCTAACGCAAATAACACAAATGTTTTCCCAAACGAAAATACCGTACCATTACCGATTGATGAGTCCATCGAGCAAAACCCATGGAGCGTAGTTGTCTGCTCGGCACGGACGAAATCAGTAACCTTATCTGCTGGAACGAACGAGACCGACGGCGAAGTTTTTGCCATCTGGCAGAAAGATACCGGTCAGAGGGAATTTGATTTGCCCGCTCGCGTGCAGAGTCTTTCAAGAATTTATCTTAAAGGAAGCGCATCAGACAAAAATCAAGTTGAAATGTGCGTTTTATACAACGGTCAACCGAAGAAGCGCGTCGAGTTTGATGACGACGAAGATGTTATTGTGAGTTCTACCGACATTGATGACCTTGACAAATGTCGATGCGCCGAATAAAAACGTCTCATAAACGACCTTTTTTGAGACAACAAATAAGTAAAGCCATAACAAATTAACCAAAAGTTATAAATCATGAAAAGCATTTGGACAAGTTATTTACTTTTTGAATTGTTCAAAATGTTTTTTCGATTTAGAATCCTTCTTATAACCTTTCAGTAATAAATAGTTGACTAACGCCATTGTATGAATGAAGACAAACCATACATTATCGAGTTAGAAAACCGAGGTGAATATTTGTATGCCTTAGTAAGCGGAGAAACATTAACACCCGAAATCGCCAAAATGTATTGGGACGAAATTGCAGAAAAGTGTTTTACGTTGAAAACATCAAAAATAATGATTGAGAAAGAGTTTACAAAAAGCGTTTCGCCGCCGGAAATGTTAGAAATGGGTGTATATCTCGGTAAAATTCTCACGGGAAAAAAGATAGCTTTCATAGACCGATATAAAAATGAAAGTATAAATGAGCTGGGAAAAGTTATAGCGAGAAATCAAGGCGTCATAATGCGAATCTTTAAGAATAAGATAGAAGCCGAAAAATGGTTAATTGGAAGCTAATTCATTATTGATTCTTATTTGTTACTGTTCTGTTTGTCGCAATTTGTAAGGCGCAAGACGATCCTGCAAAATTTCGCTACAACACAAAAACAGTGTCATAAACCACCCTTTTTGAGATAATTAGTTGAAGATTAAATTAACCCTTCACTATTCTACACTGATTCTCAATTTGTAAATTCTTACCGATGTCTTTATCTTGGTTGTAACATTTCCATAACAATTTTGTAGCATTGACTTCGAATGGGAAAACTATTTCTTCTCTTATTTACACTTTTTTCTTGTCTTTCTCCGGCTTTATCGCAAGCGTCTGAAGCAAATAATCTGGACAATCAGTTTTGGAACGAAACACAATTGATTTTCCCATTAGTGAAAACCGAAGATGATTCCGGTAAAACAATGGATAAATTATCTTTTTTTCTCAACGGAAATCTTCGTGTCGGAAGAAATATACGACACCTAGTAGACGAGAGAATTGGATTCGGATTTAATTACAAACATAATAAATATGTTTCTTTCACGCCAAGTTATTTATATATTGCCCAGCAGCCTACACCAGGTCGAAAACAATACGAAAGCCGTTTAAGGTTTTCCGTCAATCTCGGAAACAGTTGGAAAAAGTTTTCCCTTGACGATAGGAATTTAGTTGAATACCGTTTTCGCAATAATAGTGCCGATTCGGTTCGGTATCGTAATCGACTTAGATTTTTTTACCCGATAAAAAAGGATAAAAAGGAACTTTTCGTTCCGTTTGTAGCGAATGAGGTTTTTTATGATTTCCAAGCAAAGACTTTTTCCCGCAACGAATTATCCTTTGGTATAAGCCGGACACTAAACCCGAATCTGTCGGCTGATTTCTTTTATCTATTACAAAAGAATAAAAGTGGTTCTCCGAAACAGCTAAATGTTTTTGGCGTCAACTTAAAGATAAAAATAGATTAAAAGGCAAATCAATTGAATGATCCAAATTTATAAGGACACAAAAGACAACAATAAAAATATTTTGGCAGGAAATTACTTCAGGATTACCTGATACACAACAATTGGTGCGCGTTATTATTCGTTTGATAGCCGCCGTATTACTTGGTTCAATTATTGGTTATGAGCGTGAAAGAGCCGGCAAAGCAGCCGGTTTGCGCACCCATATTCTAGTTACGCTTGGCACTTGCGTTTTTGTCGTGGCTTGTTCAGGATACGGAATGTCTTCAGACGGTTTATCACGCGTTATTCAAGGCATTGTTACTGGCATCGGTTTTCTCGGCGCCGGCACTATTCTGAAATTAAATGAAGAACGTGATATTCAAGGATTAACAACTGCCGCCGGAGTTTGGATGACTTCAGCGATTGGTGTTGCAGTCGGCTTAGGAGAACTCGGCTTGGCTTTGCTTGGCGCAATTCTAACTGTGATTGTTCTGACAGCCCTTGGACAGATTGATTATAATGCCGAAAAGAAACAAGCGGCAAAAACCGAAAACAATGTAAAAAGTGTTTCATAAACACCCCTTTTTGATGTTATAAAGACGGTTTCTCCAATCGTGACTTATAATCATAATTGGTAACAGACCTTTCGTTCTTTGACAGGAGAAACCGTCTTTATATGAGACACTTAAAACTTACATGAAAATCCCAAAATCCATCTAGAAAATTCTAAAAGATTATAGGTGTCAAAATCTTAAAGACTTTTCTTGTCCAAGTACTTACACACTATTTTGTGATTTCTTGATGTAGCCAAGCCTTTGCCATAGTCCAATCACGCCTGATTGTTACGTTTGAAACGCCTAAAACTTCAGCGGTTTCGTCAATTGACAAGCCGCTGAAATAACGAAGCTCAACAACTTTTGCTTGCCTTTCGTCGAATTGTGCCAGCTTGTTTAAGGCTTTGTCGAGCGCGACTAAATCAAGGCTTTTTTCCCGCGAAACGATTGTTAAGGCTTCGTCGAGCGGCAAGTTTTCCGCCGCGCCGCCGCGTTTTTCTCGCTTTCGTTCACGCGCGTAATCAACCAAAATGCGCCGCATCGCTTGCGCTGCAATCGCAAAAAAATGGGCGCGGTTTTGCCATTTCACGTTGTGCTGGTCAATTAATTTCAGATACGCTTCGTTGATTAAAGCTGTTGGCTGAAGCGTGTGATTTGAGCGTTCGCGTCGCAAATAACCTGAAGCCTGACGACGCAGTTCGATATAGATAAGCGGCATCAAACCGTCTAAAACTTCCGCGTCGCCGTCGCTCCATTGGTTAAGCAATTGTGTAATTTGCTGCGATTTTTCTTCCATTTCAAAATTTGTCAAAGGATATTTTCTTTCCGGTTTTTAGTCAAACAATTTTTTATGAGCGTTTCGGCAAAAGGCTGTCGCGTTAATAATCGAAGGCAATTCAAATCAATTCGTTTCGGAGAAAAATAAAATGCGCGAAAATAATAAAGAATCTCAAAAAGAAACTGATATAGCGTTTGCCGTTGCTTCGTTTCTGTTGAATGTTTTAATTCTCGTTGTTTTGTGCGGCTGTGCATGGATGCTTCATTGATTCATTGCACAATCCAACTTGAGCGGCGCGTTTCTGCGAGATTACACGATGTATAGATAAGCCTGAAATGAGTTCGACAAAATGTTCGAACTCGTTTATTTTTCATAAAACACAAAATAGAACGATGGACGCGGAACACTGGCAAAAAATCAAAACTGTCTTCGACGCCGTGCAGGAAGTCGAATCGGAGAAGCGCGAAAAGTTTCTTGACGATGCCTGCGGCGATGATTTGGATTTGCGCCGCGAAGTCGAAAGGTTGATTGATTCCTTAAACAACGCCGAAAGTTTTATGGAACAGCCCGCCGCCGGCGAAGTCGCAAGTATGTTTGAAGAGAAAAAAACATTGATGGCAAATCACACGACGGGCAATTTACAGAGCGGGAAATTTGTCGCCGGAACTGTTCTTGCAAATCGCTATCGCATCATCGGACTTCTCGGCAAAGGCGGAATGGGCGAAGTTTTCAAAGCCGAAGATATTAAACTTAGTCAAACGGTCGCGCTCAAATTCCTGCCGGATAAACTGGAAAAAGATTCGTCCGCCTTATCGCGTTTTCATTCGGAAGTGCGCGTGGCGCGGCAAGTTTCGCATCCGAATGTCTGCCGCGTTTTCGATATTGGAGAAATCGAAAATCGTCATTTTCTCTCGATGGAATTTATTGACGGCGATGATTTGTCTTCGCTGTTGAGAAGAATCGGACGCTTGCCGTCGGACAAAGCGGTCGAGATTTCGCGTCAATTATGTTTCGGACTTGCGGCAATTCACGATGCGGGAATTCTGCACCGCGATTCGAAACCGGCGAATGTGATTATTGACAGCAAAGGCAAGGCGCGAATCACCGATTTCGGCATTGCGGGAATCGAAGAAGAAATAACGGGCGGCGAGATTCGCGTCGGAACTCCGGCTTATATGTCCCCTGAACAAATTACGGGACAAGAAGTTTCAGTGAAAAGCGATATTTATTCTCTGGGACTTCTTCTGTATGAAATCTTCACCGGAAAACAAACTTTTCAAGCCGACTCGATAAACGACCTTTTGCAGAAACAGCAGACGACCGCGCCGACAAACCCTTCGGAAGTTTTGAAGGAAATCAATCCGCTGGTCGAAAAGACAATTCTTCAATGTCTGGAAAAGAATCCATCGGAACGTCCGAAAAACGCTTTGCAGGTGGCGTTGATGCTGCCGGGCGGAAATCCTCTGGAAGCGGCGATTCTGGCGGGCGAAACGCCAAGCCCGGAGATGGTTGCCGCCGCGCCGAAAAAGGGCGCGTTGAAACCGGCGGTGGCGTTGACTTGTTTGTTTGGCGGAATTGCGATGTTGATTTTTTGTATCTTCGCGGCGATGAAAATTGCGCCGCACAACCGGATTCCTTTTAATAAATCGCCCGAAGTGCTTTCCGAACGCGCCAACGAGATTTTCGGGAAACTCGGCTACACGGACGCGCCCGCCGAAAGTTTTTATCGGTTTTATTACGAAAATTCTTACACGAATTACATCCGGCAAAATCCTTCGCCTGAAAGTTGGGAAAAATTTTCGAGCGGTCAGCCGTTGTTGTTTGTTTTTGTCGAAAGGCAAAGTCCGCGCAACTTTGATATTAGTCAGTGGAGTGACGGCGATTTGCAGCGTGAATCGCAAACGGCAAGCGGAATGCGTTCAATTTCGCTCGACACGCGGGGGCGATTGGTTGAATTCAGCGCGGTTCCGCCGCAATTTATCGAAAACGGAAACGCGCCGTCGGATGCGGATTTTGCCGCCGCGTTTCAATCAGCCGAACTCGATTTGTCGAAATTCAAAGAGGTTCAGCCAAGTTGGACTCCGCCGCACGCTTTCGACACACGCAAGGCTTGGGAAGGCGTGATGCCCGACCACGCGGACATTCCTCTGCGCGTCGAAGCCGCGAGTTTTCAAGGCAAAATCGTTTATTTTCAGCTTATCTATCCGTGGACAAAACCAAACGAAAGTTATTTCAATTCCACAACGACACGCGATTGGATTGGAATGTTTATCTTCATCGGGGTAATAATTGGAATCTTCATCGCCGCAATTTTTCTGGCGCGAAAAAATCTCAAATCGGGAAGCGGCGACCGCAAAGGCGCGTTCAAAACCGCGCTGGTGGTTTTGGTTTTAGCCTTTTTCGGTTTTCTTTTCGGGACGAATCACGTCGCGTCGTTTTCTGCGGAATTTGAACGCTTTATATTTGCGATGCGGTCGGCGTTATTGAGCGCGGCGGCGACGTGGCTATTGTATCTCGCGCTCGAACCGATTGTGCGGCGCAATTTGCCCGAATTGATTGTTTCGTGGAATCGCCTGCTGGTCGGCGATTGGCGCGACCCGCTGGTCGGACGTGATGTTTTGCTCGGAATTCTGTGGGGCATCGGGCATTTAGCGGTGATTGATGCGGGTTTTTTAGCCGAACGGTTTTTTTCCGGTGAATATCGGCTGCGAGGTCCGCTGCCAGCACCAGGGAGTTCGGCAGCATTGATTTTGGATAGCTCGAGCATCAGCATTGTTTTCGGGTTTCTGGTGATTTGTTTTCTGGTAGTTCTGTTCCTGACGCTGCGCCGACGGCTTTATGCGGGGCTGGCTCTCTTTGCGGTAATGGCAACCATCGAGATTTTATTTTTCACTCATTCGCTAATCTATTTGCCGTTCACTTTAGCCGTTAGCGTTCTGTGGTGTCTGGTCATTGCCCGTCTGGGATTGGTGGCGACGATTGTTTCGCAAAGCGTCTTTATCTGGGCGGCAGCCACTCTTTTCACGCTCAATTTTTCGGCGTGGTATGCAAGCGGAATGTTTATTACGGTTTTGATAATCCTCGCGTTTCTCGCCTACGGCTTTTACACTTCGCTCGCCGGTCAAAAGATTTTTGAAGCGAAATTTTTTAATGATGTCGAGAGTTAAAACGCCGGTCTAAAATTTTTTAATTGCCGCCCCGCACATCGAGAATTTGCCTTACGTGAAACGGACTTTCAACAGCATCTTTTATATTTTTTCACTTCAAAATATGACTGCCCGAACTTTCCTATCAATACTTTCCGATAAAAATTAAAATTTCAAAACTTTTATGAGCGTTTTCTCAAAAGACTGTCGCGTTAATAATTGAAGGCAATTCAAATCAATTTAACTAAACCGCAGGAGGCAAATATGAAAACTCGTAAAGATTTAGCCCGATTATTTCTTTTCGTTGCAACTGTTTATTGGGGAATTTGGCTGGGAGGATATATTTTCAATGCTCTGATGGTCGTCCCCGGGTGGAGTCATAATCCTCCCGATTCGATTCTCAATTACACTAGAGAGCCGCATTTTTTGCTTTACTTTTTTTCGGCAGTAAATCCCTGGGTCTTTCTGGCGTCTCTGATTGCGTGGCTTCTTACACTTAAACTTGATACCAGAGCAAGATTCTGGTTGGGAGGGGCGACGCTTATCGCATGGATTATGCTTCCTCTAAAAATTTGGATGATCTTCACTATCGGAGGAGTTTTCAATGCAGCAATGCAGGGTGACTTTGAGCCGAATATGTTGAACACGATTAATCTGTGGAGGAATTTGAACTGGTTGACCATTGCGACCGCCACAATAATCCTTGTCTTACATTTACTAGCAATTCTGAATTTCAACAATCAGAGACAATTGAAGGAATTAGTAACCTAATTGATCATACTAGTTAAAGTTTCTGTTGGTGAAAAGGTGTATCGTTTTTGACGAAGAGGCGACTAACAATCCATTCGAACAGACACTATGACGGATTAACACAAGCAAATAATAATCTGTCTCAAACACGACCCTTTTTGAAACAAACTTTTCTACTGTCCGAAAACCCTGCCCACAGTCTTGAATCCTTTATTATAAAGATCTAAGAGACAAAAAAATTAAAGTGTCCGAAAACCCTACTTTTAGGTCGCTTTTGAAAATTCCGAATAAGTTCGAAATTGCCAGATTCGCCACCAGTTTTCAATCACGAAGATCGAAAAAAAATTTCTCAATCTGACGAGCTGTCTCAAACAACCTTGGAGGAGTATTCACAATTTTCTTTCTCCTTGTCAAAAAAATCAAAAGCCGGTAAAAGTCATAAGCTCTCACCAGCCTTTGAAGTTAATTAACAAAAAGTATTCTAGTCTTTAGGGACTTGGATATTTCCTCCACTCAAAGTAATCGGTGAAAACGAATTTCGCATTTATTTAACTTGACTGAATTCCAATTTTGCCAACTGATTTTGATTACTTTGTTTGTAAAATTCTTTGGTCATGTGCCAATAATCTCGGCCAGTTGCTATCTTTTGACCCCCGTGAAGTTCTGGTTCGAACTCTGCCCAACGTGAGTATACTCGATACTCTCCGGTGCGAAGCGGTAGTGCTTCTGGCTTGCGCGGATCACGTAGACCTCTCCCAACGGAACGTCATCGAAGACATAGAACCCGTCCAAATTAGTCACCGCGGTACGCACGCCGCCGTCCGGTGAAGTCAGTGTGACCACAGCTTCCTTGATCCCCCGACCCAATTGGTCCAGGGTGCGGCCGCCTACGCTCGCGACGGTCGGTCCAAGGATATTGAAGTTCGTGTCGGAGATATCAAGGAAGATGTTCCCCGCCGCCTCGACCATGATGCGGGCCCAGCTTGTGCCTATTCTCGGTATCACCACGGTCTCGCTGCCGTCATTAGGTGTATTCGCTTTCAGCACGATCGGGAAGGTCTTCCCGCCATTAACAGAGAGGCGGATGTTAACGTTCAAGGTAGCGACCGGCGGAAGGTTCGTGTTCGCCGGCAGCCATGAGATAGTTTGTGGCGTCCCTCCATCCCACGTCACGACGGAATCAGGTGCAGAGACCTTGAATGGGCCCGCCAGATTGGTAACCGATACGGTCACGTCCTCATACTGCGTGCGGGCGATCGCCGTACCCGGAACATATGGGTGATTGTCTCTTACGGTTAGTCTAAAGTTCAGATTGCGTGGAACCGAACTCAAGGCCTCGATCAGCACGGCCGGATCGCCACCGGGGAGCGCACGGGTCACGAACTGACCGGCGAGTATCGTCGAAAGCCGCGGAAAATACTTTGTAGGTGAGCGGGTCGAATTGAATGAAAGCCAATTCGGACCGATCAGCTTTGCCGGATTCGCGCTGGCAGCGGCAATGCTAATGCCCGTATTTTGTGCGGAGTCATTTTGTTCCCAGTTGTAAGTTACTGGATCGCCGTCGGGATCGGTCGCCGAGCCGGTCAGGGCGAACGGTGTCAGCATCGGAATTGTATAATTTGTGACCGACTCTACGACGGGCGGTCGATTGCCGATGTTCGGCGTTATCCCGTTTGCTGGACAACCGCGGATCGGGAGGTTCTTCTGGACCTGCTCGATCGACGTCGCATGGAATACATCGATGGAATGCGGTGCCACGTCTGACGCAGGGGTGATACCGGCGTATCCCATGATCGTAATGCCGGAGCCGATCTCCTTGTCCTGACCCAGGTTTTCCGGGTATGGTATCTGTCCATAAGAAAACGTATGGTTTGCTCCGAGCTGATGGCCGACCTCGTGAACTACGTAATCGATGTCAAAATTGTCTCCGTATGGGATACCGTCGGCCGGCGAGGTAATGCCGCGCCCTTTATCATGTCCAAAGTGGGCAGAAGACGTATTGGTACTGCACACGCAGCCGATACAACCTGCATTTCCGCCGCCGCCCGAGGCTCCGAACATGTGGCCGATATCGTACATATCCACGGTGATACCATTGTTGCGGATCGCATCCCTCAACTGGTTGTTCCAACTTGAAAGGCTTGTGTAGGGATCCGTGGCCGGATCGTAGAAGATAATGTTCGTCGTTTCGGGGATCAGATTCAGATGAAGTCCAAGATCCTTCTCATAGACCCCGTTAGCGCGAGTAAGCGTTGCGTTATAAGCGGCCAGCACCAGCCCTACCTGGGCCGGGCTGGTGGCTCCGAAATAGTTTGCATACTCGCCATTGTTGGATTGCGCAAGGCGCAAGGTCCTTATCTCGCCGCTGTTGCTCTCTAGTGAGCTGAACTGGCTTTCCGAGCTGATCTGGCTTTTCCACTCGTTAAACAGCGCTGACTCGACCGGCGAATTACAAGCCCACGGCAGCTCGCCAGGCTCCCGAGCCGACCTGAACACTGCATATGCCGTACCGTCCTCTGAATAAGGTTCGATGATCTCGGTTTTGCCTTCGAATCCCAAAAAACCCGACGCCGATCTAAAAACAGTGGCCTGGACACCTTCGGGAGAAATACTGAGCTTCACAGTGGCATACCTATCCGTGATCCCGCGTCCAGAAAATGCACGGATATTAGGGAATTTTGCCTGAAGCCCGGGCTCAAAATTCGAGGCTTCGAACACTTCGAATTGCTCTATATCGCCGTCGGCGTTCGGCAGCGAAATGACCGTTTGCTGCCCGGCCGTGTCGACCACCGAGAACAGACTCTGCTCGAGTTCGCTGCGGTTCAGGCTGAACAATTCGAATTGTTTGGGGAATGAAAGCCTCTGGACGAATCTGTTCGTCTGCACGCTCGAAACTCCCTCTATTGGTGACCAAACCACCTGTTGGCCAAAAACAGCCATTGACGACGCAATTATCAGTGAACAGATCAAGAAAACTGTTCTATAGGTCTGCTTAGTATTCATAATTTCTCCTTTGTTGATCTTGCCCGCTACGGGTCGAAGTTTATACTGGGATGCTATACCCGATGACTTGAGGAAAACTTGAGTCAGGAGTAGCTTGAGAGGCGTCGGAGTTGAAAAAGCGGATAGAAGAAAGGAAATCGGGGCTGACATGACTTCCTTTTCGGCGGCGCCAAACTTCGATCGTTCGGTTCTCACGGCCCGTCGAATTGCTGGTATAGAAGACCTCGGTGGCGTATCCTCTATCACAATAGCTTCAACGAACTTCAACAGCGAATAGAAGCTTTTGTGAGGAAGCCAGCAGATTAATGCAGGCTCTCAGTAATTTGTAGAGTTTGTGAGAGGCAATCGTATTTTGCGACTTATTAATCTTTACTTTGGGAAGGAAAGGATTCTTTAGCTGATGTTATTCGATTTGAACAAGCCAAAAAAGTAAAAGCGCATAATTTATTGTCACATAAACGCCCCTTTATGAAACAACTAATTTATTAGAAATCTGGTCTCAAAAATGACCCTTTTTGAGACTGTTTTAACACCTTATAAAAACATGAAACAATTCTTCCTTCTGATAATCATCTTTATTTTATTGTTGAGTTATTCGGTATTTGGCAATCGGGAGACTATAGCTATCACACCAACAAGAGTATTTCGCCAAACTTCGCGCCCAAAGATTATTTCACGTAAAAAGTGGAAAGCTAAAGAGCCAATTGGTAAGGCACAGAAGCATACAATTGGCTATATAACGATTCATCACACGGCTACACTTCAAAACGAAAAAATTACGATAGAAAAGAAAATGCAGAACTTACAAAACTTTTCTCAAAATGAAAGCCTCTTGGCTTCCGGAAAAGCAAAACCAGCATGGTTTGATGTTCCGTATCATTATTATATCGGTGTTGACGGCAAAATTGCTGAAGGCAGAGAAATTAAATTTGTCGGAGATACAAACACCGAGTATGACCCGACCGGACATGCGCTTATAGTTCTGGAAGGAAACTTTCAAACTGAACAACCATCGTCTAGACAACAAAAGTCCTTACAAAAAATAGTAGCTTGGCTGGCGTTCAATAGAAAAGTGTCGGCATCTAAAATCAAAGCTCACAATGATTATGCAGCAACAGCTTGTCCAGGTGAAAACTTGAAAAAATTGTTGCCCGCGCTTCGGCAGAAAATTGGCGAAATCAACAGAGCCTCTGAAAAGCGTTAAGTATGTTGTTTTATTTATGCCATCTCAGAAATAGAAGGCGTAAATCACACAGCCTTTTCTCTTTCCTTAGATGAATTGAAGTAATAGTGCATATTTTTTATTTTGAACAATAATTGCTTGCTTGATATAAAATTATTTCTTAATGAAGCGAAAAATTATCATTATGGCAAAGGTTCCGCGCGCGGGAAACGTCAAAACGCGGTTGCAGCCGTTTCTTTCAGCCGAACAATGCCGTACACTCGCCGAAGCATTTCTTTTTGACACAATAAACAAAACGCGAAACGTATGTGACGAACTGATTATCGCCTTTTCTCCCGCACCCGCGAGGAATTATTTTGCAGGTTTGGAAGATGAAAATTTAACCTTGATCGAGCAAAAAGGCGCGAATTTGGGCGAAAAAATGCTCAACGCTGTTGAGTTTGCTTTCGGCGTAGATTCAGATGCGAACGTCTTGATGATCGGCACTGACAGCCCGACTTTTCCAGCCGAATTTATCGAACGGGCTTTTGAAGCATTAGAATCAAATGCAGAAACTGTTTTGGGCAAATCCGAGGACGGAGGTTTTTATTTAGTTGGTTTGAAAAAAACTTTGCCGCATCTTTTTAATAACATCGAGTGGAGTTCACCTTTAGTTTATGAACAGACAGTACGAAATATTGCAAAATTAGACATTAATAAGTTGAACTTGATTCCAGATTGGTATGACGTTGATAACCCGAAAGACTTACTGCACTTGCGCGACGAAATTTTGAAAAACGAACGAACTCAAAAGTTTGCGGCGCAAACTTATCAATGGCTGATTTCGAATTCAGAAGTATTCAGTTCTAAATCTAGTTCTTCCTTGATTTAAGAGTTGGGAAATAAATTTTAAGTAGTGTATTTGGGCTAACGCCAAGCCAGTAAAGAATTTGCAAAATCGTCCAGCGCGAAAAAGTTAGAATAAAACTTTTGCCTTCAAACCTTCTTGCTGAAGTTGTCACAACAGCGGGCAGGGTAACAATTTCGCCCGCTTTTCTTAATCTTTTGATAAAATCCAAATCTTCAAAAATTGGAAAAGATTTGAAACCGCCGATTTGTTCGTAAATCCCGCGCCGAACGAAAATTGCTGAATCGCCGTAAATCAAGCCAAGGTATTGCAGCTGCGGGTATAGCCACGTTAAAAATTTTGCCGCAAATCTTTCGCCGTTAAAGCGAATCGTAAAGTTTCCGCCTACAAGACGTTTATTTTGCAAAGCCTGTTTTATTTCAAACGTCGCTTTGGGCGGGGGAATCGTGTCGGCGTGAAGAAACCAAAGAATGTCTCCGCTGGCAGCATTTCCGCCAGTTTGCAGTTGCTGCCCGCGTCCACGCGGCGAGTGAAGAATTTTCACGTTATAATTTTGGGCAATCGCCACTGTCGAATCATTGCTTCCGCCGTCAACGACAATTGTTTCGACATTTTCACCGAAATCTTGGAGTGCGCCGAGAGTTTCCGCTATTGAATCTGCTTCATTGAGCGTCGGAATGATAATTGAAATTTTGGGATTCATGGCAGATGATTGTCTGGTCTTCTGGTCTTAAATAATTGCCAGTCAACCTTTTGTTTTTCAAACGGCAGCGGCAAAATCTTCGCTAAAGTTACTTCATTAGGGTTTTGATAAGCGGGAACGCCAACGGTTATTTCGCTTTGCGGAATGTCGGCTTTCAAAGTCCCGTGCAGCCAATCCCAAACGGTCAAACCGCTCGACCAGTTTGAATCGGTTTCGTCGAGTAATATCGAATGATGAATGCCGTGCAGGTGCGGCGTGACGACAAAGCGATTAAGTTGTTTTTCCAACTTAACTGGCAACCTTACGTTAGAGTGATGAAATAAAACTGACGGAAATAAAAACAATTGCCACGCGGCAAACGAACTCGGTGAAACACCAATGACAAGGATTTGCGCCGACCTCCACGCCACGGAAATTAACAGCTCGCCAAAATGAAATCTGAGTGCCGTCGAAGCGTCGAGGTCTAAATCAATATGATGAACGAGGTGAAAGCGCCATAAAAACGGAATTTTATGAGTCAGCACGTGCCAGATATACAAAGTGTAATCCATCAGTGCGACGGCTAAAATCGTCTCCAACCATTTCGGCAGGCGAATAATTTTCAGCAATCCAAAATTTTTCCGTTCGACTAATTTACTCAAAAGCCTGGCAACAGGCTGTTCCGCTAATTGCAAAGCGGCAGCGGCAATTCCGGCGACGGCAAAATTTCGCCCGTGACGAATAATTTTCGATTCGACCGAACGGCGTAGTGGACGGCGGTTTTCAAGCCACGCGAGAACACCGAATGCTCCCATAACAATCGGGACGCTGATAAATTTCTGAAAATTTTTCATAATCTGCCGGACGCTTGTTATATTAGTATGATAATGACAACAAAATCAGGTGAATCAAAACTTATTTTCGTTTACAATGCCGACAGCGGCGTTTTTAATCTGCTGACCGATGTCGCTCACAAAATTTTCTCACCGCAAACTTACTCGTGCAATCTCTGCGCAATAACGCACTCAAATTTCGGGACGAAAAAAGAATGGAAAGAATATCTGGAAACCCTTAATACACCATTGGAATTTCTTCACGCAGACGAATTTAAAGCTGAATATCAACTTGAGAAAGCCGAACTTCCGGCAATTTTCAAAGAAGAAAATGGTAGTTTAACTTTGGTGGTTAATGCCACTACAATAAACGAATGCAATTCAATTGACGACCTGAAACAAAGTCTTCATTCCGAGTTATAAAATACTTTTAAGTTTTTTGGTTATTACACTTAAGCCGCGACAATTGCTAATATGAGTTTACAATTGATTGATTAAGGAGTTGCAAGGGGCTGCGGTTTGCTCTTTATAATGTGAACTATAAAAGCTCGGAAAAATTGAAAATTTTTATGAAAGAACTGGAAGGAAAAAGAATATTAATAACAGGCGGAACGGGTTCTCTCGGACAAACGCTGGTCAAACGGCTTTTGCGAGGCGAGATGGGAAAACCGGCTCGCATTACGGTCTTTTCACGTGATGAAGCCAAGCAGCATTATATGCGGCTTGATTTTATGCATCTGCGCGAAGCGACGGATGATATTATTTATCAAAATTCACAAGATTTATTAAATTTTCGCATCGGCGACGTGCGTGATTATCCGGCGCTGCTGGCAGCAATGCGCGACGCCGACATTGTTTTTAACGCGGCGGCGCTAAAACAAGTTCCGTCTTGCGAGTATTTTCCCTTTGAAGCTATTTTGACGAATGTCTACGGAGCGGAAAATATTGTCCGGGCGATTCGTGAAAACAAATTACCCGTAGAAAAGGTAATCGGAATTTCTACCGATAAAGCCTGTAAGCCAATCAACGTAATGGGAATGACCAAAGCGCTGCAGGAAAGAGTCTTGATTGAAGCTAACCGTGACTGCCCCGACACGAGTTTAATGTGCGTCCGATACGGAAATGTAATCGCCTCGCGCGGTTCGATTGTCCCGCTATTTGTCGAACAAGTGCGGAACAATCAGCCTCTAACCGTAACTCTGCCAGAAATGACCAGATTTTTGCTGAGTTTACACAGAGCGGTTGATACTGTTTTTGCTTCTATTACGTGCGGCAATCGCGGCGAAACTTTTGTTCCGCAAGTTGCATCGGCAAAAATGATTGACGTTGCCAAAGCCTTAATGGGAGAAAAGGAATTAGAGATAAAATTCACGGGCATCAGACCGGGCGAAAAGGTTCACGAGATTATGGTTTCCGAAGAAGAGTGCTTCCGCACGGTTGAACGCGGCGATTATTATGTGATTTTGCCCGTGCTGCCCGAACTGCGCGAAGAAAAAGATTTTACTCCGGCACTTCAAAGCGAGTATTCTTCAAAAGATAAAAATATAACTGTTTCGCAACTGCGCGAACTTCTTGCGAGTTCGAGTTCCGAAATAGCGGCTTTTTTATAATTTCTAGGTTGTGTTGATTTTTACAATTTCTATCTCTATAAAATGCTCTGTTGATTGACACGGAATATTTCAACACGTATGTACACTAACAAGTATAATCCATTGGCTTGGATAAGAGGTGAAGAACACGGCAATGTTTTCATCGAGGACGGCGTATGGATTGGACCATTTTGTGTAATTGATGGGGAATACGATAAAGTTACTATCGGAAAGGGTGTAAATGTATCGGCAGGCGCTCAAATAATAACTCATGATACTTCAAAACGATGTGTTACGAATAGAATGTACAACAAGATTGATCACGCTCCGGTTCTTGTAGAAGATTATGTCTATATCGGAACGAATGCGGTTATTTTAAAAGGTTCAGCAATAGGACATCATTCCATTTTGGCAGCGGGTACGGTAGTAAAAGAAAATACGATAATTCCTCCGTACAGTTTGGTTGCAGGCGTACCCGGAGTCGTAAAGCGAAATATATTTGATAGTATTCAAAATTGGCTCGAAAATGAAGATACCATTCAATAAGCCCTTCTTAACGGGTAAAGAAACACTATATATAAGTGATGCTGTTAAGTCCGGTAAAATTTCCGGCGACGGACTTTTTACACGCAAATGCCACGAATTTTTCGAGGAAAAATATGGATTCAGAAAATGTTTATTAACTACCTCGTGCACTGACGCGCTTGAAATGTCGGCTATGTTGCTCGATATAAAGGAAGGCGATGAAGTTATTGTTCCCTCTTATACCTTTGTTTCAACTGCTAACGCTTTTGTTTTACGTGGAGCTAACATTATCTTTGCGGATAGCGGAGAAGAAAATCCGAATCTCGATGTATGTCAAATCGAAAAACTAATCACTAATAAAACTAAAGCGATTGTGGTTGTTCACTATGCGGGAATTGCCTGCGATATGGATAAAGTAATGGAAATAGCCGCTAAGTACAATCTTTTCGTTGTCGAAGACGCTGCACAAGCCATTGATAGCTATTACAAAGGCAAGCCGCTTGGAAGTATCGGGCATCTTGCTACATTCAGTTTTCATGAGACCAAAAATATTATCAGCGGTGAAGGTGGAATGCTGGTAATAAATGATGAGAGATTTATTCATAGAGCAGAAATTATTAGAGAAAAAGGAACAAACAGAAGTCAATTTTTCAGAGGAGAAATTGATAAATATGGATGGGTGGACATAGGCTCTTCCTTCTTGCCTTCCGATATTGTTGCGGCTTTTCTTTATGCGCAATTAGAAAATTTAGACAAAATTCAAGCAAGAAGAAAAACATTATGGAACAGGTATTATAAGAATCTAAAACCCCTTGAAGAGAAAGGTTATTTGACGCTTCCTCGCATACCAAAATATGCAACCAATAACGCTCATATGTTTTACATTATTTGTAATCAGCCGGAAGAGAGGACAAATTTGATAGCAATGCTAAAGCAGAATGACATACTGGCTGTCTTTCACTATTTATCGTTGCACAAAAGTATGTTTTATAGAGACATATACAAAGGAGAGAATCTTCCTAACACAGATAAATATACAGATTGTTTGCTGAGGCTGCCTCTCTTTTATGAATTGTCGGAAGAGCAAGTAGATTTTGTATCAGATTTAATAATCAAAAACTACGAAGAAAAGGAAATTTAGCAGTATATGAAGGTGCATGTATATGGCAATACGTTAAATAGCGCATTTCATCTCACGAAAATTTTAAGAGATAAAGGGGTAGATGCCGAAATGTTCTTAGACAATTCGTCACCTCTTGAACAAGATTATCCGTGGTGGGATGATAAATCGTTCTCACCGGACAACCTGCCGTCATGGGTTCACTATTATCCGATATTTCCTAATTTCATATTCGCAAACAGAAAAACAAAGCAATTGATAAACGACTTTTCCAAATGTGATATAGCGTTAGTAAGTTGTTATGGACCAATGTTAGCTATGAAGTCCAAAGTTCCGTTTGTTTTTTACAGCTTGGGAAGTGACTTGAATATGATAGATTTTAAGGATGATTTCAAATCCTTATTATTTAATACTTATTCTCTCAATCTCAAGATAAAAAAACTCATTAAAATAATGACCTACGGAT
>JAIVJJ010000461.1 GCA_020200095.1 Acidobacteriota bacterium | reverse complement strand
TGTTGTGAGAAGCAAACTGACCACTGACCACTGATCACTGACCACTGACAAATGTTTTCTTTCCCGACCGAAAAGTTTTTTCAAAAACAAGAGCGGCAATTTTTCATTCGCCGATTGTTTCGTCGCGTTTTTTTGGAAGATTGGCTGATAAAAGCTATTGCGCTGGTCATCACGCTTGCTTTGTGGCTCGGTGTTACGGGACTTCGCGCGCCGATTACAACTCGCGTAAATAATGTAGCCTTAAAACTTCGTGTCTCCAGCGACATTGAGGTTACTAACTCGCCCGTGCAGGAAGTTGATTTGGTAATCACCGGCGACAAGCGTAAGATTGACCAGCTTAACCCTCGAGATTTGGTCGTTTCTTTAGATTTGGTTGACGTACAGGCAGGCGACCGCACCATTCAAGTAATGCCGGAAAACGTTAATGTCGAGCTTCCGACCGGTATTAGACTTGAAGAAATCCAACCGAGCAAAATCGCGGTCAAACTCGAAGCGGTCGCGGAGCGCGAAGTTGCAGTTAAAGCCGAGACCGAAGGCAGTGTTGCCGACGGTTTTGAAATTTATAACCAAACAATTTTGCCGCAAAATGTGCGTGTCCGCGGACCGGAAAGTTTTATCAAATCGCTCGATTTTGTATCAACGGAAAAGATAAATCTGGAAAACCGAAAACAAGATTTTACGGCGCAACAAGTTCCCATAAACGTTGTGAATCCGAAGGCGACCGTGCTTGATACGGTGGTTGATGTCGTTTTCAAAATCGGTGAAAAACGAATTGAAAGACTTTTTATTGTTCCCGTTCAGACGGAAACCGGAGTCAATATGGCAACCGTTGTTTTATACGGCGGACGCTCGATTTTAGATTCTGTAAAAGCTGAAAATCTGGAAGTGGAAATCTTGAAAAACGAGGCGGGCGAAAATTCTCCGCGTTTGATTTTACCAGTTGATATTCAGGAAAAGGTCGAAATTAAAAAGCTGAAAATAAATTGAGAAATGGAATTGGTTTAATATAATTTAATTTTTTCTTCATCTCCTAATCTCATCTACAAAGTTTTCTAAGCCAATCTTGTAAATCGCCGCGCGTTTCTTCTGTTATTTCGTGTTTTGCATCATAAGAT
>JAIVJJ010000092.1 GCA_020200095.1 Acidobacteriota bacterium | reverse complement strand
TGCAAACTGAACACGTAGCGTTAATAAAAAAAATGAAATCGGAAGGCTATTCTGATTTTAATATATTTCCCGAAGGCGAAAGAGATTCCTATCAAGCTGTAATTTATTTAGAACCGCTTAATGCTATTGCCGGCTGGACAAGAATTTTGAGAACCGAAAATCTTTCCGACAAAACGAAAATTCTGGCACTTGAAAAAATTGATAGAAATTTGCGTTCACAAACAAAATTGGTTGAAGAATTACTTGATTACTCTCAAATACTTTCGGGAACTGTCCATTTTGAAGGAAAACAAGTTGATTTTAATGAGGTTTTCGAAAATACATTTCTGGAAATAGAATCGAAAGCAAAAGAAAAAAGTATCGAATTGTTAAAAGATAATCGATTAAACGGACACATGATTTTAGGTGATGAAGATAAATTAAAAATAGTTATTTATAATTTGTTAATCAATGCCGTCAAATTTACACAATTGGGGGGAAGGGTCGAAACGCAGCTTTTCGAAAACGACGGAGCAGTTCAAATGACGGTTAAGGATAATGGCAGAGGCATAAGCCCCGATTTTTTACCGCATATCTTTGACAGATTTAGTCAAGCGGATACATCAACTACGCGCGGTTACGGCGGTTTAGGCTTGGGTTTAACCGTTTCAAATCATATCGTAAAACTTCATAACGGAACAATTGAAGCTAATAGTGAGGGTTTAGGGAAAGGCTCGGTGTTTATACTCAAATTTCCTTATCAAAAAGATTAAGCCTCGCGGTTTTTATAAAATTACCTCTTAATTTTATGGTAATTCCCCGAAAAATATATAAGAGGCTTGCCGTCATTAATGACAGTTCTTTCAATCTGCCCGACGAAAATCGTATGATCACCATTATTATAGGAATTGATGAGTTCACATTCTAAATTTACTAATGCGTCTTTCAAAATCGGAATTCCCTTTGCGTTTGTTAAAAACTCTATTCGTTCGAATTTATTTGGCAAATTAGAAGCAAATCGATCAGCGTAATGTTGTTGTTTTTCGTGCAGAATATTGACTACAAAAAATTTGCTTTCTGTAAAGGCATAATGACTGCCCGTTCTCTTATCAATACAAATAAGAATGAGTGGCGGATTAAGTGAGAGTGAACAAAACGCGCTAACAGTTATTCCGTGCAAATAACCCTCATCATCTCTTGTAGTTACGACCGTCACACCGCTTGCAAAATGTGCGAGGGCAGCACGAAATTCATCTCTCCCGATAGCCATTAAATTAGAATAAAGTTGTTCAAAAATTTATACAAACCGAATATATTTTATGTGAATCAAGAGTAGAGAAGACAGACAAGCAGGAAGAATTGGTAAGATTTTCTTGCGATGAAAAACCAACTGATTCAACTTTATTTACTTGTCTGTCAAATCTACGATAATCAAAGCTCTTTGAAAGCGCAACGCGCTAGCAATTTCAAGCCGCGTTTTACCGATGAAGAACTCGTTAGCTGCTATTTGTTCGGTCATCTGAACGGACTGTTTCAGAAGAAAGCGATTTACCGCTTTATCGAAAACTACTGGGCTGATTGGTTTCCCGAACTGCCGAATTATCAAGCCTTCGTCCATCGGCTAAACAATTTAGAGTCGAGTTTTCAAATTATCAACCAGGAACTACTCAAGTCTTTAGCCGCCAATCAAGATATCGAAGTTGACCATCTGGTTGATTCATTTCCGGTGATGTTGGCAAAAGGGGCGTTCGCTCGTCGCGCATCGGTCGCCCGTGAATTTGCTTGCATCGGTTACTGCGCCGCCAAACAGGTGCATTTTCACGGAGTTCGTCTGCACCTGCTTGCCCGCCGCCGAAGCGGTCGTTTGCCAATGCCATCTCAAATTTGGTTTCGGGAAGGCGCAGCGCACGATTTGACGGCTTTCAAAGAGCAGGAGATATAGTTTGCCGAACACCACGCTTTTCGGCGACAAGGCTTTTTGCGATGCAGCTTTGGAAAAGCAATTGAGCCAACAGCACACCAGGTTGTTTGTTCCGCGAAAAAAGCCAAAAGGCAAAGACCAAAGTGAATCAGACAAAAGATATTCGCGTCTGGTTAGCAAAATTCGCCAGCCGATTGAATCGTTTTTCAAATGGCTTAACGATAAAACCCAAATTCAAACCGCTAGTTCGGTCAGGTCGGCAAACGGTTTGCTGTTACACTGTTTCGGAAAACTTTCATTTGCATTGCTTTTGTTAGTTTTCTACTCTTGATTCACATATTTTATTTATGAAAACCTTTTACGACTAAATAAACACCCAAATATCTTCAAATTCAAAATAAAAAGCCTTGCAAACGATTTCCACGCCGCAAGACTTTTTATTTTTACACTCAATTAATTTGAGATTAAATTATGCGTTGACCGTTTTCGAGTTATCTTTCTTTTCACGCTTTAAACCACCGATTTGTACAAGACTTTCACCTTTAATGTTGTTTTTTTCCATCACCATTTCCTGGTAAAGTTTTCGCATCATTTGCATTTCTTCGGCAGCGGTTTTGGGTCCTTCCATTTCAGGTTTATTCGGGCGCGATAAGTCAACTTCATTCAATATGAGGTTATGCGTAGGATCATCTAAACCAACTTCTTTTCCGCGCGCAAAAACTTCGTGGCGACCGTGTTCTTTATACCATTGCGCGACAGTTGCGTTTTGGTGCATATGCTCGATAATATTTCTCCAACCAATTCCCGTATTGTACGCACAGAAGGATATTTCCCCTTCTTGAGTACCATAAGGAATAATGCACATCTCGGTGCGTCGGAAATCATAGTTGAATAAATCCTGAAACCACATTCCAGCGATGAAAAGAAAATTCCACGGGTCTTTGCGACGTTTTTCGATGTCTTCAACCGTGCGCGTGCCGTCCACTTTTCCGTAATCTTTTCCGGTTAAGCCGAATGATTTATCGAATTTCGCAAATATTCCTCCCAGCGTTAAACTGTGCGGCGCTCCATACGGATTATAGTTTTTAAGTAGTGCCAAACCCATCATTATATTTGAAAACCATTTTCCGCGGGCTGTGTCTGTGATATGTTTCATATCTTCCACGAGATTTGGAATGTTCAAAAATTGCGGAACAGGCGCCATTTCTTTGTTCTCTTTGTTGATCATTACAGCAGTTCCGACACCGCAGTTTGGGTGGCACCCACAGGATACTTGTCCCCAGTCAGCTTCAGGTCCGTGAACTAAATCAGCAAAATCGGCAAATGCGCCCATCAAGGAAAGCGGAAACCAGTCACGCGTCGGCTCCGTAATTCCAACTTGTTTCTGCACATCTTGCGCCAGATGCGATAAAGTATAACGTTGTTGCAAACGGCGGTGCTCAGTGATGTGTTCGTCACGCCCAGTAAAGGAAACGGGTTGAAATGACACAAATGATACCTTTTTTGGGTTTTCCAACGCAAAGCGAATAATTGAGCCAACTTGGTCATTATTTACACCGTTTACGAGTGTGGTAACAAGAACGATGTCAACTCCGGCTTCGTGTAAATTATTAATTGCTCTTAATTTAACATCAAACAAATTGCCGATTTGGCGGTGTGAGTTAGCATCGTTTCCAATTCCGTCAAATTGTAAATAAACAAAACGCAAACCAGCTTCGGCAGCTTCACGACAAAATTCTTTCGATTTGGCAAACTCAATCCCGTTGGTTGCCGCCTGCACCGAATTATAACCAACTTTACGCGCATATCGAATAGCTTCAATAAAATATGGTGATAGTGTCGGCTCACCGCCGGAATATTGAACGGACATTTGGCGACGCGGTTTAATGGAAATAGCATTATCAAGGATTTCCTTGACATCTTCCATCGAAAGCTCATGAACAAATCCGACTTGATTCGCATCCATAAAACACGGGTCGCACATCATATTGCAGCGATTCGTCAAATCAACTGTTAATACGGCGCCACGTCCGTATTTAATAGTTGATGAACCGTGATTATGAAGTTTCTCATCATTGTGCGATTGAATATCGCGTCCGGGAAAATTTGCTTCAATATGCTGCAAAAACTTCGAATCAATCGCCATCAAATCTTCAAAATGCCCGTGTATTGGACAATCTTTAATCATCCAAATTTGACCGTCGCGCTCAATAATCTGTGCTTTAATTTCTCCAACTTTTTCATTCACTAAAAGTGAAACGTCTTGTTTACCGCTTAAAATATCTTCTCGCGCTTCGATAACACAATTTGGACAAAGCGAGTCAGTTGTTCGTGGAAAACCAAGCGTCGGCTTGGTTTTTTGCCATGATTTAAGCAATGGTTTATCTGACCACTTAGGCGTAAAAGAAGAGTTTGGTTTATATTGATTTACAGATTTAATAGCAGTAAAAACGCCGCCTGCGATGTAGGTCAAGCCTTTTTCGAAATGTTTTATAGGTCTCATATTATTATGTGTGTGGGAAAACAGTAATTTTAGACGTTAGAAAATATTAATAATTTGTTTTCGTCTAAGCAGTTCATTTAATTATAAAGTTTTTAAGTATTAACTCTCCGTATGATATATAAAATTAATCTTTAATTTATAAAAGACCTCTTATCTAATAAATTCAATGTAATGCAAAAAACGTGCCTTATTAATGCTGAAGTTAAATTGTTGATAAGAAAAAGTTTAATAGAATATTATATGTTATTAAAAGTAATTGTGATGTGGCAAAAAGCTACAGATTATCTCTAGACAGACACTTTTGATATATTGACACAGCAAATTATAATAA